>NZ_PZZP01000001.1:2142420-2448480 GCF_003046315.1 Desmospora activa DSM 45169 | reverse complement strand
ACAATATGCAAAAAGAGCTGGAAGAGCAAGGCGTCATCTTCTGCGATACCGATACCGCCATCAAGGAATACCCCGAGCTGGTGAAGGAGTATTTCGGGACTGTGGTGCCGCCTTCGGATAATAAGTTTGCCGCATTGAACAGTGCAGTGTGGAGCGGCGGTAGCTTTATCTATGTGCCCAAGGGAGTCAAGTGCGAAGTGCCGCTACAAGCCTACTTCCGCATTAACTCCGAGAACATGGGGCAGTTTGAGCGCACCTTGATCATCTGCGACGACGAATCCTTTGTCCATTATGTGGAAGGGTGCACGGCACCGATCTACAGTACCGACTCCTTGCATAGCGCGGTCGTGGAAATCATCGTCAAAGATCATGCCCGTTGCCGCTATACCACTATCCAAAACTGGTCCCCCAACGTCTACAATTTGGTGACCAAGCGGGCCGTAGCGGAAAAAGGCGCTCATATGGAGTGGGTGGACGGTAACATCGGTTCCAAGCTGACGATGAAATACCCCGCCGTCATTATGAAAGGCGAAGGAGCCAAAGCGGACGTTCTTTCCATCGCCGTTGCCGGTAAAGGGCAACATCAAGACGCCGGTGCCAAAGTAACCGCTCTCGCTCCCAACTGTACGTCGACGATCGTATCCAAATCGATCTCCAAACAAGGCGGCAAGGTGACTTATCGCGGCCTCTCCAGCTTCGGTAAGAACGCGACCGGCTCCAAAGCCAAGATCGAGTGTGATACCTTGATTCTGGACGATCAGTCCACTTCCGATACGATTCCCTACAACGAAATTAAAAACGACGATATTACCCTGGAGCATGAAGCGACTGTCTCCAAGGTGTCCGAGGAACAGCTCTTCTACCTGATGAGCCGTGGTCTCTCGGAAGAGGAAGCGACACAGATGATTGTGATGGGCTTTATCGAACCCTTCACCAAAGAGCTGCCGATGGAATACGCGGTCGAGATGAACCGTCTGATCAAGATGGAGATGGAAGGTTCCATCGGATAAAGCAAAGTACAACCTCAACCCTGGTCGAAACCGACCGGGGTTTTTCCATTTTGACAACAAGAAAAAGAGAAAGGAAAGGTTTTTATTTGAACTCTGGAAAGGGGACAGATACATTTGTACTTATCCCTTTTTAGGAGATGTTATCATTATTACTCTAAAATAGAGGGCTTCTCGATCAGTCGTATGGATAAAATCTCTGAAAGCTACTCAGGAGGGAGAAATGGAAAAATCACAACGCATCAAGCGATTGATACGCAAAAGTTTGAGAAGTAAGTTATTGTGGTGCATGATCATCTTGTTGGTCTTTATCTATATGAATAACAGTTCTATTTTCGCCAAGCCGCAGACCGGCGAGCCGCTTTTGCTGGCTCATCGCGGATTGGGCCAAACCTTTGATCTAGACGGGGTGACAAACGATACCTGTACGGCAACGCGCATCCATCCCCCGGACCACCCTTATCTGGAAAATACGATTGCAGGGATGGAGGCGGCTTTTGCCGCTGGTGCTGATGTGGTTGAGTTTGATGTCCATCCGACGACAGATGGACAGTTTGCCGTTTTTCACGATTGGACGTTGGATTGTCGCACCGATGGAACTGGGGAGACACGGACGCATACGCTGGCAGAATTGAAGAAGCTGGATATCGGTTACGGTTACAGCGCAGACGGTGGAAAAACCTATCCCTTTCGCGGTAAAGGGGTTGGACTGATGCCTTCCCTTGATGAGGTGCTAGAGACTTTTCCGGATCAATCCTTTCTCATCCATATCAAAAGTGACGATCCCGCGGAAGGGGAGCAGCTGGCGAAGCATTTATCCGCCTTGTCCCCCGATGAACGCAAACGTCTGACGGTTTACGGCGGTGACCAACCGATCGCCGCCTTGAACGAGCATCTGCCTGATATGCACGTGATGTCTAAAGCCTCCATGAAGAGCTGCCTTCTCCCTTATATCGCCATCGGCTGGACGGGAATCGTACCGGAGGCTTGTGAGCAAACACAGTTGCATATTCCCGAAAATATCGCACCATGGCTGTGGGGATGGCCCGATCGCTTCCTGAACCGTATGGATCGAGTCGATACACGTGTCATCCTTGTCGGCGACGGTGGTGATTTTTCCAGCGGATTTGATACACCGCAAGATTTGGAGCGCCTACCCTCGGATTATCGCGGTGGTATCTGGACCAATCGGATTGATAGGGTTGCACCATTATTGCTCAAACAGGAGAAGTAAAAAGCTTGATGTAACCTAATGGATTTATTAGTGATGAAATGCCTTGTCTCCTTAGCGATTGAATGGGTGTTTCGACTGGTATCGAGTGCCGCCCGGATCAGCGGTAGAATCCAGAAAATTGGAGATCACTTTAAAGATTTGGACGCCGGATCTTCTCCGTCATCCCTGTTCCGTCAGGGGTGAAGTGAAATCCGGCGTCTAAACTGTTGGATCCAATCATCTGCAAACAGGGAAAAGTCGATTGGCATCTAGTTTGCAGGTATATAGGAGTAGTACCTGTTCATTGTTATCCAGGCGGGATCATAGGGGATTAAGATTTGCCGAGTGATTGGATCCGATACCCTTGCAGTTGGTGTAACTGGGACTGCAAGGGTATAAAAGGAGAGGGGAAAGATGGGCAAAATCAAAATTTTGAGAGCGGTTACAATCGGTTTGCTTTTATCACTATTGTGGGGAATGGCGCCGCTTGACTCCGCGCAAGCGGCAACTTTTGAGTCAAGGACGGCACCGGACGGTCGGCAGTATAAACTGTACGTACCCAACGGCTATACCCCAGGGACACCGGTGCCGCTGGTGGTGATGCTTCACGGCTGTACCCAGGATCCAGATCAGTTTGCCGCTGGTACACAGATGAATCAAGTGGCAGAGCGGGAAAACTTTCTTGTCGCCTATCCGACTCAACCTTCATCAGCCAACCTCAACAAGTGCTGGAATTGGTTTGAAACCCGCCATCAAGCCAGAGGCGGCGGAGAACCGGCTTCCATCGTCGGTGTGGTGAACCATATCAAAGGGAGTTACACTGTTGACGGCAGCCGTGTCCATGTCGCTGGACTGTCTGCCGGTGGTGCAATGAGCGTGATTCTAGGTGCCACTTACCCGGATGTGTTTACCTCGATTGGAGTGGGTGCCGGTTTGGAATATCAAGCAGCCACCAGTGTAACGGGGGCGTATATGGCGATGAACTACGGAGGTCCAGATCCGGTGAAGCAAGGGGAAGCCGCTTACCGCGCCATGGGCAGCTACGCCCGCGTGGTACCAGTGATCGTTTTCCATGGGACTGCGGATTATACCGTGCGCCCGATTAACGGTGATCAGGTGATATCACAGTGGGCCCGTACCAATGATATGGCCGCTGATGGCAATGGGATCGACGACAAGCCGGATACGACCCAGCCCGGCGCGGTTCCCAACGGTCGCACCTATACCAAATACCTTTATCAAAACGGGGCGGGAAATGTGGTCATGGAAAAAGTGATCGTCGATGGGATGGGCCACGCTTGGTCCGGTGGAAGCACAGCGGGATCGTATACCGATCCGCAGGGACCGGATGCCAGCGGGATGATGTGGCAGTTTTTTCAATCCCGCCGCTAAAGAATTGAGCTGCAATCGTAAAAGTTGCCCGCTTCGCAACCCCTACGCCGGTTTTAACCGGCGTTTTTTGCCACTCCATCAAACATGAACAATCCATCACACTCATAGAATAGGAGGAACAGGAATTGCGGAGGGATGGAAGTGGGTGATTACGAGCGTGTGTCTGCCTTTGAACATCGGTTTTGGCTGCAAGTGTTGGGGGATCATGGGCGGTTTATACGAGATTCACTGTCACCGCTTGAAACAGAAGAGGTGCAAAAAGCGATCGCTTTTATCCATACCTTTGATCATTTGTTACAGCAAGCCCATCGTTCTTTATCCACAGATGGTTGGATGCAGTTGGCGCAAGAGGCATATCAAGCTTCCCTTCAAATGCGAACGTTTAAGCTGCATCTGATTCGGCGACATTTGACCGAATCGATACAATTGCAGTTGTCCCCCACCTTTGTCAACCATATGGTAAATGAAGTAGAGGAGTATATCCGCCTCTTATACCATCTGAATCGCGGAGAGGCGCCGCCTCTACAAAACCCGCTTCATCACCATCTGGTATGGTTGCTGGATGCAGCAGGGCATGCGGGAGCAATCGAGGGCAATCTGGATGCAGTCGAAAAAGGGCTGAAGAAAAAAAGCCACCGCTTTACTACCCATTTTGAGCAATTTTACTTGAAAGCAGTGGAATTAGCAGGGTATATGCGCACCAATCTTAGTAACTTTCCTGCTTTGGATCGCTTTAACAGCCAAGTGGAGCTGGAGATTGCAGTGTTTCAACGATTCCTGGGAGAAATCGAGGAGCTGCGCCTCACCAATCAGGCTTTAGGGGTGCTTGCCCCTCTGATGGCAGATCATATGGCGCGGGAGGAGTGCTACTACCTCATAAAATTATCGCAAGTCTCTCATGTTCACGCCCCCGGTTGTGACCCAACCGCACCACGGCATGGAGAGTAGGAGAGTCGCCGGGAGGCGATTTTTTTTTATGGGAAATAGGAAGGGTGATCGAGCGAGAGCGATTGAAGGAAAATAAAGAGCCTGTAGATAATAATCTCCTATATATAGTTGTGCTCGACCACATGAGGAAAAAGTCGAGTACCGTTGTTTGAAAGTTTGTTAAACTCAAGAATCATTTACGGAAAAAAATTCATCTATTCACAATTCCTTTGAACGGATGTCATTCAATGAGAGTATGAAAGGAGGAAGAACGATGCGAGGGAAAAAAGGGTTTATTCTTTGGCTGGTATTGATACTGTTGCTCTCTCCGGTGTCGGCCTGGGGCCAACCTCCGGTCCATGAGTCGGGAGAGAAGACGCAGGAAGTTAGTCTAACGAGGGCTACATCGGATGCGGTTTCCATCATCCATGAGGAAAGTACGGAGGAAATCATCGCTTCTGGTATTCGTCTCACTCAGTTTAACCGCTTTGATACTCAGGGGTGGATGGAAGGAGCCGTTTTGCAGGTGGATTTATCAGAGGAGAGCGTACAGACGGACTTGTTGACGGCGGGAGCAGTGGCGGCATCGGCGCCGTTGCGTCAGCAGATGGAGGAAAGCGGTGCGATTGCAGGGGTGAACGGCGATTTTTTTGATATCAACAACACGGAGGCGGCACTGGGTGCGGAGGTGCGTGCAGGCGAATTGTTAAAAAGCGGTGGCGAGCGAATGGCTGCCTCTGTCAGCAAAGAGCGGTTGGGTCAGATTAGCCAGTTGTTGCTACAGGGGACGGTAACCGCGGAAGGAGACACCTATCACCTCGGCTCCATCAATGCCCCGTCATTACAAGCGGGAGAATTGGGACTATACACGGCGGAATGGGGACAAGCTTCGCGCAAACACTTGGCGCGGGAGGATGGAGTGGAAGTGCGAATCCAGGACGGGATCGTAGTGGATAAGCGGGAAGGGGAGGTTTTTCACCAACCCTTGCAAGCAGGGGAAACAGTGTTGAGCGGCTTTGGGCCAGCAGGTGATTTTTTGCGACCGCTTTCCAAAGGTACATCGATCACAATCGATTACCAAACCCAACCGGATCATCGCGATCTGCTGTTTGCCGTGGGTGGTGGGGATTGGTTGGTAAAGGACGGGAAAGTGGCAACCTCCGACGATGGTCCGATTCACCCTCGGACTGCTGTCGGTTTCAGCCGTGACGGCAAGGAGATGATTCTAGTCGCGGTGGATGGGCGCTCACAGGCGAGCCGGGGAATGAGCTTGAAGGAGTTGGCCACCTGGATGAAAGAGAAGGGGGCTTGGAACGCCCTCAATTTGGATGGTGGTGGATCGACGACGATGGTTGCACGCTCCCAGGGAATGAAGGGATTACGCCTGATTAATACTCCTTCGGATGGGGAGGAGCGACCGGTCCCCAACGGGATCGGGATCTGGAATGAAGCCCGAACCGGTAAATTGAAGGGCTTCCGGGTAGAGGCGTCATCAGAGCGTGTCTTTTCCGGTTTAACCCGAACATTTCGTGCCTATGCTTATGATACTGTTTATGCCCCGTTGTCCCTGGAGGATAAAAAATTGAAATGGACGGTCGATCCTGACGAATTAGGATCGTTTCAAGGGGCGGCATTGCGAGGAAATCGTCCGGGCAAAGGTCAGGTGCAGGTAGAATATCGTGGAGTGAAGTCGCAGCGGGATGTCCATGTCCTCGGCAAGCCGGTTCTACTGGCGATCGAACCGGGGACGATCGGCGTAGAAAAGGGAAAAAATGCCCGCTTTCTGGTAACCGGCAAAGATGAAGAAGGATATCAAACCTTTATCGAACCCCGGGATATTCAGTTGGACTACGATACCGATGTGGTTCAAATTAAACCTGATGAAGACGGCTCCTTTAACGTGATTCCGCAAGTGGAACGAGGGGCGACGGTCGTGACCGCCCAGGTTGGAAAATTGCGTACGCAAGTGGGGATAACGGTGGGATTAGAGGAACGAGGGGTGGACAACTTTGACGATTCCACCTCGCCCTGGCAATTTTCCAAGGTTCCCGCTGAAGTGGAAGGGGGGCTTTCCTATGTGGAGGCTCCAGGGCGTGAGGGACAAGCACTGCGGCTTGACTATGACTTTACCATGTCCACCCGGACCCGTGCCGTGTATGCTATACCGCCACAAGGGCCGCTGGAGTTACAGGGGGATGTAAAAAAAATCAGCGTCGACGCGTATGGTGATGAGGCAAACGGTCATTGGCTCCGCACCCGCATCAAGGATGCCGCAGGCGTCTATCATACCCTCGACCTCGCTCGAAATGTGGATTGGGACGGGTGGAAACGGGTAGAGACGGAAATTCCCGCGGGAGTAGAATACCCGATTCAGCTGGATCAAATCTACTTGGTGGAACCGGATGCAAACAAGCAAGACAGGGGCTATATCCTGCTGGATGATGTGACTGTCCATGTGGCGGAGGGGTTGGAACTGGAGAAACCAGAAATCCCTCACCATCCGATGGTGTTACAACAGGGAGAGTTACCGGATAACCGATGGAAATACGCCGTGATGAACGATATGCATATCGTCAGCGCCCACTCCGACAGCAAAGAGGTACGCAACTTTGAACGAGCTCTAAGCACGATTGCCGAGGAAGAGGTGGATTTTGTCGTCTTTAACGGCGATTTGGTCGATACGGATCAGCGTGAGGATTATCATTTTGTCAAAATGTTGATTGAGAAACATTTGGATATTCCTTACTATGTCACACCGGGCAATCATGAAACCTATGGCAGCGGCAATCTGGACAATTTTATTGATGTGTTTGGCCCGGATGCCGATTTTCACAGCTTTGTCCACAAAGGCACCCGTTTTATCCTGACCAATACATCGCTTGGTGGCCTGCGGGAAAGTGATGAGGGCCAGTGGACTCGCTTCAAACAACTGCTAAAGCACGCGCAAGAGGAACCAGCGGTGCAGCAATTGGTGATCGTAGGGCACCATCCCTTGCGTGATCCCTCGCCGGCGCAAAACTCCCAGTTTAGCGATGGAAAAGAGGCGGAGCTGTTGCAATCGCTGCTGACACAGTTTCGCGAAGAGAGCGGCAAACCGGCGGAGATGATCACCGCTCACGCCCATGTGAATCATGTGGACCAACTGGACGGAATTCCCCACATCATCATGGGACCGGTGGGCAAAGCCTTATACGGAGCTGCGGAGGATGGTGGTTTTTACAGCTATGGTGTCTTTGGCGTACAAGCCGGAGCAAAGGGAACAAAAAAAGAGAATGAACCCTGGCTATTGGCGGAGATTCGCCCGATTTTAGAGGATGTCACCTTGCAGCGGGAGGTGTTTCCCGTCGGTAAAACGGTATCACTACCGTTGAAGGGGATACAGGCGGAAGGGTGGACCTTCCCGTTGGCCTATCCCGCTACATTCCGTGTGCACGGTTCCGATGGTCTGATCGTCGATGGAGAGGAAAAAAAGGGTCAACAAGAGATTGCTCGTTACGATTCCGAGGAACAAACCATCCGCTTTCAACGGGAAGGAACCGTAACCCTAACGGTGAAGAGTGGTGACTTTCGAAAAACCTTTACCCTGACGGGGAAGAAATAAGGTCGTATTACGGGGCAAGGATAGGAGTGTCATATCTGATGGACCAAGGGTTCGAATTGGATACGGAATTTCGCTGATTGAAAGCCCACGGTTTAGCCTAGCGTACTGCTAACAGGTACGCGGCCCATGCGGGTACATTTCTAACTGCATGGGTCGGGGTGATGACACAACCCTGAACTTGAGCGTTGTCTAAAACGGAAATGGACTGCGGACGCAAACGACTCAAGAATCCCACGGCTTTAGCCGTGTGGAGTGTCAATCAAAAGGTTAGCTGATCTTAAATATCAACAGGCGGAGATGATCTCCGCCTGTTGTAAATCGTGAAGGTGATAAAAATGGAAACAAAATACTTATCTATGGTTCTTTTGTTACTGTTCATTCCCTTTTTTTATACGCATGTTCAGAGAACAAGGATACTCTAAATCTACAAGAGGGCTTTTTTGGAGTTGTATATTCCGATGCACTTAAAGAAGAGTCGGAATATGTGGTTTTCGATTTAGAAGGAAAGGATATTCATTCACGTTTACGGTTAAAAGAGCACGGCATATTTAGTATTCGTGAAGATAACCAAGGAAATTATTTTTTACCTGCTGAGTATGGTGAAAGGGTGATTCAGATTGCACAAGATGGATCCGTTCGTCCCATTGATTCACTGGAAGATCCTATATATCTTATAAAAGAAGATGATGTTCAAGTTGTAACATATAATACTGGTTACGACTACGGTACGTTAGAAATCTCTGAGGGAAGTAATGTAACACGATTAGAACTGGATGGATTTAACCGATTAGTCAGTTTTGATGAGAAATATGTTTATTCCTTTGCAGATCTAATCGATGAAGAAAAAACCGTATTATATATTGTGGATAGAAAGTTGGATAAATTGGTTAAGACACTACCTTTAAAACATGGCGTAGCGAATGATATGAAAAAGATACATGGAAAATTGATTATTACGGGAACGGATAATGCCACTGAATTAACAGTTGTTGATCAGAAGACGTTGGAAATAGAATATGTGGAGCTTCCAACCAAGAATCCAGAATATATTTTAGTAGATAACGATAGGCTCCTAATTACACATGTTGCTTCTAATAAGATTACAATCATGGACAAAAAACGATTGACGGTAACTGAAACGGTTGATATCCAACACCCCGTATTTAAAGTGCGAGCGGATCATCGCTATATCTATGCTCTAACTCAATTGGAGAGTAATGATCATGCAGGCGTTATTGGGGTATATGATAAGAAAACATGGAATCTTAAACGGGAAATATTGCTCCCAAAAATTCGTGAAACACTGGTTCAAGATTTAACATTACTTCATTCTGAGGAGAGATAAAAAATGATGATAGTGTTTGGAGTGTTATATTTAGGTTTACCGTTATTATCCGTAATATCAGGAATATGGGTCGGCTTAAAAAAGCCTGGATTCCTGATATTAATCGTCTCGATCTTAATAAACGTACTGATATACTATCTATCTTTTTTTGCAATGGGTGTTGAAATCAGAATAATGACTAAAGCTTTTGTACCGATTTATTTAAGCTTACATATAGTCCCTTTTTTAGCTATCAGATTTATAAAAGCAATAAAGAATTAACTTAATTAAGATGTCAGTAGTCCAATCTAAATCCGAATCGATGGAGGGTTCCAATGGACGGTGTTAAAAAGCGATATACCTTTTCGGTGTCAGAAAACACCTTTCCATTGTTTATCGAGAGTATCGGCTATAATCCCAGGGAGCAGGATTTTACGCGCCCGGAGGGGTATCCCTATTATCACTGGTTACAAACGCTTGCGGGGGAAGGGCGGTTTCACTTTGGGGGACATGAATGGGTGTTATCGCTGGGGAAAGGGATTCTGTTACTCCCTTATACACCCCATTCTTATTTTACCGTAGGATCACAGTGGACCACCGTGTATGTCACCTTTGGAGGAGCAGCGGTGCCATCCATTTTAAACGGATTGGGGATCCATTTTTCTGCCGTGTATGAGGAAAAGGAACCCCTTCCTTTTTCTAAGATCGTGTTTGAGATGCTACAGATGGTTGAACGGGACTCGGAGTTTTCACGCCTAGAATCCTCCGCCCATTTGTATTACTTCTTGATAATGTTGAAGCAATACGGAAAAATTAACAACCAATCCTCCCTCTCCAGCCATTATGATCGTATTCGTCCGTTGGTGGAATGGTTGGAAGCGGAGGTTGCACAACCGATCAGCCTGGATGAGATGGCGGCTTACGCCAGGATGAGCCCGCAATATTTAAATCAGATCTTTCAAAATGCCTTTGGCATCAGTCCCTATTCCTTTCTCATCCAGCTTCGGATTCGCAAAGCCAAGGAGATTCTCGTTTCCAATCCGGAAATTCCGTTAAAAAACGTGGCTAAGTTGGTCGGTTTTCGTGACCTGAGTCATTTTGTCGCTACCTTTCGCAAAAAGGAAGGAATTACTCCTAAAAAGTATCGCGATTTACATACGTGATGCTTGATGGGAGACAGGTGATTCATATTTTTACATTTTTAAAGAACTATTTGATACGCACACATCAATGAAAGCGCTTATAATGTGAGATGCACTCACTTTGTAAGCGCTTTCTATATTGAGGCGATTGAGGGAGGGAGATGCTTTTTGCAGGGGAAAATCAGTTGTCTGTTGGTTTTTGTTTTAAGTTTCTCATTGCTACCGATCCATGCCTCTTTGGAGAAAGCTGAAGCAGCACCGGCCTTTGCCAAAGGGGCGGATATCAGCTGGGTTCCGGGCATGGAGGCCCAAGGTTACGTGTGGCGGGATCGTTCTGGACGGGAACGGGACATCTTGCAGATATTAAGGGATGACTATCAGATTAACTCCGTTCGTATCCGGGTGTTTGTTCATCCCAACAATGATTATGCCAATGGGTACATGAATGCCGAGCGAGCCGCCGACCTCGCCAAACGGGCTTCCGATCTCGGGATGAGTGTCATGTTGACTCTGCATTACAGCGATTCCTGGGCGGACCCCGGCAAGCAGTACAAACCGGCAGCATGGCAGCGTTACAGTTTTCAGGAACTGATGGATGAAGTATGGAACTATACGCGTCAAGTGATGTTTACCATGCAGAGCCGGGGGGTGACGCCGGACTGGGTCCAGATCGGGAATGAAACCAATAACGGCATGTTGTGGGAAGACGGCCGCGCTTCGACCAATATGCGTAATTATGCTTGGTTGGTGAATACCGGACATCAAGCGGTAAAGTCGGTCAGTCCAAATACAAAAACCGTGGTTCATCTGGCTAATGGCTATGACAATGAGCTCTTCCGCTGGAACATCGGCGGCTTAATCGACAATGGCGCCCAATTTGACGTTATCGCCGTCTCGCTGTATCCCTCTCATGAGAATTGGCGGCAGATCAATGAGCAGGCATTGGCCAATATGAGAGACATGATCAATCGTTACGGGAAGGAAATCGTCGTCTCAGAAGTGGGGATGGACTATGATCGGGAAACGGAAGCAAAACCATTTATCGCCGATATTATCGCCAAAACCCGATCCCTCCCCAACCAGTGCGGCCTCGGTGTTTTCTACTGGGAACCACAGGCCTATCCCGGATACAACGGCGGATATAACAAAGGAGCCTGGAGGAGCGACGGGAGACCGACAGCAGCGATGGACGGATTTGTCGAATAACGCTTCATGGCCAAAAACAGGTACACCCCCGCAGGCCTGTTCATTGGCGAAGCCAGCTCCTATTCAGCCGAGGTCTCGGACTTCCGTTGGGTGATTTCAATCAGAAGGATCGACTGAGCCTCTGTGCTTGGTCGATTCTTCTATCAGTTTCATATTCTTATATGATTGATGCGTTATTTCATATGCACACCAAAATGAAAGCGCTTAAAATATAAGTAGAATGAAGGGGGTGTCAATATGGTAAAAAGGCGTATGGTTTGGTTGATGTCCATGGTCCTGATCTTGTCGCTTGTGCTGGCGGCATGTGCGCCGGAGCGTGAAGCGGGGAACGGGACGAAGGATGAAAAGCCGGATAAGTTGGTAGTCTGGGTCAATGATGAAGATGAACAGGTTGAAGCACTGAAAAAGATGACACAGCGATATACGGAAGAGACCGGCATCAAGATTGTGCTTGATCGGGTGGCTTTACCGGATCAGGTGGATAAGCTGGCTCTTGCTGGTCCTGCCGGAAACGGTCCGGATGTTTTTTTTCAACCTCATGATCCCTTGGGGGATATTGTAGCACGGGGATTGGCGATCCCATTGGAAATAGAGGAAGATGTGCGGAGCGGTTACAGTGAGACGGCCCTTGAAGCTTTTACTTTTGACGGGGAATTGTATGGTGCTCCCCTCGTCGTTGAAACACTGGCACTCTACTATAATACCGATTTGGTGAAAAATCCTCCAAAAACATGGGAGGAACTGGTGGAGATCGCGGAAGATTTGACGAATCCTTCGCAAGATGAATACGGCTTTCTGATGGCGCCTGAGTTTTATTATGGCTATTCTCTGATCAGTGCCCACGGAGGGTATATCTTCGGCGGTGAACCGGGTGAATATAATCCCGATGATATCGGCTTAAACAATAAAGGGGCAGTTAAGGGTGCTGCTTCGATTAAGGAACTGTATGAGAAGCGGTTGATTCCGGAAGCCTTGACTGTTGATGTAATGGATGGGTTGTTTAGCGAAGGAAAAGTGGGCATGAATATCAGTGGACCGTGGAATACCGCGATTTACGGCGGTGCGCTGGGTGATCGGATTAAAACGGCGCCATTGTCAAAAGTAAACGGTAAAGTCATACCCACTTTTGCCGGTGTCAAAGCGTGGTTGGTCTCTTATTATTCGGAATATCCGGAATGGGCGACCGATTTGGCACTGTATCTGAGCAACAAAGAAAGCAGCCAAACCTATTTTGAAGTCAGCGGTGAAATTCCGGCACGGGAAGGGGCATGGGAGGCGGTTGACGATCCCATTTATGATGGGTTTATAGCTCAAATTCCCCACAGCGTTCCGATGCCCAACGTTCCGGAAATGGCCCAGGTTTGGGGGCCGATGGATGATGCACTCTCCTTTATCGTGAAGGAGGACGATATGCAAGAAGTGCTAGATGAAGCGGTTGATCATATTCGACAGGATATTGCAGCGGCAGGACATTGAGGAATCAGATGGGGAGGAATTCCATCTCGCGGTTGTGGAAATGGGGTGAGGCACTTGTCAACGAAGATACCGCGGTCCCATCGTCCGAGGGTGGCACTGGTTCTGTCCATCCTGTTTGCCGGCCTCGGCCAGCTGTATAACCGACGATATATAAAAGGCATCGCTTTTCTCATCATCCAGGCTTCTTTTTTGATCGCATTTGCCGATTTTATCAATCTCGGATTATGGGGCATTTGCACACTGGGAACGATTCCGGGGACTGACCATTCGATCTATTTGCTCGTTTACGGCATCCTGGCATTGTTGTTGCTGACCATTGCGATTTTCCTGTACGTGATGAATGTGTTAGACGCCTACAGACAAGCCCAAAAAATCCGGGACGGTTGGCAGGCTCCACGGTTGATGGAGTCCATTCGAGCGGGATATGAGCGCAGCTTTCCCTATCTATTGACGATGCCGGGATTTTTTATGCTGATCTTCGTCGTCATTTTTCCGTTATTGTTTGCCGTATTGCTCGCCTTTACCAATTACAATCTGTATCACTCACCACCGCGTAATCTGGTGGATTGGGTCGGGTTTGATAATTTTGTCCAGTTGGTGACGGTGCCGATCTGGAAGCAAACCTTTTTTACCGTTTTTTCCTGGACCGTAGTGTGGACGGTAGTCGCAACCACCTTGCAAATTACACTGGGCCTCTTTCTAGCAGTACTGGTGAATGACAAGCGGGTCAAGTTTAAAAAGTTGATTCGAACCGTTCTCATTTTACCGTGGGCGGTGCCCGGTTTTGTCTCCATTCTGATCTTTGCCGCCATGTTTAATGATACCTTCGGTGCCATCAACCGCGATATCATGATTCCCTTGTTGGGGGAAGGATTGCCGTGGTTGACCGACCCCTTTTACACTAAAATCGCGTTGATCGTCATTCAAACCTGGTTGGGCTATCCCTTCGTTTTTGCCCTGTTTACCGGGGTGTTACAAAGCATCTCAAGCGAATGGTATGAGGCGGCCGATGTGGACGGCGGGACGAGGTGGCAAAAATTTCGCTATATTACGCTGCCGCATGTGCTGTATGCTACCGCACCCCTGTTAATCATTCAATACACTACCAATTTTAACAACTTTAACATCATCTATCTCTTTAATCAGGGGGGACCGGCGGTTCGAGGTCAAACGGCAGGCGGGACGGATATTTTGATTTCTTGGGTGTATCAGCTGACCTTCAATAATCAGCAGTACAGTATGGCGGCAACCATCTCGATCATTATCGGGTTGATCGTCTCGATCTTTGCTTTCTTTCAGTTTAGACGAACCCGATCGTTCCAAGAGGAGGGGAATCTCTGATGCAGCAAAAATGGAAGTCACGGCTGGAAGTGATGGGGATCTACCTCATCTTCGCCGTCATGTTCGTGATTATCCTCTACCCGTTGCTGTGGGCGGTCGGCATGTCGTTAAACGCCGGCAGGAGCTTGTATTCTTCTTCCATCATTCCGCAAAACTTTTCCTTTGAACATTACCGCTGGCTGTTTACCGACCCCAACAGCTACTACTTGATCTGGTACAAAAATACCTTGATCGTCGCGGTTTGTACCGCCTTTTTTTCCACCGTGATCACCGCCTTGATCGCTTATGCCGTGTCCCGGTATGAGTTTGTCGGTCGGAAAAGCGGGCTGTATCTGTTTTTGTTGCTGCAAATGTTTCCGGTGATGATGGCGATGGTTGCCCTCTACATCCTATTAAATCTGATTGGGTTGTTGGATACCTTGACCGGACTCATCTTGATTTACATTGGGATGCAGATTCCCTTTAACGCTTGGCTGGTAAAAGGGTATTACGACACGATTCCAAGGGAATTGGACGAAGCGGCACGGATAGATGGAGCGGGGCATCTGACCGTTTTCCTAAAAATTATGCTCCCCTTGGCGAAACCGATTTTGGCGATTGTGGCCCTGTTTAGCCTGATGGTGCCGATGCTTGACTTTATCCTGCCATCGATCATTTTACACAGCCGTGAGAAGTACACGTTGGCCGTGGGGTTGTTTCAATTTATCAACGATGAATTTTCCAATAACTTTACCCGGTTTGCCGCAGGAGCGGTGTTGATCGCCCTGCCGGTCTCACTGATCTATCTTTTCCTGCAGCGATACCTGATTTCGGGGTTAACCGCCGGCAGTACCAAAGGGTAGGTAACCTCTAGAGAAAAAGCGGGTTTACAGTAGCAGTTCGCTATGGTCACTCCGTTCCCAAGTCTCGCACTGCACTTTACAGCACAAGTCTCGCTATGGTCACTTCGTTCCCAAGTCTCGCACTGCACTTCACAGCACAAGTCTCGCTATGGTCACTTCGTTCCCAAGTCTCGCACTGCACTTCACAGCACAAGTCACGCTATGGTCACTTCGTTCCCAAGTCTCGCACTGCAATCAGTTTAAGCATGGCGATTGGAGGGAGGGGTCGATTCCGATTGGGTAAAATCGGGGAAATCGATCTCGATTACCTCCAGAATCTCATCGATGATTCGTAAAAGAAAGGGGAAACAAAATGGCGTATCCACCGATTAGCCCAAAAGTGCCGCATATGCTTCACGGTGCGGACTACAACCCGGATCAGTGGCAGGAGTATCCGGAGGTGTTACAAGAGGATATCCGTTTGATGAAAAAAGCCCGCTGCAATGTGATGTCCGTCGGTATTTTCGCTTGGTCTTCACTGGAACCCGAGGAAGGGCACTTTACTTTTGCATGGCTGGACCGGGTGCTGGATACCTTTGCCGAAAACGGGATCTACGCTTTTTTGGCTACTCCCAGCGGCGCCAGACCGGCCTGGATGTCGGCAAAATATCCGGAGGTGCTGCGGGTAGAAGCGAATCGGGTGCGCAATTTACACGGCAAGCGCCACAACCATTGCTTTACCTCTCCCGTCTATCGCGAAAAAGTAGCTATCATCAACCAAAAGCTGGCGGAGCGATACGCCCATCACCCGGCGGTAATCGGTTGGCACATTTCCAATGAATACGGTGGAGACTGCCATTGCGATTATTGCCAAGGGGCTTTTCGGCAGTGGCTAATGAAAAAATATGGAACGTTGGAAAAGCTGAATCACGCCTGGTGGGCACATTTTTGGAGCCATACCTATACCGACTGGGAACAGATTGAGTCCCCCGCTCCCCATGGTGAGGATGGCGTTCACGGCCTCAACCTGGATTGGAAGCGCTTTGTCACCGATCAGACGGTTGACTTCTGCCACCATGAGATTGCGCCATTGCGCAAAGAGAACCCCGATTTGCCGATTACCACCAACTTTATGACCATGTTTGTCGGATTAAACTATTGGAAATTTGTCGACCTGCTCGATGTAATCTCCTGGGATTCCTATCCCACCTGGCACGGTGAGCAAGGGGAGACGGCACTGGCACCGGCGATCGCATTCGTTCATGATATCAAACGCTCGCTCAAAGGTGGTCAGCCGTTTATGCTGATGGAGAGTACGCCCAGCATGACCAACTGGCAAGCGATTAGCAAATTAAAGCGACCTGGTATGCACTTGTTGTCCTCCATCCAGGCGGTGGCCCACGGTTCCGATACCGTGCAATACTTTCAATGGCGCAAAAGTCGCGGTTCCTTTGAGAAGTTTCACGGTGCCGTCGTCGATCATGACGGCAGAGACGATACACGGGTATTCGAGGATGTGACCCATGTCGGCGAGACGTTGGAGAAACTGTCCGATGTGGTGGGAACCACCGTCAAACCGGAAGTGGCGATCATCTTTGATTGGGAAAACCGCTGGGCGATTGAAGATGCCAAAGGCCCGCGCAATAGTGGGATTCATTATGAAGAAACAGTAAAACAGTTCTACCGACCCTTGTGGGAGCAGGGAATCTCGGTGGATGTGATCGATATGGATATCGATTTTTCCCGCTATAAGCTGATCATCGCCCCGATGTTGTATATGCTTCGCCCTGGTGTGGCGGAAAAGATTGAACAGTTTGTCGCTCAAGGGGGCACGTTTGTTACCACTTATTGGTCGGGGATTGTCGATGAAAACGATCTTTGTTTTTTGGGAGGATTTCCGGAGCCTCTACGCAAAACCCTCGGTATTCGCTCAGAGGAAATCGACAGCCTTTATAATTGGGATCGCAATGGAATTATGATGACAGGGGGCAACAAACTGGGGCTGAACGGCACCTATGAAGCCCATGAACTGTGTGATCTGATCCATCTGGAAGGAGCAGAAGCATTGGCGGTGTATGAGCGTGATTTTTATGCCGGTCGCCCCGCTTTAACGGTGAATACGTACGGAAAAGGAAAAGCGTATTATGTTGCCTCTCGCAACAAGGAACCATTTTATACCGATTTTTTGACCAAACTGATGCAACAACACGACATCGCGCAAGTGATCCCAACGGATTTGCCGCCCGGTGTAACCGCACAACTGCGAACAGATGGAACGCACGATTATATCTTTCTATTAAACTTCAGCGAAGAAGAGCGAACTGTTTTATTGGATGACGACAACTATACCGATGTGCTTGACGGACAGTTGGTTGAACAGGAGCTAACCCTATCCACTTACGGCGTTTGTGTGTTGAAACGTCTGGCTCGGTACGGGGTGGGAATGGGGAAGGTTTCTAAGTGAGTGAGGAGATTTTTGTTATTGAATCGATCTGTTGGAATCATTTGGAGTTTCCTATGATATAGGCAAAGATGTTGTTAAAAGTGATACGGGGCAGGCAGGTGGTCCTTCCCACTGACCGATCCCTCCGTGTACACAGTTTTGGTGGTCTGCTAATCAATGGAGAGGAGTAACAGGGTCAGATCGATGGCCACTTGTTTTGGTTTTACGCTTCGTGATACAATTCAAACGATTAAGTGTGAAAGGATGATAGGAAGGCCAATGATTTACTAATCCTATTCCCAAAAACGATCCATCACGAAGAGATGTTTATTGGATAGGATTAGTGTCGGCTTTTTTATCGTTACAAAAAGGGATTGATATCTTTAGTGTATGGGGATATCGCCGCTTTTTGTCGCGTTTGACACCTCCTATCCAATCAATTGGATGGGGGGTTTTTGATATATCAACCCTTAATCCATGATGAATATTTCTCAACGGGGGTTATCAATTGATGAGGAAAATAGTGGAATATGCCCTTCCTACCCATGGATCAGGACCATACGGGATTACAGTGGGAAGTGACGGTGCGTTCTGGTTTACGCAAAACAAGGGGAACCAAATTGGGAGAATAACGGTGACGGGAGAGGTGAGTGAATATAGGGTCCCTACCCCTGATGCCGGATTAACCGTGATTACATCCGGCATTGATGGAGACTTATGGTTTACCGAGAATAAGGCCAATAAAATTGGAAGGATAACCCTACAAGGGGAAATTACTGAGTATCCACTCGCGGCTGGTACAGGCCCATATGGGATAACCACAGGGCCGGATGGAGCGATGTGGTTTACGGCGATTACCGGCAATACGATTGGGAGAATATCCGCTTCTGGGGAGCTTAGCCAATACTCGCTGCCACGTCCGGGATCGTTTCCCTCGTTTATTGTCGCAGGATCGGATGGAGCTCTCTGGTTTACCCAGAATCAAAGCAATCAAATCGGTAAAATTACAACTACGGGAACGATCGTTGAATATCCGATCCCGACTCCCCATGCGGGGCCGGTCGGAATAACTGCTGGACCGGATGGCGCTCTTTGGTTTGTAGAAATCAACGGTAACAAAATCGGCAGAATCACCACATCGGGAGAAATTGAAGAATATCCCATCCCTACAGCCGATGCCCGTCCCCATGCGATTACTTCTGGTAAAGACAACGCTTTATGGTTCACTGAATGGGGAAGCAACCAGATCGGCCGAGTCACGCTTACCAGAGAGATTACGGAGTTTCCCATTCCTACCAACCAATCTGAACCCCATGGACTGGTTTGGGGACCGGATGGATCCGTCTGGTTTGCGGAAGAGTGTAATCAAATCGGTCGGTTAATCCGTGAATGAAACTGCAACTATATACCGTACATCGATTGTATTGTGAATGGGGATATGGATGCGTTGAAAAGTTTATATCAAGTACCAGGGCTTACTAGAATTGAGAAGGTATTGGCGTAATCATAAATCCTTCCCCCTTGCCAACCGGAACTCTTGTTGCTATGATTAGCGAGAAGACCTCGGCGAAAGGAGAGTACCAAGGATGAAAAAACGCGCACTTGCTTTCTTAGCAAAAGGAGTGGGGTACTCAACTGCCGTTTTCTTCGATGAAATCGAATCACGGGAGAAGTCTGTCCAAATGGGGCTATATCGACGACTCGACATGGGGTGATTCGATTTTTGTACAGCTAATGTACATCAAATAGACACCACAGGCCGGGCGATCCTGTGGTTCATATATTGTGAAGCATACACCACAGGATCAGACTGTGGTGTTTTTATTTGGAAAAAAGAGGAGGATATTTTTAATGCGAAGAGATGGAAACAACATCTATGTTAAGCCGTTGGAGTTGGAAGATGCAGAGACGATGCTGCGACTGGAATTGCGTAACCGTCATTTCTTTCAGCTGTATACGTCTTTGCGAGAGGAACGATTTTTTACCTTGGCAGGGCAGCAGGAGCGGATTCAGGGTTACATTGAAAAGCAAGCCCAGGATCAACATTATGGCTTTGGCATTTATTTGTTACAAACGGGAGAATTAATCGGCAATGTCAACCTATCCGAAGTGGCGCGTGGCCCTCTGCAGTGTGCTTGGATCGGTTATTGTCTTGATCAGGAACAGAACGGCAAGGGCTATATGACCGAGGCGGTGCGGCTGGTGGTGTCAATCGCCTTTGATCAACTGAAGCTTCATCGCATTGAGGCGGGAGTGATGCCCCATAACCTCGGTTCCATCAAAGTGCTGGAGAAAGCGGGCTTTCACAAAGAGGGAATCGCCAAGCAAAATGTGAAGATCAATGGCAAGTGGCAAGATCATCAGATTCTCGCCATTGTCAATGAAGAAGAGTCCGAGAAAAAAGAAAGGAAAGTGATACGTAAAAATCCCGATTCAGTCGCCACACCCATCGGACCTTATACCCATCTTGCGATCGTGTCAAGAAAAGCGGAACACCTGGTTTTATCTGGGCAGGTTGGAATCGATACAGAAGGAGATCTCCCCTCCGATGTAAAAGCACAATTTCGGAATGCCTTGAACAATGTGTTACGCATTTTAAACAGTGAAGATGTGTTTGCGGAAAGCATTGTGAAAATCAACATTTGGTTAACGGAATCGATTGATCGGGATTCCTTCTATGAAATCTGGGAAGAGTTGCACGGCGGTACACCGCCGGCAATGACCTTGGTCTATGTTTCTGCATTGGCTACGCCTGCTCTGAAGGTGGAAGTGGAAGTGTGGGCAGCGCGATGAAAATCGGTGTCGATTACAGGAAGTGGGGGTATCAGCTCAAGAGAAGGTGTGATAAAATCATGCCTTCCCCTTTTTTGTAACCAGGCCGGAAGCGATGAGTTCAACTATGAGGTCGATGGTTTCGTCATAGATGTCTTCGCCGATCTCTTTTTTGTGCAATGTCAACAAAAAAAGAGATCGGATGACACTGGCGATCATTTCCGGCTTTTTTGCTAGAATCAACCCTTGCTGTTGCCATGACGAAATGAGTGGGAGCAGTGCATCTGCGTCTTTTTGGATATGCTGCTCAATCACTTCTTGCTGTAGTTTTCGCAACATCAATTCATACTCGCCATCTACATAGAGGCGGCGAACAATGGGGTTGTTTTCCGCCAACGTCAATGCCTTTAGAATCCATTGCTTAAAGGATTCGGCGGTAACGGGTTCCAAAGTAGTCGACTGTAATTTTTGTTGAATGGACGCTTCCTCGATTTCCAAGATGCGAAAGAACAACTCTTCTTTGGAGTGAAAAAAGAGATAGAACGATCCTTGGGCAATGCCGACTGCATCCGTCAATTCGCGGATGCTCGTCTTTTTTAATCCTTGTGATCCAAAGCGCTCTCTTCCTACTTCCATCAGTTTGTTGCGGATGATCTCTTTTTCCCGTTCACTAAATCCTTTTACCATGAGTTAGGACTCCTTTGCGGCGTGTAACAAAAAATCGGAAATTTGCTTTTGCACATATTGAAGCTGATCATAAGACTGAAAAAACAGATGAGAAGCGCCGTTTAATTGTTCCGCCACCGTTAAATTGGGGATCACCTTTTTTGCTTGTGGAATCACCCGATTTGCTGGGAAAATGATATCGTTCTCAGCGGCAAACAGCATCGTTGGGGCGGTAAAGGCGGCTAATTCTTCTTTTGTAACATTTCCCGGCATTTCCGCTTTTACTTTGACATGATGAAAGACCGTTTGAACCATTTCAATGGTGTCTTCATCTGGATCGGAGGCGAGGGGCTGGATCGCTTGCAACAGTCGTTTTCGGTTTGGGAATAGCTGATACAGGAACATAGGAATGGCTAAATCCTTTATCACTCGGCGCATCGAGCTATTGGCGATTCCGGCAGGAACGATGAGAACCGCTTTTGTGATCCGCTCAGGGGTACAGGCGCCTAACTGGAGCAGAATCCCACCTCCCCATGATGTACCAACAACAGAAGCTTGAGCAAGTCCCAATCCATCCATGATGTCAACGGCCCACTTCCCATAACTGGTATCACGCGGCGATAGAGAGTTTTGGGCACTTTTGCCGGGGTGACCGACGGTATCCGGCGCATAGAGGCGAAAATGTTTGGCAAGAGGGAGGAACTTTTCCAGAATATACGGGTTGGTTGTATTGCCGCCTTGAAAAAGAAGAACGGGTGGGGCGTGTTCGGGCCCCGTAATGATGACATGTGTAGAACCGAAGCGAGTGTCAATTTGGGTAGTTTTGTATTCAATCTTTAGTTTGGCCAGTTGTTTGTTGTAAAGCTCCATCATCTTTACCTCACCTGCGGGACTTTTGTAGATTGTGGTGGACATTGTTTTTCCTCCAATGGAGTTGATATAATATGAACATATGAACGAAACTAATTTTTGTTCATAAAAACTGTATCCAAAGGTGATTGGAGTTGTCAAGAAATTGTTAAACTACAACTCACAGAAACTGGTTTCGCAACTGAACAAACTGGCGGGGTGCCCCCTCGCTGTAACGTAGACAAAAATAAATACGGCATTGGATGCCGTATAAAAAATCTAATAAGCCCATGAATTGCAGGGCAGTACTGTGATCTGTCTCTACTCAGTGTGGTAGCAAGTTGGACTTCATTCTCAACCCTGCCGTTTCTCATTTCATGAAAGGGATATACAGTGGCGGAGGTTCTACGCTAAAAAAGTGTTCCCCTGATAAAGTGAAGCGTTATCCAGCGTGATTTCCTCGCCAGCGAAAATACTTTGTCACCAATTGGATTGCCGTTGGAATCGCTTCTTCCTTTGGCTCTAGTCGGGGATGATGCAGACCGTGTTCAGTGTCGACGCCGAGCCAGAACAGAAAACCGGGGATCTCCCGCAGGAAGTAGCCAAAGTCTTCTCCTGCCATCGCTTCCCGACAGTGAATGACATGGACACCGCCTTCTTGTTGCGCCCACTCCATAAATGCTGTGGTGAGGGTTTCATCATTTTCCACTTGGCAGTAGTTGGCTCCCCAATCGATGTGAGCTTTACATTCAAAACCGGTTTCAATCCCTTTGACCAACTGGCGTACACGGTGTTTTATTTTCTCCATCGATTCCATTGACAAGGTGCGAATTGTTCCTTCGAGGCGGGCTTTGCCGGGGATGATGTTTTGCTTGGTTCCGATGGTGATTTTGCCCAAGGTGAGGATGGCGGAATCCAACGGATCGATATTGCGGGAGATGATAGTCTGCAGTTGCATCGCCAATTGTGAGGCGGCGATCACCATATCGTTGCTGCGGTGAGGCAGCGAGGCGTGGCCGCCGATCCCCTCCAAATCGATAAATAGCTCCGATGTATTGGCAAACAGGATGCCGGGCCGAGTGGCGACGGTGCCCACCGGCCAATCGGGACCAATATGAAGGGCAAACAATTCATCCGGCTTCCACTGGCGAAACGCATCACTTTCCAGCATCGGCAAAGCGCCGCCGGGCCCTTCTTCCGCCGGTTGGAACAAGACGACCACATCATCGTCGATCGGTTCCCGTACCAGTGCATCTATGATCCCTAAGGCGATAGCCATATGCATATCATGACCGCAGGCGTGCATATAGCCGGGGTGGTGGGAGTGAAACGGAAGTCCGGTCTCCTCTTCAATCGGGAGGCCGTCAATATCGGTGCGCCAGCCTAAGGTGCGGCGGGGGTTACGACCGTGAATCCGCACCAACACGCCGGTGCGCCAGGTTTTGATCGCCAGCCGCTCTTGCGGCAATTTCGACAGAAAATCGAGCAGATAGCGTTGGGTTTTTTCTTCTTTGAAGCCAGGTTCAGGGATTTGGTGCAGCTCCCGCCGCACGCCGATAAAGGGATGAAGGTTCATAAAACTTCCTCCCCGCTACGGGCGAGATGAGCACTTAACCGCTCAATGAAAAAGTCGGTCTCTTCCCGCTTCAGGGTGAGCGGTGGTAAGAGGCGCACCACCCGTTGCTGGGCGATATCCACTAAAACGCCGTCTTGCAGCAATCCTTGCTGTAAACGAAGAGCGGCTTCCGGTGAGAGATGGGTATCCAGCCCGATCATCATGCCCTTGCCGCGGATGGCGCCGATCACATCGGGATGCTGTTGGCGTAAGCGGGCGAGCGCTTCCCACAGATAAGTGGCATTCTCCCGTCCCTGTTCCAGACCGCCGTTATCCAGTAGCTCTTCCACCACCGCTAATCCCAAGGCTGCACTCAGCGGTGAAGGGGCAAAAGTGGTGCCGTGATCGCCTGGTTGGAAGAGGTGAGCAATGGCTTCGCCAGCGATGATACCGCCCAAAGGTAAACCACCGCCGATGCCTTTGGCAAACAGAATCACATCAGGCGAGAAGTTATAGGCTTGGTAGGCAAAAAACGTGCCCGTCCGGCCGACGCCGGTCTGGATCTCATCCATACAGAGCATCATACCTTGTTCCTGCGCAAGGGTTGCCATCGCTTGCAGATAGCTTTCCGCTAACGGTTGTACTCCGCCGGAACCTAGGATCGGCTCAGCCAGGATGGCGGCGGGGCGCTCCTGTTCACAAACGGCCCGCAGTGCGTCGATGTCGTTGGGAGGCACCTCAAATACAGGAAAATCCGGCTGCGGAAAGTCCTGATAGACGCCCGCTTGCCGGGTGAGTCTAACGGCGCCAAGGGTGCGGCCATGAAAGCTTTTTTCCATCACCACAAATCCTTGTCGCTCCCCGCCTGTCGCCTGGCTCCATTTATGAACCAGCTTGACCGCTGCTTCCGTTGCTTCCGCACCGGAATTGGTGAAAAAGACTTTGCCCGGGATACTGTTTTCCACTAACCGCTGGGCCAGTTGAATAGCGGGTGGGTTTAGGAATTTGTTGGAGATGTGGAGGAAGCGCTCCCCTTGCTCCTGCAAGCGTCGTACAATCGCGGGGTGGGAATGGCCTAAAATGTTGACCGCCAGCCCAGTAAACAAGTCCAGATAAGAGCTGCCCTCCGTATCATACAGATGGTTTCCCTCCGCCCGTTCGATTGCGATCGGAAGGCGGTGATACGTGGACATCAAATACTGTTGATCCAAGTCATGCCATTGAGACACGGGTAATCCCTCCTTGCTTGGGATAGTGAAGAAGGGCCGCCGCGGCGACCCAACGTGCTGACAAACGGATATAAAGGGAAATGGTTGATTGGAGGTTTCTCGCCGATCGGTTGTCCAGTGGAGACAGTGACGGTTTCAACCGCTATACTCTCCGTTCACTTCGTTATTTAAAAATCCCCTAGTAGGACAGTAAGTTTTAGGCCCATCGCTTTTGCTTTAGCCGCTAACTAATTCGGAGGGCTCGAAAAAACAACGCTTCATTGTAAAATGGAAAAGGGAGAGGTTGGATAATCGGAATCGAATCCTACTTTATCAACAATCAAACCGAATCCTACTGTGTCTACAAAGGAGATCAGAGGTGGTCCCGATACTCCCTTACAGTTGACGCAGCTCTTGCTTAATCTCCGTTTTTGCACGGGTTTTCTCATCAATCTGTTTGATCACCTTGGCGGGAATGCCGGCGACCACACTGTTTTCCGGTACATCGTCCACGACGACGGCGCCGGCGGCAACAACGGATCCTTTACCGACTCGAACCCCTTCCAAAATGACGGCGTTGGCACCAACAACAACATCATCCTCGATCACCACCGGTTTGGCGGAAGGCGGCTCAATCACACCAGCGATAACCGAACCCGCTCCGATGTGGCAGTTTTTGCCGATGGTGCCGCGACCGCCGACTACTACATTCATATCAATCATGGTACCGTCACCGATGACTGCACCGATATTGATGGAAGCTCCCATCATGATAACTACGTTTTTGCCGATCTCCACTTGATCGCGAATGATGGCTCCCGGTTCGATCCGCGCTTGGATGTCTTTTAGATCTAGCAGCGGAATGGCGGAGTTGCGGCGATCGTTTTCCACAGCGTAATCTTCGATTTTATCCCGGTTGGCTTCCAATACGGGCTTTAAGACATTCCAATCCCCGAACAGCACACCGACACCGCCGTTGATAAAGGTTTGTACGCCTTTGCCAAAGTCGATCCCGTCAGTGTCCCCTTTGATATGGACCTTGACCGGTGTTTTCTTTTCGCTTTTCTGGATAAACTCGATAATTTGGTTGGCGTCCATTTGTTCCACGTTGTGAGCACCCTTTCTATCAGCGTTTAAGTAAGTTTCGAGTGGCTAAAACCATGCTTCTCCCCAAGTATAGCACATCCCCGTAAATGGTCGGAAGTTATGGGAAAGGACATCATTCCTTCAGATAAGTCAAACAGATCCGAATCACTTCTTCCTTGCAATCCTCTGTGGAAAATCCTGCTGGCGGTTGAAGGACAACTTCATGGATGAGGGTATAAATCAGATCCACCAGGATGATTGACTTTAATAATCTTTTTGGATCACGATGGGAAAAGAGAGGTACTTGTTGGGCGATTTCTGTTTTTGCCTCTTGCAATGCATGGAGAAGTTCTCGATTTCTCGGTGCTTCATCATAGATCAGACCATTTAGAGACCGATTCTCATGATGAAATGAAATCACTTCATCCACCAGAATCCGTAACAACTGCTCAGCTGATGCGTCCGTCCGACAGGAGTGGATCTTGCTTACTATTCTTTGTTTTCCCTGTGAGATATGATGCTCGGCCAGAACCAGCAATAGTGCATCTTTATTGGGAAAGTATTGATAAATCGTACCGATGGATACACCGGCTCGTTCAGCGATATGGTTGGTGGTTGTCTTTTTGTAACCTTTTTCACCAAAAACCTGAGCAGCTGCTTCTAAAATAAAGGTTACCGTTTCTTGGGAACGCTTCTGTTTTGGCGTTTTACGCGGCTTTATCCCGTCATCGATACCCATACGGAGCTCCTTTCCAGATGCGAGTAGAAAAGAAAGCGTGTTGCTTTTATTCTAATGATAGGATCGCGTTTGAAAGGAGATGGAGTGGAAGCATGAGAGGGGATCAACAATCGCCTCGTTACCATCATCAAGAAGGTTGGGGAAAAATTCAATCCTTTTTCCCGGAATCATTTCAGTTGAATCATGCCAATCTGCCGAAAGAAGAATGGTATGGTTGGAAAGAATCTCGTATCCATGTGGATCGTTACGAGGTGAAACAATCTTCGGCTAAATTAATCATCTTCCATGGTGGAGGTGGATATGGGCGCTTAATGGCCCCATACGGTATAATGGCGCAGCAGTCTGGTTATGAAGCCGTTGTCCCGGATCTTCCCGGTTATGGTTTGACTCAGGTTCCAAAGAAAGATGCCTTTCTATATCAAGATTGGGTGGATTTTGCAATCGATTTTATCCGTGCGGAACAACAGCGGGATTCACGTCCGATCGTTCTGTTTGGAGGAAGTATGGGTGGACTGTTAGCATATGAAGCAGCGGCACGCAGCCGTATTCCGGCAGGAATCGCAGCTACTTGTTTACTGGACCCGCAAGACCCTCAAGTGCGAAGGGCTGTTTCGCTATATTCCTGGATGGGATCATTGATCGGGCCGCTTTTTAAGGTAGGGCGTCCGTTACTTGATCCCATGCGTATCCCCATGCGCTGGATTGCAAAGATGAACGCAATCGTAAACGACCCGGAGATAGCCAAAATCATTGCGAAAGATCCCTTGGGCGGTGGCACCTGGATGCCCGGAAGGTGGATTCGCAGCTGGTGGGAACATCAGACGATCCCCCCGGAACAATTTGATGTCTGTCCCGTATTATTGTTACATCCGGCGGATGACCGCTGGACGCCGGTTGCCGTATCCCAGCCTTTTTTTCAGCGATTGCCGGTTGCCAAACAGACGGTTCTGCTTGGAAATGCCGGACATTTCCCTTTGGAAGAACCGGGAATATCACAGTTGCGTACAGAGCTGGTTCAATTTTTGCGTAAATGTTCTTGATAGGCTTCCTGATGATTTAAGCGTTAGCCCGATTTTTAGTCTAAAACCGCTATACGAATCGCCTTAACACCATCATCGATGGTGTTTTTTGTGTAAAGTCAGAAAAAAGTATTGTCATTCCAAAATCAACTGTTATATAATACAACACAAGTTAGAGAATCTGTTCTCTAACAGATATGAAAGGAGTGATCGATTGGTGCGTACACAGTCGCCACCCCACCCAGCAGGTGTGAAGGTGAATGGGCCGGTTACCGCCGCCTTTGCCGAAATCTTAACTCCTGCAGCCCTTTCCTTTGTGGCGAAGTTGAGCCGTCGTTTTTCTGATCGCAGGGATCAACTGTTGCAATGGAGGATGGAGCGGCAGCGTCACCTCAATGAGGGAGAATGGCCCGATTTTCTGGCGGAGACGGCAGCGATTCGCCGGAAGTCTTGGTCGATCGAGCCCTTGCCTCACGATTTGCGAGATCGGCGGGTGGAGATTACGGGCCCTGCCTCCGATCGCAAAATGGTGATTAACGCCCTTAATTCGGGGGCGAAGGTGTTTATGGCCGATTTTGAAGACGCCAACTCCCCCACCTGGGAGAATACCATCCAAGGGCAGCTCAATATGCGGGATGCCATCCGACGTAACATCGATTTTACCGGAAGCAACGGCAAGCGCTATCTGTTGCAAAATCACCCGGCTGTGTTAAAGGTGCGACCCCGGGGATGGCACCTGGATGAGAAACATGTGCATGTGGATGGAAAAGCGATTCCCGCTGGGTTGTTCGATTTTGGGCTTTATTTTTTCCACAATACCAAAACCTTGTTAAAGCGAGGGTCAGGACCGTACTTCTACTTGCCCAAACTGGAGAGTCATCGCGAGGCGCGGCTGTGGAACGATGTATTCTCGTTTGCCCAAGAGGAGTTAAAGATCGCTCCCGGTACCATTAAAGCGACGGTGTTGATTGAAACGATACTGGCTGCTTATGAGATGGATGAAATTTTGTATGAGCTGCGGGAGCATTCCGCCGGTTTAAATTGTGGTCGTTGGGATTACATCTTTAGCTTTATCAAGCGTTTTCGCCATCACCCGGATACGCTTTTGCCGGATCGTTCCCAGGTGACGATGACGGTGCCGTTTATGCGAGCGTATACTCGGCTGGCGATTAAGACCTGTCACCGTCGTCATGCACCTTGTATCGGCGGCATGGCTGCGCAGATTCCGGTTAAACATGATCCTGTCGCCAACGAAAAAGCGATGAAACAGGTAGAGGCGGATAAGGAGCGGGAAGCCCAAGACGGACACGATGGCACATGGGTGGCTCATCCGGCGTTGGTGCCAGTGGCACGGGCCATTTTTGACCGATATATGCCAAAGCAAAATCAGATTGAGAAGAAACGGGAAGATGTCGCCGTATCAGCAAAAGATCTACGGGCGGCTCCCACCGGCTCCATCACCGAAGCGGGCTTGCGGCAAAACATTCGCGTGGCCCTGCTGTATATGGAAGCCTGGTTGCGGGGAGTGGGAGCAGTCGCCATCGATCATCTGATGGAAGATGCCGCCACTGCTGAAATCTCACGGGCGCAGGTATGGCAATGGATCCGTCATCCCCGCGGCATGTTGGAAGATGGACGCAAGGTGACACAAGCATTGGTTCGTCAAATGGTGGATGAGGAGTTGGCTAAGATTGAGGAAGACCAGGGTCCAGAAGCGTTTTCTCAGGGACGGTTTAAGGAAACCGCTGAATGGTTTTTATACTTGACAGAGCAGGATGAATTTGCAGAGTTTTTAACCTTGTCCGGATATGAACGGCTGTGAAAAACGAGAGGATTTGAGGAGAGCAAGTGTTGAAAACGGGAGTAATTCCTTAGGAGTTGGCTTACCACTGAACAGAAGAGGCTTACTAGGTGACAGAATACAAGTGTCCGTGTCACTTTGTTTAAAAAGAGAGGAGAGCGAATCATGACAAGGAAAAATGAAGAGGCAAAAAAATTGCAAGAGGATTGGGAAAATAGCCCGCGCTGGCATGGCATCAATCGTCCTTATACGGTGGAGGATGTGTTACGGCTGCGAGGATCTGTAGCGATTGAACATACGTTGGCGCGGCAGGGAGCAGAGCGTTTGTGGGAGCTGCTGCAGCAAGACCCTCATGTAAAAGCGTTAGGAGCGCTGACGGGTAATCAAGCGGTGCAACAGGTAAAAGCAGGGTTAAAAGCGATTTATCTCTCCGGTTGGCAGGTAGCCGCCGATGCCAACCTGGCGGGGCAGATGTATCCGGATCAGAGCTTATACCCGGCTAACAGTGTTCCGCATGTGGTGAAGCGCATCAACCAGGCGCTGCAGCGGGCGGATCAGATTGAGCATGCGGAAGGAAAGCGAGAGCGCAATTGGTTCGCCCCGATTGTCGCCGATGCTGAAGCCGGTTTTGGTGGGCCGCTCAATGTGTTTGAATTGATGAAGGGAATGATTGAAGCGGGAGCGGCAGGTGTTCACTTTGAGGATCAACTGGCGTCGGAGAAAAAATGCGGACATTTGGGAGGCAAGGTGTTGATCCCTACCCAGCAAGCGATCCGTAATCTGGTTTCCGCCCGTCTGGCCGCCGATATCCTAAACGTTCCCACCATCCTGGTGGCCCGCACCGATGCCAATGCAGCAGAGCTGATTACCAGCGATATCGATCCTTATGATCATCCGTTTTTGACTGGTGAACGGACGCCGGAAGGCTTCTTCCGCCAGCGTTGCGGGCTGGAGACGGCGATTGCTCGCGGATTGGCTTATGCCCCTTACGCCGATTTGATCTGGTGTGAAACTTCTACACCTGATTTAGAGGAAGCCCGTCGGTTTGCAGAAGCGATCCATGCCCAATTTCCCGGGAAAATGTTGGCTTACAACTGCTCTCCTTCTTTTAACTGGAAGAAAAAATTGGACGATGCCACCATCGCCCGCTTCCAGGATGAGCTGGGGAAGATGGGTTATAAGTTTCAGTTTGTTACCCTGGCCGGTTTCCACGCACTCAACAACAGCATGTTTGAACTGGCGCTGGAATACAAACAGACGGGGATGGCTGCATACTCTCATTTGCAGGAGCGGGAATTTGCCAATGAAATCCATGGTTACAGCGCGACCCGTCATCAGCGCGAAGTGGGAACCGGTTACTTTGATGCGGTCTCCCTCGCGATTAGTGGCGGTACATCGTCCACCACTGCGCTGAAAGGTTCCACCGAGGAAGAGCAATTTACTCCTTCATGACAGAAAGGCCGATTGACGGCATAGTACCGTTGGTACTGAAAAACCAGCATCGTAACGGCCAGCTCCAACCGCTCGGTTATAGGTTGAGGTCGATAAACCCCCGATCGCCCTGCGGTCGGGGAGCGTTTTTATGCGCTCTTTTGTAATTCTTTACTCTTCGCTCGCAGGGGTTCCATCTTCCTCCGGCAAGGGGAAGTCCAGATAACATTCATCTGCCAATCGTTGTACATATTTCACCATATATCGATGTCGCTCCTCTGCAATTCGACGGGCGGAAGGTGTGTTCATTCGATCTTTCAAAAGAAATAACTTTTCGTAAAAGTGATTGAGGGATGTCGAACGCTTCTGTTTGTATTCCGCTGCACTTTGATGGAGAACCGGAGGAATATCGGGATGATAGATCGCTTGCCCGACATAGCCGCCATACGCGAATGTGCGGGCAATACCGATGGCACCAATCGCATCTAAACGGTCCGCATCTTGTACAACGGCACCTTCCAGTGTTTCCATCGGAGTAACAACATGAGCACCTTTAAAGGAAAGTGTAGCAATGATGCGACAGACGTGATCGGTTACATCCGCCGGAGCCTGTAGCGATTGCAGCCACGCTCGGGCGGTGGCGGGACCGACGGTTTCATCCCCATCGTGAAATTTCCAATCGGCGATATCGTGGAGCAATGCGGCTAACTCCACCACGAGCCGATCTGCCCCCTCCTCTATGGCCAGCTTTTGCGCCAACAACCAGACGCGCTGTACGTGCCACCAATCATGGCCGCTTTCTTCCCCCATCATTTTCTCTTTTACATAGTGAGCGGTTTTCTGCACCAATGGATGTGAGGTCTCTGATATCATGGAATTCATCCGTCCCCTTTAATCGCTAAGTGAATCATCATCCTTGCATTTATGTTACCGGACGGTTGCCACTTGTACAATCATCGATGTATCATTTGTTTTCCATTCAGATCCTTTCTTTTGGTCGAATTAATCGAATACTGGAATAATAGTCTTTTTTGCCTAGTGCGCCTTTTGCTTTATTTCGATAAGATAGTGAGAGAGTGGACTCTAATATTTAAAGAGGTGTTTGTATTGCCGTTAAAGTGGTATGGAGCCCTAATAGCGGTTTTTTCCCTTTTATTCGCCAGTGGATGTTCTACAGTTTTAATTGAAAACATGGGATTACAACAAGAGAAAGAATCCCCGAATGATGATAAGAAGAAAGAAAAGGAAGAGAAAGAAGAAGAGCCAAAAGAAAAAGAAGAAGAGGAAGATACGGATGCCCAGCCACCGATGAACGATGAATCGGAGGAGACATCAAATTCCGTAGAAGCGGAAGAAGTGACGGCCGGTGATCTTACTTTCTACGCCGATAACCAAAATTGGATGGAAGAAAGCCGGGAAGAGGATGAAGAGGGATTTGAATATTATTATTTCACTCCCGACGGCGAGAATGCGGATTACGCAAGAGAGTTGATCGAGGTTCATACGTATCCTGGAGTACAGGATTATTTTACTTCTTTGGTTATAGCGGAAGGACTCCAAGAACTGTTGCAGGAAGAATATGGAGAGAGTTTTTCGTGGCAGGTTATCGATCAGGATCGGGATAATATCCTGGCGAAAATCAGTATAACGGATGATGAGACTTCGCAAAAAGCGGATGGAATGGCTCGTGTCTTCTCTAACGATACCGGTATATATGCGATTATTTATTACACCATGGAAGAATGGACGGACGAAAAAGAGGAGCAATGGACGAATTTGTTGATTCAAGCAGGAGGTAGCGGGATGACGTTGTAAGAATAAGAGGGATGGGTCCTTCCATTGGGAAGGGCCGTTTTTTTATTTGTGCGATGTCTGCTGAAAGCATGATACGTTAAACAGATTTTGACCGTGGAAAGAGCGTGAACAAAATGAACAAAAAGGAGCTTATGATTTTTTTGTTCACAAAATAGTCATGTTCCATTATCCTTAAAGCAAATTGAAAGCGCTTTCTGAAAAGGAGTGAACAGCATGAAGTTAAAAAAGCGGTTACTGGGTATCGGAATTATATCTTTGGCTCTCATAACAACCGCCTGCAGTGGGACAGGTGCCGGTGGGGCGCAAGGGGATGAGTGGAAGCCGACAAAGCCGATTGAAATGATTGCGCCGGCAGGGGCCGGCGGTGGATGGGATACGACAGCACGCGTCATGCAGACGGTGATGGAGAAAGAGAAGTTACTGGATAAATCGATGGCGGTCGTCAATAAGCCTGGAGGCGGGGGTGCCGTGGGTTGGTCTTATATTCACAAGAAAAAGGCAGATCCCCATACGCTGTTTGTCACCTCTCCTCCCATTATGTTTGTTCCGTTGAACGGACAGTCGGAGTACGGGCATCAGGATTTTACGCCGATTGCCGGTGTGATCGCCGACTATGGCGCGTTTGTGGTGAAAAAAGACGCCAAATGGAAAGATATCAACGAACTGATGGATGATTTAAAGAAAGACCCACAATCGGCCTCGATCGTAGGGGATTCTGCTCCCGGCAGTATGGACCATATGCAGTTTGTCAAAGCGGCGAACAAAGCCGGAGTAGATGTGAAAAAGCTGAAATACGTATCGATGCAAGATGGCGGCGGAATGAGTCAACTGTTGGGCGGTCATGTTGATGTCTACTCCACTGGTTTGGCGGAAGCGACAGAACAGGCTAGAGCAGGCAAGGTGCGCGTGTTGGCCATTACTGCAGAGGAACGGTTGGAAGGGGAAACGATTTCTGATTTTCCCACTTTGAAGGAGCAGGGGATCGATGACTCCTTTATCGTATGGCGCGGCATCATGGGGCCGCCGGATATGGATCCGAATGCGGTGAAGTATTACGAACAAAAAATTAAAGCGATGTTAGAGACAGAGGAATGGAAAGCACAGGCAGATAAGCTGGGATGGACGGAAAACTTTATGACCAGCGAAGAATTTGGAAAGCATTTGGATGAAGAGTACAAGCTGTTTGAAGAGTTGATGAAAGAAGCGGGCTTAAAATAATAAGGAAAAAGGGATGGCGGTTACCCGCTGTCCCTCATTTTCAAGAGGGAGGGAGGCACGATTTATGACAAGAGACCGGCAAGCGGCGCTTGTGTTGGTGATTGTATCATCGATTTATCTCATTTTTAGTTACCGTATTCCATCTTTTGAAATAGCCGTGATGGATTCTGATGCGTTGCCGATTGGATTGGGGTGGCTTTTGTTAGCGCTGTCTATTGCACTCTTTTTCTTTGGTGAGAAAAAGGAGGATAACCAATCACAGCCGATCTCACGCAAAGAGTGGGGTGTGATCGGCGCGGTGTTGGGTTCGACATTGGTGTATGTGTTTCTATTGGAGTGGTTGGGTTATATTTTGGTGACGATTCCCTTCATCCTCGGAGTGACGGCCTTATTGGGATATCGGCGCTGGATGGTAAATGTAGCGGTGGCGGTTGGATTTACGGGAATCACCTATTACGCCTTTAACTATCTTCTCAATATCTATCTTCCCCAGGGTATTTTGCCCTTTTAAGAAAGGAGGGAAGCGGAAATGGAAACGTTGGAAAGTCTATTGTACGGTTTTCAGGTGGCGTTTACGCCTGAGAATCTCATTTTTGTCTTAATCGGGGTGCTGGCAGGAACAGTCATCGGGATGTTGCCGGGATTAGGGCCCATCAGTGCTATCGCCATCATGATTCCGATGAGTTATGGCATGTCTCCCGCTTCCGCCCTGATTATGATGGCTGGCGTTTATTATGGTGCTATTTTTGGCGGCTCCACTTCATCGATTTTGCTTAATGCGCCGGGAGTGGCCGGTACCGTCGCCACTTCCTTTGACGGCTATCCGATGGCACAACAGGGAAAAGCGGGAAAAGCTTTGGCGATTGCAGCCATCTGTTCCTTTATCGGTGGAACCGTCGGTGTGGTGGCATTGATACTGGTTGCACCGGGGTTGGCACAGGTGGCGGTCAGTTTTGGTCCCCCTGAATATTTCGCCTTAATGTTACTCGGGTTAACGGCGATTGCCAGTCTAGCGGATGGTTCCACCATCAAAGCTTTTATTGCTGCGGTGGTCGGGTTGATGTTGGCCACCATCGGAATCGATCAGCAGACGGGGACACAACGGTTTACCTTTGGTACTCCTGAACTGATGGAAGGAATTGATTTCCTGATCATTGCCTTGGGTGTGTTTGCCTTAGCCGAGGTTGGATTTATGATTATTAATCGTAAGGAATCCCTCTTTTCTTCCTGGAAAGAAGTGGGTAGTCTCAAGTTGACGAAGCAAGATATAAAGGAACTGGCAGGACCGACGGGACGGCAATCCATTATGGGCTTTTTCCTTGGGGTATTGCCGGGAGCCGGTGCCACCATCGCTTCCTTTTTGGCATATATCACAGAAAAACGTATCGCCAAGGATCCTTCTCAATTTGGCAAAGGCTCCGTCAAAGGGGTGGCCGCTCCTGAAACCGCTAACAATGCGGCTTGTACCGGCTCATTTGTGCCGCTTCTCACCTTGGGTATCCCCGGTTCGGGCACGACAGCGGTACTGCTGGGGGCGCTGTTGGTATATGGAATCCAACCAGGGCCGCTGATGATGAATGAGCACCCTGATATCTTCTGGGGTGTGATCACCAGTATGTATGTGGGCAATATGATCTTGTTGATTCTCAACCTGCCCCTGATTCCCTACATTGCGCGAGCGCTGTTGATTCCTCGTCCCCTTTTGATCAGTTTGGTCATTCTTTTTTGTATGATCGGTGTATATGGGGTAAGTTTTGCCACCTTTGATCTATACCTCTTGATCATCTTTGGGGTTGTTGGATTCCTGATGCGCCGCTTCCGCTTCCCGGCGGCACCGTTGATTTTGGCCTTTATTCTCGGGAGTATGATGGAACAATCCCTGCGTCAATCCCTCACCTTGTCAGGCGGTGATTGGGGCATCTTTCTGGAACGGCCGATTACCCTGCTGCTGTTAGGCTTTACAGCACTATCGCTGATTTGGCCGTTGCTGAAGCAGTGGATCGCTGCTCGTAAGCGAAACGGAAATGTTGCAGCGTAATAGGTGTATTTGTGGGCTGGTGATAAATCGATGACGGTTGAACACCCAGCCCTCTCTATTTGATTGAAATAGACGAAATGTTTGCGCTCGATGCTTTATTTAATGCTCTGAAGGAGGTCTCCCATGAAAAAAAGAAAGCGGTTTGCCCTTGTTGGAGTCCTGGTATTGTCGCTAGTAGCTGTTGCATGCGGAACCCCAGAAGCAGGCAACGGGTCTGAGGGTGATTGGAAACCGGCTAAACCGATTGAAATGGTTGCGCCGGGAGGAGCCGGAGGTGGTTTGGATACAACGGCACGTATGATCCAAACCACGATGGAGAAGGAAAAACTTTTGGATAAACCGATGGCGGTTGTCAATAAGACGGGGGGCGGTGGAGCAGTCGGCTGGTCCTATGTGGTCAAACAGAGCGGTAATCCACACACGCTGTTCGTTGTTTCACCGGGGATGATCTTTGTCCCGCTAAACGGTCAATCCAAATATAATCATCAGGACTTTACCCCGATCGCTGGTGTGATTTCCGATTATGGGGCGTTTATAGTAAGAGAAGATGCCAAATGGAAAGATATGAAAGAACTGATGGAGGATTTAAAAAAGGACCCGCAGTCCGCTTCCATCGCTGGTATCTCCGCTCCCGGCAGCATGGATCACATGATGTTTGTTAAAGCAGCGCATAAGGCTGGCGTAGATGTGAAGAGGCTAAAATATGTCTCTATGCAGGACGGTGGAGCGATGAGTGCGTTGTTAGGTGGCCATGTGGACGTCTATTCCGCTGATTTAGCGGAAGCGACGGAGCAGGTTCGGGCCGGCAAAGCACGGGTGTTGGCTATCACTGCAGAGGAGCGGTTGCAAGGGGAAACCATTTCAGAGTTTCCCACTTTGAAAGAACAAGGTATTGACGACTCTTTTACTGTGTGGAGAGGAATCATGGGGCCGCCGGATTTAGATCCGGCTGTGGCCAAATACTATGAACATAAAATCGAAGAAATGTTGCAGACGGAGGAGTGGAAAACACAAGCGGAAAAATTGGGTTGGATGGATGGATTGATGAGCGGAAAAGAGTTTAAGAAACACATGGATAAAGAATACGAAATTTTTGGCGACTTAATGGAGGAAGCGGGATTAAAGTGATGAATACCTAATATATAAGTGAGTCGATCACTTTCCTTGGGCCAACTTGATGCGATAACCGATCGTAATCAGTAGGAGGGCACCCAGGCTAAAGAGGAAGCTGATCAAGTGCCTCCGCTCTAACAACGAACCGGCTAGCACCAAGAAGATGCCCACTGCTGCTGCCGTGTTTCGCCACGGGTACCCCCACATCGGGTGGGTACCTTTTTTTGCTCGGGTTTGGCGTTTGTAGTTGTGGTGGGCCCAAAGTATCACCAGCCATACCAGCACCAGATTGATTCCGGCGGAGGTGGAGAGAAGTTCATATACTTCTTTAGGTAGAAAAAATGAGAGTCCTACCGCTATGATTAATCCCCCAGAACTGGCAAAAAGCGCTCGCATCGGCACACCACGCCGATTTCGGGTGAGAAGGGTGGACGGTGCATCCCCATCTTCCGCGAGGGAGAGCAGGACTCGTGCCACGGCAAACATGGCTGCCACCATGGTGGAGAAAGCGGCGGCGATCATGACGCCGTTTAAGAGATCCCCGGCAAAGGGGACGCTGGATAATACTGTGATAAAGGGGCTTTCCTGAGGGGAGAGGTGATGAAGAGGCTTCGTTAGAACCACTAGAGTCAAAGGTAGGAGATAAAGGATTAACAGTAAAATCATCAGCCGACGAAATGCGGAAGGAACGGGAGCAGGATTCCGCAATTCTCCCGCTGCCATACCGGTTACCTCAATACCGCCAAAAGTAAAGAAAATAAGGATCATCGCTGACCATAATCCAGTCAATCCATTGGGGAACCATGTTGTGACTGTATGTGGGAGCAACCGCCCCAATGTTGCCTCACCTCCGTAGATCACGATAGCCGCGATCACAAAGCCGATGAGGGCAGCGATCTTAATGACGGCGAACAGCGATTCCACCTTGCCAAACTTTTCAGTACCGAGCAGGTTTAAACCGAGCGCGAGCAGGGCGAAGACCGCTACCAGTAACCAGAGTGGCCAATGAGGGAACCATCGCTGTACAAATAGACCCAAAGCCGTCACTTCGCTGGACATAATTAAAACACCCGCTAACCAATAGGTCCAGCCGATGACAAAGGCAACGCCCCTTCCCAGATGCTCCTCCGCATAAAGACGAAAGGAACCGCCATATCCCGGTTCATCCGCTACCATTTCTCCAAGGGCGGCGATCACCGTTGCCACAACAAGCCATGCGATGCCATAACCAAAAAGAGTTGCCGGACCGGCAAGGGAGAAAATGCTGGAAGTCGCCAAAAAAAAGCCCGCTCCCACGATGGAGGCGATTCCGACAAATACCAACCTTCCTGCCGTCATACCGGTTTCTTTTGCTTCTTGTTGCTGTACTCGAGGATGGATGGAGCGTTTGTTTCCCCGTTCATCCCTGTATTTCATCGGAAATCCCCCTCCACGTTTTTATAGCTTTACCGGAAGGATCTCCTCTATTCCAGCTAGTGCCCCATCAGTCATTTGCAGGGAAGCACGATCAAAGATACCGAAGGGGGCATTAGGCTGCGTTCCACTTTGTCAGTTACAAAAAGGAGTGTTTACATGAAAGTTTCCTTATTTATCACTTGTCTGGGTGATTGCTTTTATCCCGATGTAGGCAAGGATACCGTCCATGTGTTGGAACGATTCGGTTGTGAGGTGGACTTTCCCTTGGCGCAAACATGTTGTGGGCAGGTCGCATATAACAGCGGTTATCACAAGGAAGCGAAGGAAGCGGCGAAACATATGATTCACACTTTTGCCCATGCTGACTATGTGGTGGCTCCGTCCGGGTCCTGTGCAGCGATGTTTCATGAGTATGAGCAGTTATTCCAGGAAGAGGAGTGGAAGGAAAAAGCTCGTGTTCTCGCCGTCAAAACGTATGAATTGACGCAGTTTCTGGTTGAGGTGTTACAGGTGAAAGAGGTGGGAGCCGAACTAAATGCCAAAGCGGTTTACCACCAATCCTGTCATATGGCGCGACTGCTCAAGGTGAAAGATGCACCATTGACACTGTTGCGCCAGGTGAAGGGGTTGGAGGTGGTTCCGTTTGCCGATGCTGATGTTTGCTGTGGTTTTGGCGGTACCTTTGCCGTTAAGATGGCGCCGATCGCTGAACAGATGGTAGAAGAAAAAGTACAGCATATGGTAGATACCGATGCAGCGATTGTTATCGGCAGTGACAGCGGATGTTTGCTCAATATCGGTGGGTGGATCAATCGTCAGGGAAAACCGATGCAAGTGGTGCATATCGCCCAAGTTCTCAACAGTCGCTAAGGAGGGGATAAACATGTCGCTGAAAATTGGTGAAAAGAAATTCTTCCCACGGGTGGATGATGGCTTGGATAATCATTTTATGCGGGGGGCAGTCCGAGCCGCCCAAGATCGCCTCGGGGAACGGAAACAATCGGCCACGGATGAACTGGGCGATTGGGAGGAATGGAGAAGTCTGGGTGAAGCAATTCGTGCCCATACATTAGCAAACTTGGATTATTACTTGGAGGAACTGGGCGACAACGTCGCAAAAGCGGGGGGACACGTTTTTTTCGCTGAAACGGCGGAAGAGGCCAGCGATTATATTCGCCGTGTCGTGAAGGAGAAACAAGGGAGAAAAATTGTTAAATCCAAGTCGATGGTAACGGAGGAGATCGGACTTAACACCGCGTTACAAGCGATGGGATGCGATGTGGTGGAAACGGATCTGGGAGAATATATTTTGCAGCTGGATGATTGTGATCCTCCTTCCCATATTGTCGCCCCTGTTCTGCACAAAAATCGAGAGCAGATTCGGGAGGTTTTTCAGCAAAAACGGGGATATACGAACTCATCCCAACCGGAGGAGCTAGCCGCCTTCGCCCGAGAGCAGCTGCGTCAGGAATTTTTGACGGCGGATATCGGCATCACCGGATGCAACTTTGCTGTGGCTGAATCAGGCTCTGTCACACTGGTGACCAATGAAGGGAACGGTCGTCTCTGTACCACTCTTCCCCAAACCCAGATTACCGTGATGGGTATGGAACGGATCGTCCCCACCTGGGAGGAGCTGGATATCATGGTGAGCCTCCTCTGCCGCGCTGCTGTCGGTCAGAAACTGACCAGCTATGTGACCGGACTGACAGGGGTGAAGGCTGAAGGGGAGACAGATGGTCCGCAGGAGTTTCACCTCGTTATTGTAGACAATGGACGCTCGGATATCCTGGGGACGGAGTTTCAAAGTGTACTTCATTGCATTCGCTGTGCGGCTTGTATCAATGTTTGCCCGGTTTATCGACACATTGGAGGGCATGCCTATGGCTCGATCTATCCAGGGCCGATCGGGGCCGTGCTGTCGCCGCTGTTGGGCGGGTATGACGACTATAAAGAGCTTCCCTATGCATCCAGCCTGTGTGCGGCGTGTACGGAAGCATGTCCGGTAAAAATTCCGCTGCATGAACATCTAGTTCGGCATCGTCGCCGTATCGTGGAAGAAGAAAATCGCTCTTCCTTTGGCGAGCGTTTGGCGATGAAGGGATTTGGACTCGCTGCCAGCCACCCCGGTTTCTATGAGATGGCGACAAAAGCGGCACCACGGGTGATGTCCTTTTTCAGCGAGGAAAATGTAATCAAAAAAGGCCCCGGTCCACTGCAAGCATGGACAAAGAGCCGCGATTTGCCTGCACCGAAGCGCGAATCTTTTCGTCAATGGTTTAAAAAGCGGCAAAAAAAGGATGAGCAACCATGAATATGGATAAGCGGGAGCGATTTCTCAATCGGATTGCCGACAAATTGGGGCGGGAGCGCAGACGGGAAGTAAACCGTCCCGCGTGGTCGTATACTCCGCAGTGGAATCGGATGGCGGGATTCGACCAAAAACGGTTAACCGCTGTCTTGGCGGAGCAGTGTGACCGAATTCATACTACATGTATACTTTCAACTGCCGACAAGCTACCGCAAGTGTTGGCGGAAGCAATCCCCGTTTCTGCGCAGAGGATCGTTACCTGGGATGATCCCCGTTTTGCCGAATATGGACTAAGTGACTATTTTCAGGAGGCACAAACGCGGGGCGATTGGGATGTACATCGATGGGATCCCGCTCGTGGTGAGGAAAATATTCATATCGCCGAGCGCGCTGATGTAGGGATCACTTTTAGTGATATCACCCTGGCCGAGTCGGGAACGGTCGTCTTGTTTAGCGGTGACGGCAAAGGAAGATCCGTCAGTTTACTTCCCCATACGTATATCGCCATTATCCCTCAATCGACCATCGTTCCCCGCATGTCTCACGCCACCCGCGAAATTCACCAACGCGTAGAACGCGGAGAGATAATTCCCTCTTGTATCAACTTTATCTCCGGCCCCAGCAACAGCGCCGATATTGAGATGAATCTGGTAGTGGGTGTACATGGGCCTGTACGAGCGACGTATATTGTGGTGGAGGATCGGTGATTGGGATAAACGTTTAATCAGGTCTTAATTTTACCACAATATTACGCCTTGGAAATCCTAACCCCCGGCATCTGTTGAAGTTGCCGGGGGTCGGGTGTTTTTCTATACCATTGTCCGCAAATGTTTCACACTTCGCTCCACATGAACCAGCGGGACTTCGGTAAAGTGCTCCTGCTCCACGGTGAACCATTCGACTCCTCGTTCTTTGCCTTTCTCAATGATGGTAGGGAAATCGAGTTGACCCGCCCCCACTTCAGTGCTGACCGTGTTGTTGACGGTCTGTTTTAGATCCTTGAGATGAAGGGAGACGAGGCGGTCGGCGTATTGATCCATCAGTGTAGCGGCTTTACGGCCGGTGTAATGGACCCAGTAGACATCCAACTCCAGCTTCACCCATGCGGGGTCGGTTTCATTAAACAGAATTTCAAATCCAGTGGTATCATCAAAGACTTGAAATTCAAAATCATGATGGTGGTAAGCAAATTGGAAGCCTGCGTTGTGGCATTGTCTACCGATGGCGTTAAAGCGCTCGGCCAGGCGATGGTAGTCGTCTGCGCTTTGTCGCATCTCCTCCGGCAGGTAGGGGCAGATCAACAAGGGGTTGCCGATTTGATCGTGGTAGGAAAATATCTCATCCACCTGCGCCCATTGATCGATGGGAATATGGCTACCCGCCCGCTTTAACCCGTTTGCGTCAAGGGTTTCGCGGATGTCCCCCGCCGCTATGCCGAAAAAGCCGGCAAACTGGACGGCTTCATATCCCATTGCCGCTACTTGGGCTAGAGTGCCCAATAAGTTGCGTTCCGCTTCCTCCCGGACGGAGTACAGTTGTAATCCCAGCGTCGTCAAAAGATTTCCCCCTTTGTCGGTTTCTATCTTCACTTTAACGCAAATGAGGAATGAAAACACTTACAAAATGAGGTTGATCGATTCTTTCCACAAAATGATTTCCCACTTCAAAAGTTAGACTCAAAAGGTACACAATTTCCCTTGTCAGCGTGAGGGGTTTGCGCGATGATAGGGGTTGGAGATGGGATATGAAAAGGCGAGTTTTGTATTTCGGCGGGAGTTGGGTGGTGAGTAATCATCCCGATCACTTTTCCGGCATTCCATGGAGGTTAGAAGGATGAACGCGTTTTTTACGGCCTTATCATACTTAACGCGAATACCGGCGCCTATATCGACCGAACGGGATGATTGGGTGAAAAGTCCTTGTCATTACCCGTTAGTGGGATTGATTTTGGGCGGAGTGTTGTTGATTTTTGACTTAGCGGTTTCAAGTTTGTTTCCATCCCTGGTCAGAGGAGCACTACTAACCGTGCTATGGATTTATTTGACAAGAGGCATCCATTTAGACGGCTTAATGGATACCGCCGATGGCTTTGGATCCAATGGAAGCTTGGAGCGCACCTTGGAAGTGATGAGAGATAGCCGCGTCGGATCGATGGGGGTTATGGCCGCTTTTTCTGTACTTCTGTTGAAGTTTAGTGTGTTGGCTTCTCTGGCCACAGACGCGATCTGGATCGCCTTGGTGGCTGCACCGGTGGCGGGAAGGTTGGCCTTGATCTTGTCGATTCGCCTGTTTCCATATGCCAAAAAAGATGAGATCGGTCTGGGGATGAAAAAGAATCTCACCATGAGGCCGTTGATTTATGCGCTAATCGTTGGTGTTGGTGTATTGTTTTTGACCACCGGCTGGTTTGGTTCTCTTCTGTTGGCGGGTACGCTGGCCGTTGTCTGGATTATGGGTGAAATGTCCCGCGGTCGCCTGCGCGGTATGACCAACGATACCTATGGCGCAACGGTGGAAATCACCGAAGTGGTGGTGCTGCTCCTGTGTCTATGGTACGGGGGCGCTCGTTTATGACTGAGGGGTTGGGGAAAATGGCATTTCTCGTTACAATGATAAAGAGGGCCCGGTGATCACCGCTGCAAGCAAAAATTTGTCGTCGGGTACTTCGGCTCTCCCGATTTTAATGTGAATGACCGACACACACCTCAAGCAGGTGCAACGAAGGTTCGTCTTCGGCAGGGCCTCCTTTTTTTATTATTATTTGAAACCGCTTTCGCTAAAAGTAACTGGAGGGGGAGAGAAATGAAATCGTTAATTGATACTAAAACTTTGCATCATCATCTGGATGATCCTAGCTGGATTGTGGTGGATTGCCGTTTTGATTTAAAAGATGAAGAGCAGGGGCATCAGGCGTACGAACAGGGACATATCCCTGGTGCCCGTTATCTGTCGCTAAAGTATGATCTGTCAGGGCCTGTTTCCAAACATGGGGGTCGCCATCCGTTTCCCGATATGGACGAATTTGTGGATAAGTTAGGCCGGATGGGTATCGACGGGGAGAAAACAGTGATCGCCTACGATGATCAGGGGGGAGCGATGGCGGCACGGTTGTGGTGGATGTTACGCCATCTCGGACATGAACGGGTAGCAGTGTTGGACGAGGGGTTCCAAAGCTGGGTAAAAGCGGGGTACCCTGTTACGCCAGAGGTACCGGAAATGACTGTCACCCGCTTTATCCCCCATATTCGCCATCCAGAGCGTCTGGTGGGAATGGAGGAGACCAAAGCGGAGAAAGGATGGGTCATCGATTCCCGCGAGCGCGATCGCTATGAAGGGAAAATGGAACCCATCGACGCCAAGGCGGGCCATATTCCCGGCGCGGTACACCATTTCTGGAAAAGTAACCTGACGGAGGGGCAACGTTGGAAATCGAAAGAAGAAATCCGGGAGCAATTTTCATACCTGCAGCCAGGGAGTCGTCCCATCGTCTATTGCGGCTCCGGTGTGACGGCATGTGCCAACCTGCTGGCCCTCCATGTGGCCGGAATTGAGGATGCTCGCCTCTATCCGGGAAGTTGGAGTGATTGGATCAGTTATGAAGAAAATCCGATTCGGCAAGGTCCAGAATTGCGGGCAAAGTAGGCACGGGGTCCCAATTTCCGTCTTGCGCCTCTTTCCCTTTCAAGGATGTAGGGCTGGCCGCTCCGCCTCCTCCGTCCCCAACCAGCGGCCAAAGGAAAAGATGTGTGGCCGCTAAACGGTTCGGTCCTTCTGAGACTCCGCTAGGCAGTCGGTCAAAGGGCACTACGCCGCAAATCGCTCCCTTCTCCTCTTTAATAGGGTTTGACAATTCTCTCATCCGATTCCCATTCAGGGAATCGGATTTAATCTTTAACCGGGATTATTCCCCGTTTTCTTCTCGGATGGTTCGGTAGATTTTTTGTACTAGTTGTTGCTTGGTTTCCCAAAGTTCCGGTGATAAGTCTACCGGGTATTCTTCCGGATTTAACAGGCGTAAATACTCTTCCCAAAAGAGGGAGCGCTCTTCTTGGTGCCGATCGCGCAGCTCATGGAGGCTGGGGAGTTCTGTGATCAGGTTTCCTGCTCGTATTACCGGTTGCAACAGTTGGATGGCGCGAAAACGTTTCACTTTTTTTATGCGGTAGGTATGAACAGGATGGAACAAGGTAAGCGGTTGATTCTCATCAATCGTCTGCCCTTGCTTAACGATCAGGTCGCCTCGGGCTTTGCCACTGTTTTGATCTACAATGCGATAGACGGTTTTTACCCCAGGGGTGGTTACTTTGTCCGGGTTGGAGGAGATTTTGATGGTGGGAGTCCATTCGCCGTTTTGTTCCCGTGCTACCAATTTGTAGACCGCGCCCAGTGCCGGTTGATCGTATGCCGTGATCAGTTTGGTACCCACGCCCCAGGAGTCGATGCGGGCTCCCTGGGACTTAAGGCTGAGTATCGTGTCTTCATCTAAATCGCTGGAGGCGACGATGGCGGTATCGGTTAAGCCCGCTTCGTCCAGCATGTGGCGCGCCTCTTTGGATAGATAAGCCAAATCGCCGCTGTCCAGACGAATGCCGGCCAAGCGATGCCCTTTTTCTCGCAGTTCCAACCCCACCTGAATCGCGTGGGGGACACCGCTTTTCAAGGTGTCATAGGTGTCCACCAGCAATACCGACTGATCGGGGAAAGCGGCGGCAAAGGTGCGAAAGGCTTCCAGTTCCGAGTCAAAATCCTGCACCCAAGCGTGTGAATGAGTTCCTTTGGTAGGAATGCCGAACTGTTCCCCCGCACGCATATTGGAAGTGGCGTGAAATCCGGCCAGATAAGCGGCGCGGGCACCCCATACCGCCGCTTCCGCTTCTTGCGCCCGCCGTGTGCCAAATTCCATCAGGGTGTCATGAGGGGCAATCGTCTTCATGCGGGCGGCTTTGGTGGCAACCAGCGTTTGGTAACCGATAAAGTTAAGGAGTGCCGTTTCCACCAATTGTAGTTCCATTACCGTGCCTTCCATTCGCAAAAGGGGCTCATCCGGGAAGACGAGACTTCCTTCCCGCATCGCATAAACATCACCGTTAAAACGAAAATCCCGCAACAGATCCAAAAAAGCGGGATCGTACTTTTCCTCCTGTTCCGCTAGGTAGCGGATATCTTCCGCAGTGAAGCGAAGCTGTGTCAAGTACTGAACAGCCCGTTCCAAACCGGCGAAAACGGCAAATCCGTTGCCGAAGGGCAATTTGCGAAAATAGAGATCAAACGCCTTTCGTTGCCGATGGGAGCCGTTTTTCCAGTGGGCATACATCATCGTGATCTGATATTTGTCCGTGTGTAGCGCCCACCCTGATGCTGGATACATAAGGTTCACTCCTGTTGCTCTGTCTCGATATCGTTGGAAATCACTTCATAAAGGACGGGAACAGCGCGACCCTGCCTAATATGATAAGCCGATAATTGCGGAGGATGGTCGTGAAAAGACAAAATCCAGCTTGTCAATTCTGGATAATGCCACCGGGAGATATCCCGAACAGACGGATTGGTTCCCTGTTGTGGATGAGAGTGGAGAATACCTAACCATTCCAGTTGTTCCAGCCGCATGACCTTTAGTGTTTGCAGAAAGGCACGCGGCTCAAAGGAAAAGGATTGCGGGCTAAAATCTTGGTTGGGGATGGGAAAGAAATGGGTGATTTTTTGTCCCTTTCCAGCCAGAATACCGCAAGCTTCCCGTGGCAACTCCCGTTGACAATGCTCTTTTATAATATGGATGACATGAGTTTGAATGGCGATCATGGTAGTAGCCATCTTGCCACCCCTTTTAAGTAAAAAGCTTTCTGCCATATTGTACAGGTTTTTTCACCTCACGGCAAAACATGTTGAAACAGCAAGAGCACTTAAGCCTCAAAAATCCCTTTTCCAACATCTAATTATGGCGAATCAGCAAGCTTTTTCTGTGGTACAATGGCGGCGATGACAGGAGGGGAAGATTTGGTGAATGGAAACCTTCGCAATCCGATTCAGGTGGGGGTGTGCGGTTGGGGAGACCATGATTTATATCCGGCGGGCACACCATCGCGGGAAAAATTGGCTGTCTATGCAGGCCATTTTCCGGTGGTGGAGGTGGACAGTAGCTATCATGCGATTCAACCGCCGGAACGAATGGCTCGCTGGGCGCAGGAAACACCGGCAGATTTCCGTTTTGTGGTAAAGGCTTACCGTGAAATGACGGGCCACGGGCGCAAGGCGGGTGCTCCGGCACGATCGATGAAGGAGATCTTTAGCGACTTTGAACGCTCGCTGACACCGATGGCGGAAATCGGCAAACTGGCGCTGGTGTTGTTTCAGTTTCCACCTTGGTATGATTGTCAAAAGAAGCATGTACAATATATCCGACGTTGTCGCGAAGCATACCCCGATTGGACCGTAGCGGTGGAGTTTCGCCATCAATCGTGGTTTCGGCCGGAATATCGGGAACAGACACTCCGTTTTCTGGAGAAGGAGCAGCTGGTGCATGTGATTTGTGATGAGCCTCAGGCAGGGGAAGGGTGTGTACCGATTGTTTCCACAGCAACCCATCCCGAGCAAGCGTTGATCCGTTTTCATGGCCGTAACCACTCCGGTTGGACCGCGTCGGGCCGATCCAATGAAGAGTGGCGGCAGGTGCGGTATGCGTATCGTTATTCCCGCGAAGAGCTGGTGGAATGGGTTTCACGCATCCAGGACTTGAAAGAGCAATCCCGTCAGGTTACGCTGTTGTTTAACAATAATTCGCAAGGGGATGCAGTGGACAGTGCACGCTTGATGATGGAGTTGCTGGGGGTAACGATGGAAGGATTAGCTCCACGACAGATGGATATGTTTTAGATGTTTCATCCAAATGTTGCCGGTTGATTGTCCTGCTCTTTCTTTTCTTATCTTCCGTCTGCTACGATAGTGAGGAAGGCGAATGGATAAAACGGGAGCGGGTTTATAAAGATGCTGGTTCCCTCAGGAGGAGAAACCTATTGTTGGAATGGATCTTACTGATCCTGATCGGATTGTTAGCTGGAACCATCGGCAGCTTGGTTGGTTTGGGTGGAGGGGTCATCATTGTTCCTGCGCTGCTCTTCTTCGCTGCGCTGTTTCCCGAATACAGCCATATCACCCCCCAGGTAGCGGTGGGAACATCATTGATTTTGGTCATTATAACCGCTTTATCATCCACAATCTCTTATACACGCCAAAAACGGGTCGATTTCCCCAGTGCTTGGGCCTTTTTCCTCGCCAGTGGCCCAGGGGCAATAGTGGGCGCATACTTGACAAACTTTTTCGCTCCCGGTTCCTTTTTTATCGCATTTGGTGTGATCATGATTGTAAACGCCCTTATCACCCAATTTCGGGATCGCTTGAAAAGCAATACGGTAAAGTGGGATGTCAAGCGGGAATTCACGGATCATGAGGGGAATATATACCGGTATGGATACCACCGTCCCACTGTATGGATCGGTGGTTTCCTGATCGGAATCCTGTCCAGCTTGTTTGGGATTGGAGGCGGATCGTTTATGGTGCCGATGATGGTGGTGCTGTTTCAATTTCCGCCTCATGTTGCCATCGCTACATCGATGTTTATTATGTTTTTATCATCCATTGTGGGTTCGATTACTCATTTTATCCAGGGGAATATCGATTGGATCGCGGTGCTGTTGATTGCGCCGGGGGCGTGGTTTGGCGGACAACTGGGCGCTTGGATCTCCGCCCGCATCAGCGGCAAGTGGCTGATGATCGGGTTTCGGATTGTGATCTTGCTCGTAGCGGTACGAATGATCATTCAGGGACTTGCATAAAGAGGAAGGGAGGATGGCCGTGAGTCGCAGGACCCGCGTTCACCTCATACATACCAACGATATCCATAGTCATTTTGAGGTTATGCCGCAGATCCATCGGATTGTGAATGATCTCAAGCGGGAATGTCATGACCAGGGCGAAGCGTGTTGGATATTGGACATCGGTGATCACATGGATCGCTCTGCCATTGAAACGGAAGGCACTGGCGGAATGGCCAATCGCCATGTGCTGGAGACTTCCGGTTACGATATGATGACATTGGGGAACAACGAGCTATTGACGTTTTCCAAGCAAGAGCTAAACGAGCTGTTTCAAGACGCTTCTTTTCATGTGCTGGCAGCCAATGTTACCGATGCTTCCGGGGAAGAGGTCGACTGGATACAGCAGTGGATTTTGCGCGAACAGGAAGGGTTTTGTCTGGCCTTTATCGGGGTGACCATTCCATTTACGGAGTTTTATCAACTGTTGGGATGGACGGTAGAAGATCCCTATCATATTTTGGCCCGACAGGTCTCACGTTTGCGGCGCGAAGCGGACGCGGTGGTGGTGCTTTCCCATCTGGGGTATAATCATGATCGTCGTCTGGCGGCGGAAATTCCAGGTATTGATGTGATTATGGGAGCTCATACCCATCATCTATTGGAACAACCGGAGCGGGTAGGGGATACCTGGATTGCTGCCGCCGGTAAATTTGGCAGTCATGTGGGGCACTTGATGCTGGATTGGGACCAAGTATCCCGTCGATTATCGGTGTCGGGTCGAACGATTCCGGTTGTGAATATCTCTCCAGACAAAACGGTTTTACGCTTAATCGATGAGGATCGGGTAAAAGCGGAGCAGCGCTTGTCCCATCCGATTATCCAGTTGGAGCATGATTTAACTATCGATTGGTTTGGGGAATCTTCCTTGGGCAATTTGCTGGCGGATTCTCTTTTAAGCTGGGTGGAAGCGGAGTGTGCGCTGGTCAATGCCGGTCAGATCTTGGGGAACTTGTATGCGGGTGCGTTGACACGCGGCCACATCCACCAAATTTGTCCTCATCCCATCAATCCTTGCACCATGACTCTCCCAGGCGAAATCATACAAAAAAGCCTGGAGGAATCACTCCTTCAGGACGTACAGCACAAGGAGATCCGTGGCTTTGGCTTTCGTGGCAAACAGTTGGGAACCATGAATGTAGCTGGACTGGATATCGTATACGATCCAAACGGTGTCCCCACCGAACGTATTCGGGAGATTCGGATCGGGGGTCAACCCCTGAAATCGGAACGGCTATATCGAGTGGCTACGATTGATATGTTTACCTTTGGAATTGGCTATGAAGAGATTCAGCAAGGCACAGATCTCCGTTTTTATCTGCCGGAGTTTTTGCGGGATGTGATGGCACAACATCTGACGATACCGGGGGTGTTGGAACGGGCACAGCGGCGGCGTTGGCACCCGACGGGTTAAAGCTAGTGCCCCATCCGGTATCTTTGCTTGTATCTAGGGAGGGATGGCTTTCCTTCTGTGCGACTCTGGCCACGCCAAGCAAGACCCGGGAGCGAAGCGACCAGGCGAGACTTGTGCTGGTGAGTACATGGAGCGAAGGCGAAAAGCTATCCCGACCGCCCGGAATTGATGGCCACTAGAATCGGTGGTTTCTATGTCAGCGCTTAGGACGAGCGCCGGGAATATGATCCCGAAAGCGACGAAGAAGATAGAGAAAGGGAAGCCCCAATCCATAACAAACCAGCAGCTGTCCCAATCCAACATATAACATGGCTGCGAATACCGTGACTGGGAGGCCGCTTACTGTTCCCAGCAAAATGCCGATGATAACCGCATTGACGAGCACAGGAGGTAGGGGAGCCAACCATGGTCGCGGCATTCGGGCAGTAAGCCAAGCGGCGATCAAAGAGGCCAAGCTTCCAAAGATCACATCATAAAAACCCACCGGACTCAATAAATTAGCGATCGCAGCTCCGATAAACAATCCAGGAATGGCCAGCGGTGTGAAATAAGGCAAAACGGTTAAAATCTCGGAGATACGCAACTGGACGGGCCCATAAGATAACGGGGCCAACGCCATCGTGAGGACGGCGTATAGAGCGGCAATCATCGCAATGGCTGTCAAATGACGAGTGGACATGGGTGACACACTCCTTTCATAAATTAGTATGTCCATGGATGGTTTTCTTTTTTGCCGGATAGGTTATAGACACATCTATAACGGTGGGATGTTTGAATAGAGGAGGATCTTAGAATATGCGTTTTGTGGACGACATCTATTCATTATACCGGGAACAGCTGGGAGAAGACGAGGAAAACGCCATTTCAGTTGTGCTCAATATATTGGAAGATCAGAGCCGCCAGGATATGATGACCTTAATCGGAGGAATGGAAGACGAAGAAGTGATTCAGATGGTAGGGGTTTATTTGGTGGAAATGCTTAAAATGAAAATGGCACAAGAAGGGCAGTTGGGCGAAGACGACACCGTGCCGGGCCCTCGCTATCATTGAACGTTGAAGAAAACGGGCACTTCCCTCTTCATCCGCTCATAAAGTGTATGGTACCTGCTTGGGATGGGAGGGGATGGCATGGTTCAACTTCAGCCACTAAAGATAGAGGGTCACACCGTTTTGGGCATTGAAGTGAAGCTACCTAAAACCAATCTGTTGGTGATCACTACCGATAAGGGGTATATCATGTGTGGGGCCTTGGATGTTGAGCTGCTCAACAAGCGTCTGCCTGATCGCAAAATTGTAGCCGGTCGCGCAGTCGGTGTGCGAACACTTTCCGATTTGTTGGAGGCTCCCTTGGAAATGGTCACCCTGGAAGGGGAAGCGCAGGGAATCACTCCCGGTATGAGCGGTCGCGATGCGTTGTTAAAGATGTTGTGACTCTCAATCTAACAGAATTTCACATTACACCCCCGGCCATGCTGTGGCCGGGGGTGTTGTATTCATTGAACCTACCGTCAAACTTCTGTATACTTAATTCCGTTCAAATATGACGGAAGCAAGGCTGTGAAGAAAGAACGATTAACTAAATTCTGTGGCTTTCCCTCGATACGCACATGGATAAAAGCAAAAAACGGGAGGAGAAACATCATCGGGATGTCAACGTGGTATGGACCCAAAGGAAGTGAAGCTCTGGCAGTATCACCCCGTTCATTGCAATTAGTGGAAATGTATCTGGACGACGTCGTCGGATCGAAGCAGGCGACAAAAGCAGAAATGAAACTGATGGGTTATCTCATTCGTCGCTATTTGGGTTTAGGTGCCGCCACCAAGCAACCTGGTCGGATTGCGGTAAAGGATTGGACGGCGGATGCGGGTCTGACGAAAGCAGAAGTGGACAAGGCTTTAAAAAAATGTCAGGAACGGGGATGGATCTCGATTGATGAAAGTGTGCGCCCCATTGCCATTCAAGTGACATTGGCACAAAAGTAGCGATTAGATCCCGGATCCATACCAGAGGCAACTTTGGCAGGGACTTTTGTGGTAGAAAAACGGGCACTCTCGCGAAGGTTATGGAGCCCACCGCTTCTATTTTTTTGCAACCAGCAGGAGCCAAAGACGAGCCTTCCTGGTGATCTGAATTCACTTACTTGGCATCGTTTGCGACTGCCGTCGATCAGGGAGGTCGACGGTCGTTTTTTTCTGAAGAAGATAGGGAGGGGATGGGGATGAACCGTGTGATGGTGCGACGATTGGGATTGGAAGATGTGGAAGCCCATTGGAAGCTGCGACTGGAAAACCGTAAATTTGTACAACCCTATGAGCCGGTAAGGGAGGACGGTTTTTTCAGCCTGCGCTCACAGGAACAGGTAATTCGGCAATCGATGCGCGATTGGCGACAGGACCACGCCTATGGATTTGGCGTCTTTCTACGGGAAAACGATCGTCTAATCGGACGCGTCCATTTATCCAACATTGTACGGGGCGCCTGGCAAAACGCTACGCTTGGATATTTCCTCGACCATCGCTACACCGGGAAAGGACTGATGGGAGAAGCGGTGCAGGAAGTATTGGACTTTGCCTTTGCCGAAGGCGGCCTTCATCGTGTTGAAGCAAGTGTCATGCCTGATAATCAACCTTCCATTCGCCTGTTGCAAAAAATCGGCTTTCATCGGGTGGGATTATCCCCTCGTCATTTAAAGATAAACGGCCGCTGGGAAGACCATGAAATTTTTGCGATGACTGCGGAGGAATGGGAGAAGCTTCAGCCGAACAAGAAGAATGAGGCGCTGATGCAAACGGATAGGCGCTAAAACGCATTTAACCCCTATGAGAACCATGTCACCATGAGGCATGAAACTCAGGGGTTTTTTATTCATGTTAATCGGGTTCGGCGAATTGACACATCCATCGATATCGGTTATATTTCGAATAAGATCAATTTATAGAAACGTTTCGATAATATTTCTGGTTAAAACTGACGTTTTGTTTGTTCTCAATATCGCATAAAATCGAAACGTTTTCCTTTTCAAATATACGAAATATTCCCTTAGGGAGGATGAGGATGGCGACGATTAAAGATGTGGCAAAGCTGGCGGCGGTATCCGTTTCTACGGCATCCAGTTCACTCAATGGCAAAAAGCATGTAAAACCGGAAACGAGAAAAAGGGTGGAGGCGGCGGCTAAACAATTAAACTATCAAAAAAACGGTTCAGCTTCTGATCTGAAAAAAATCAAAACCAACACACTTGTATTAATTTTGGATGACCTGTCTGGACCGTTTTTCTCCGAATTGATTCGAGGAGTACAAGATGTCGCGTTATCCAATGGCTATGACCTCATCACCTGTAGCTCTTTGGGTGGAAAAAACATGACACCAAAACGCTTCTTGTTGGAAAAAAGAAGTGATGGTGTTGTGATCCTAGCGCACAATCTCGATGATGAAACGATTGCGCGCTCGGCCCGGAATGGTTTTCCGGTGGTGGTGTTGGATCGGAATCTCCCCCACACTCACACACTCCATATCCAGGTGGACAATGAACGGGGTGGGTACGATGCAGCCAATTATCTGCTTAATTTGGGGCATCGTGCGATTGCATATATCAGTGGACCGGTGGTTTCCTACGATAATCAGGAACGTTACAAAGGTTTTTTGAAAGCGCTTTCTGAAAATGGATTGACTCTTCCTGGAAAATGGCAGATTTGTGGTGAGTTTACACAGCAAGGAGGGTATCATGCCACCAACATGCTGCTATCACAACGGCCTTTACCGAGCGCAGTATTTTATGCAAACGACGAAATGGCGATCGGTGGCTTACAGGCATTTGCTGAAAGCGGAATAAAGGTGCCGGAGGATATTTCGATTATCGGATATGACGACATTTTGCTATCACAGTATACTACCCCTCCCTTGACGACGATTCATCAACCCAAATATCAAATGGGTTCGCTGGCGGCACACTTGATCTTACAGGTTTTAAACGGAGAAGAGCTGGAACAGCAATCGTATACGCTGCAAACACAGCTGATTGAACGGGAGTCCTGTCGCAGGGTTGAAAGGGATTTAGCCAATAGTTAAGAAAAAGGGGTGTTTCACGTGACATGGATGCGAATGGTCTCTGCATGGACGATTGGGTTGGTCCTGCTGGGCTCGGTGGGATGCAACCCCTCCGAGGGCAGCGGTGGAGACAGGGTGAAGGTCGACTTTTGGTATACATGGTTGGGGGAAGGTTCTGATGCGATGGAGAAATTGATCGATGAATTTAACCGCAGCCAAGATGAGATCTATGTCAACGGATTGGCTCAAGGCGATACCCAGAAGCAGATGACAGCGATTGTCGGAGGGAATCCACCCGATCTCGCCTCTCTTCCTGATGAGATCAATCTATCTTCATGGGCTGAAAAAGGGGCAATGTTGCCCTTGGATGACTATATTCAGACAAATGGATATGATATGGAGGATTATTTGCCTGCTGCACGAGAGGCAGTTACCTACAAGCGTAAAACCTATGGTTTGCCCCTTGGCATGAATACCTGGATGCTCTATTACAATAAAGATCTTCTTCAAGAAGCGGGATTTGATGGTCCTCCCAAAACGATACAAGAGTTGCGGAAATACGAAGACAAACTGAGCAAAAAGAAAGACGGACGGTTGGTGACGCTAGGGTTATGGCCGGGCACAACTCCTCACATTTGGATGCAATCATTTGAAGGACGTTTGTGGGATCCGGAAAAGAAAACGGTAACCCCGCTCGATCCCGGCTTTAAAGCTTCCGTCCAGTTAAGTGAGGACATATGGCAAAAGCATGGGCCTGAAAACATCGACCGCCTTCTGGCTGGAAACGGAACCTATGGCTCACCACAAGATCCCTTTGCCACCGGGAAGTATGCCATGACATTGGATGGGGAATGGCTAGCTCCGCTCCTTGAAAAAAATGCGCCTCAGTTGAATTATGATGTTGCTCCTGTGCCATATGACAAAAACAGTCCCGAGGCGGAAAACGCTGGTTATATCAATGTCAATCTACTGTATATTCCGAAAGGAGCGGATCAACCGGATGCGGCATGGAAGTTTATGGAGTGGCTGACGGCAAAGGAGAAGATGGTTGAATTTGATACAGCGATCGGAAACTTGCCTCCGCGTCAAAGTGCCATGGATGACCCCATTTTTGAAAGCGTTCCCAAATTTGATCGTTTCCTTGCGTACGCCAACAGCGAAAAAATGGAACCTCTACCGTCACTTCCTTTTATGGAGAAATACATGGGAGAAATTCATAAGCAGATCGACCGGATCAATCGCGGGAAAGTTTCACTTGAGCAAGGGCTGCAAGAGGTGGAAAAAGAGATTCAACCCCTTGTCGACAAGATGGAGAAATAGCTGTTTATCCACGATGGCGTCGTATCCTGAAAAAAGGGGGAATAGCGCAAGCCGACCTCTTGGCCATGTCTGATAATTTAATTCCGTGAAAAGGGTCTGTGTGGTCGTCGGAGAGCCATTGCACTGTTAGCGATATAAGTAGGACGACCACACAAGCCCCAACACTCCCGGTTTGGATTTATCAGACACGTTTGAGTGGAGTAAATTTTTTGCGCTGATAAATATGAAGAAAAAACAGCAGGATTTTTGGTTGGGCTTGGCATTTGCTTCACCCTTTATTACCGGCTTTCTGTTTTTGACCGTAATTCCGTTTGTCCAGTCGTTTTATTTCAGTTTTACAGAATACGATATTTTTACTGATGCGAAGTGGGTAGGCTTTGACAACTATATTCGCATTTTTCAGGATGAAAACTTTTACAAAGCTTTGGGCAATACATTTTTTATGGCGTTTATCGCTGTTCCGATTTCGTTGCTTGTCAGTTTGTTGATTGCGTTGTTGCTAAATATGAAGGTGAAAGGCATCGCCTTGTATCGCACGGTTTACTATTTGCCAACGGTGATCCCTGGTGTAGCTGGCTCCATTTTGTGGCTGTGGATTTTTAATCCGGAGATGGGGATTCTGAACACGGTTTTGCGCTATTTACACCTTCCTGATCCCGCGTGGTTGATGGATCCCGCATTTACAAAGCCCTCTCTGATCATCATGGGTTTATTTGGGAGCGGAGGCGGTGCTCTAATTTATCTTGCCGCTCTTCAGGGGATACCCAAGGATTTTTACGAGGCTGCTTCTATTGATGGTGCCAATTGGTGGCACAAATTTTATGCGATCATTTTGCCGGCGTTATCGCCGGTTACATTGTTCCAACTGATTATGGGACTAATCGGAGCATTTCAGATCTTTACCGAATCGGTTATTTTGACGGGAGGCGCTTTAGGTGGGCCGGACCAAAGCTTGCTGTTTTATGCGGTATACCTTTACAATGAAGCCTTCGTCAATCTGAATATGGGATATGCCAGCGCGCTGGCGTGGATCTTGTTTGTTATCGTTATGTTGATCACCGTAGTCATTTTTAAAAGTTCCCTACGTTGGGTCTACTATGGGGGTGAGTAAATGGAAGGATTGCGCGTCCCCATAAAAAAGGAGATTGCGACCGCTGGGAATCGGTTTAAAAAACTGATTTTGCCTCATCTTGTATTATCCGCAATCGGGCTGCTGTTTTTGTTTCCGTTTATTTGGTTGATTCTTTCCTCCTTGAAAACACCGCAGGAAATATTTCAGATTCCGCCGACCTTTTGGCCACAAGAGCCGAGATGGGATAATTATATACGGACATTTGAAGCCATGCCCTTTTTTCGATACACCTTAAATACAATCTTTCTGTGCACGGTTAATATTGTTGGACAATTGATTGCGTCACCACTGACGGCTTATTCCCTTTCCCGAATTGAGTGGAAGGGGCGCAGGTTCGTTTTTGGCATCATAATCGCCACTATGATCTTGCCACCTCAAGTGACGATGATTCCCGTGTACATCATTTTTGCTCAACTCGGTTGGGTTAACACTTATATCCCATTGACGATTGGCGCTTTTTTCGGTTCCGCCTTCAATATCTTTTTATTGCGCCAGTTTATGATGGGCATTCCGAAGGAATTGTCAGAAGCGGCCCGCATTGACGGCGCGTCGGAAATCAGGATCTATCTACAGATCATTTATCCCTTGTTGAAACCTCCATTGGCCGCGATCGCCATCTTTACCTTTGTAGGCGTTTGGAATGACTTTATGGGCCCGCTCATCTATCTAAACGATGATCGATTGTGGACGATCACATTGGGACTGCAAGGATTTTTATCTCAACATGGCGCACAGTGGGAATTGTTGATGGCTGCGGGAGTTATCTTTACACTCCCTTCGGTGATTATCTACTTTATCGGTCAGAAAAAATTTATAGAGGCAGGTGCTTCATTAACTTCGTTTAAATAGGCTTCCTCTACGAATCGTTCGTTAAATCTAATAGGATATTGACGAAAAGTGGGGAGTCACCGTTAGTATGCAATTGATGCATACAGAAGGGTGGGTTAAGTGTGATCGAGATCAGGGATAAGCAGATTTTGATCAATGGCGAGCCGCAGATTATCATGTGTGGAGAGATTCATTATTTTCGATTGCAACAAAAAGATTGGCAGGATCGCATCGATAAGCTGAAGGCGGCCGGTTGCAATGCGGTTGCCTCCTACGTGCCCTGGCTCTGCCATGAACCGGTAGAAGGTGCCATCGATTTGACGGGGAAAACAAAACCGGAGTTGGATTTAGGCGGGTTTATCGATCTGTGCAAAGAAAACGGTCTCTACTTTTTTGTCCGTCCCGGTCCTTTTATCATGGCTGAGATGAAAAACGAGGGTCTGCCTTACTGGATCTATGAGAAGCATCCGCACATCGTTCCCATCAGCTGGGATGGTAAAGAGGTGCCCACAAAAACCGTCGACTACCTTTCACCCGGCTTTTTACAGGAAGCGCGTAGATGGTTTGCCGCTGTAATGGCGGTGATTGAGCCTCGATTGATAACAAAGGGTGGCAATATTATCGGCGTTCAGCTCGACAATGAGATTGGGATGCTCTCCTGGGTAAGCAATAGTCCCGACTTAACGGACAATGTTATCACCGATTTTTTCGGTTGGCTGCAAACGAGATATCCTGCGCAGACATTACAGTCTCGCTATCCCATCGACTGGGACAATCAGGAAGCGAGAGAAAAGGAATTGCGTTCTCCTCGGGAGGAGTATGCGACCGCATTGTTGTGCGATTTGGGGTACTATATGAGAAATCGCTTTGCCCGTTATGTGGCGAAGCTACGTTCCTGGGCAGAGGAAAGTGGCGTGCGGGATATACCGTTTGTGGTCAATATCCACGGTTCATCCGCCGGTCGCGGACTTCTGTTTCCAATCGGGATCAGTCAGCTGTTTGAGGCGTATACACAGGCACCGGGTTATTTGTCCGGCTCCGATCTTTATTTTGGCGACTTAACCATGGGAAATTTCCAAGATCTCTATCTGATCAACGCTTTTATGGATGCGGTTCATCTCCCAGATCAACCCCTGACATCTGTCGAATTTAACTGTGGCGATGGCAATTTTGACTGTTCTCACGGGGCACGGTACGATCCTTCTGCGGTTGATCTAAAGATGCGAATGTGTATCGCCCAAGGCAATCGGCTGCTAAACTACTACTTATTCGCTGGCGGTTATAATTACCGTCTGCACGAAAAGCCACATAACGGAAACGACCGCATCGCCTTTACAGGGGAGCGGCATGGATTTGCTGCTCCGATCAGTCCTGAGGGTGAGCTTAATTATACCTATCCACGCATGGCTCATTCGATTCAGACGATGATGGCTGTCTCAGACAAGCTGGCAATCATGGAAGAGGAGCATGACGAGATCGCCTTCGCCTTTATACCAGACTATTTTATGACTGAGTATTCGTACCCCGGTAGCGATAAAATGAAGGAAATGGTGCAAAATCTTGAAGCAAACCGCGCTGATGGCGCATGGGAAATGATGGCCCGAGCGATACTGCTCGCCGGTTACCGTTTTGGCGCCATCGATATTCAGAATCGACCGATCAACCCGGAGACGACACGGGTCTTGATCTTGCCGTCCGCTCGTTATATGCCCGTTAGGATTCAACAGAAGCTGATCACTTATTTGCAGGCAGGGGGACGCATTCTTCTGTACGGGGAAGTTCCTCTCTACGATATGGAAGGAAATCCATGCTTGTTGCTTGCAGATGCACTCGGTGTGAAGCCGCGAGGTTACAAATATTCTTCTGACCGTTATTATCTATCGTTGTGTGCCGATGGATGGGCAGCGCCACGGCCGGAGGTACGGACCCATTTCGCCCAGCGCTTAGAGGTGGGGAAAGGGGCGGAGGTCCTTTTTCGCCTTTATGATGGTGGAGAAGTGTGTGGTTTTGATGCTGCTGTCGGCAACGGCAGAGCGGTCGTTATTGCCGCTCAATACAACTGTGATATCTCGTTGTTTCAGACTATCTTGGAAAAGCTGGGGGCTGTACCGACGCTTACACATGATTGTCCTGACCACGGCATTTTTATGACATCAACCGCAGCACCAGGAGTGGGCAGGTTTCTTCATATTCTCAATCTCGATGGATTTGATAAGCGGTTACATCTGTATGAAAACGGACGTGCGTTGTTGGGTGGACAAAACCTGCTCCTACAGAGCAGGAGTGGAGTAATGTTGCCGCTTCACCTTACATTTGGCGATGTGATGATTGTTTATTCCACCGCCGAGATCGCAGCGGTGGAGAAAGATAGTATCCGCTTTCACCTCACCCAGGAAGAGGATGTGATGGTTATTGAAACCACACGGCAGGTTGCTGCAAGTAAAGATTATACTTTTTGCAAAAATGGTAGCAGATATATCGTTACCTCCCATAAACATGCCAAGATCGATGATGATATAAATGTACGGTTTTATGATTGACAAATGCATCGATACACGATGAAAATTGGAGCCGCCGGTAACGATCAGCTTCTGTTCGGCAGCTATCGCTCGATAATGGTTTAACCATCTAAAGAGATCGGCATTTCCGCTACTCTTCACAAATATAACCCCCGTCCAGCTTTAGACGGGGGTTTGTCGGTTAAACACTACTGTTGTAGACCCTCTTCCTCTGACAGCAGTGTTTTTTTATCCACTTTTTCGACCAGTAACCGTGTCACACTCCGTTGGTCGATCTCTTCCACCGTAAACTTAAAGTCATCGTAGATAACTTCGTCCCCGACCTGGGGAACTTCCTGTAGGCGGGAGAAGACCCAACCCCCGATGGTATCGTTGTCCGGATCTTCGATATCGGTACCGAAGTGATCATTGATCTCCTCGATCAGTAAGCGGGCGTCAATCGACGTTTTTTGGCCGCTTTTTTGGAAGAATGGCCGTTCATCGTCAAATTCATCCTGGATTTCACCGAAGATCTCCTCAATAATATCTTCTGTGGTGACAAGGCCGGCAGTACCTCCGTATTCATCTACGACAATTGCAACTTCCGTTCGTTTTTTTTGCAGTGTACGCAAAACTTCCATGATCTCCATCGTTTCCGGTACTTGAACGGCGGGACGAGCCAACTTTTCCAGTTCGGGTTTTTCTCCGTTGAGCAACCGTTCATAAACATGACGGATGTGAACAATGCCGATAATATTGTCTTTATCTTCATGGCACAGGGGAAAGCGTGTATGACGGGAAGATTGAATCGTTTTTAGATTATCGGAAAAGGTATCATCGGTGTATAAGCTGATCATATCGATGCGAGGAACCATAATCTCCCTCGCCACGCGGTCAGAGAACTCAAAGATGTTATCAAACAGGGAGAGTTCAGTCTGATCGATGATACCGCTTTTATGGCTTTGCGCCACTAACATACGGATTTCCTCTTCTGTGTGGGCTTGTTGATGTTCAGGCACCATCTCCACTCCCACCCACTGCAAAATCCGATTGGCGGCGCCGTTGAGGACATAGATAAACGGATAAAAGATTTTGTAAAACCAATCAAGTGGGGTGGCCGTCCACAGGGTAGTCGCCTCTGCGCGTCGAATGGCCAAAGATTTGGGGGCCATTTCTCCCAATACGATGTGGAGAAAAGTGATGATGGCAAAAGCGATGGCAAAGGAAAGCGTCGACACGAGCCACGCGGGTACCGCAAACGGTAGGCTTTTCAAAAGAGGCTCCACGATTAGGTGAGAGATTGCAGGCTCCCCGACCCAGCCCAGCCCGAGGGAGGCGAGGGTGATGCCCAACTGGGTGGCGGACAGATAAGCATCCATTTTTTTGATTACTTTGTCCGCCACTTTTGCTTTACGATTGCCCTCGTCCTTTAATGTGGTAATCCGTGTTGCTCGCGCTTTGACGATGGCAAATTCCGCCGCCACGAAAAAACCGTTGAGAAAAACGAGAAAGATCACCAAAAGTAAATTCCAAGCGATCACAAAAAAGCTTTCCAAGGCGCAGACGCCCTCCCCCATAATAAATGGTTGACAGATTACTCTTAGTATAAGGGTATCGACTTATCAGTTAAAGGAATTTCATCCAGATCGATTGAGAAATACAGGTAAAAAACAGATGAAGCAATTTAATGGCCTTTTAGTAGGCTGCCCTTTTGTTTCTTAATCATGATTTTGGGATCACTTTTTACGTGTAGGATATTTTATATTTCCTGCAATAGTCATGTGGAATATCAAATGACGGAAAAAGGAAAAGGAGCCAAACCGATTATTCGGCAAATTCACGGCTGGGCATCCAATTGGCTGGACTGAGCTTCAAATGAAAGCGGATTGCAGTAAAAACGCCCAGAGAATTCTCTGGGCATCTAAGCATTAAATCAAATATTGAATAAACAGAGTGGCAAAGCCAAAGTAGATCAGCAGCGAAAATACATCATTCAGGGTGGTGATCAGTGGTCCGGAAGCGACGGTGGGGTCTACTTTTAGCAGATGGAGGATCAGAGGAATCACTGTTCCGGCGAGGGTACCGACAATTAAAGTAAGCAGCATCGAGCCACCCACCACCAATCCCAAATAGGGGTTGCCCATGAGCAGGGTGACGATCCCGATGATCAAGAGGCTACAAACAACCCCGATAATCACCCCCACTACACCCTCTTGTCGCAAAATCTGCCAATAACGGTCCCGTGTAATCTGGCCACTGGCCAATCCGCGGATTACCAGAGCCAGGGATTGTGTGCCGGTGTTGCCGGTCATTCCGGCGATCATCGGCATAAAGAAGGCCAATGCCGCCACTTTGTCGATGGTGGCTTCAAAAGCGCTAAGGATGGAAGCCGTCCCCATGCCGATTAACAACAACAGCAACAGCCAAGGGATTCGGCGTCGGGCAGAAGCGAAAGGATGGGTGAGTATATCCATCTCCGTTTGGCTGACAGCGGACAATTTGGCGATATCTTCCTGAGCCTCTTCGATCAAGACATCGATCACATCATCGACGGTGATAATGCCCAACAATCGTTTTTCGTCGTCGACGACAGGAATGGCCAGAAAGTCATATCGCTCCATCATGGTGGCCACTTCTTCCTGGTCCATATCCACCGGCACAGCGATGATCCGCTCAAACATAATCTCTGTGATCGGTGTATCGGGTTGCGCGATTAAGAGCTCGCGCAAGGAGACGACTCCTACCAGGCGATCATCCGCATCGATGACATATACATAATAGACGGTTTCCGCTGTGGGAGCTTCACGGCGCAAATATTGAATCACTTCTTCCACTGTGTAGGTATCGTAGACACTGACATATTCCAGCGTCATTTTCCCACCAGCGGTATCTTCCGGATAGTGGAGAAGGGCGCGTACTTTGTCGGCTTCGTCCCGTTCCATGGATTTAAGCAACGTCTGTACGTTGCTTTCTTCCATCTCCCCGAATAAGTCAGCCGCATCATCCGAGGACATACGATTTAAAACGCGGGAGGTTTTTTCTAAGCTGAGATTGGCCAAAATCTCCTGTTGTTCTTCGGTTTCCATCTCCTGCAGCAGTTCAGCGATTTCTTCGGCATTTAACATACCGAGGAAATGGGAACGGTATACGCCTGTCAGTTGGAAAAAAATTTGTCCGACATCATAGGGATGCAATTCATCGATCAGCGGGCGCAGAAAGCGGCGTTCCCGTTTTTGTAACGCCAACTTAATTTGATCTAAGTCGATTTCATGTCTCCGCTCTTTCTCCGACATTGTTCTCCCTCCTTTCCTTGAAACAACACGGGAGAGTTTCATGAGGTACAATCCCATTAACAAAAACGATAAATAATAAAAAGGTAAATAAATGATCGACCGTTGGACTATAGCCTTACTCATCATAACAAAAGAACCGGGGAGTTTGGAACCAAAGGCTATTGGAATAACAGCCGCAAAAAACTCCATATATTGTAATGATCTCATTGTAAGAGAGGTGACATGTATGTGGAATCAAAAAGTGCCGCTGCCGATGATGGGAGGGTGGCCGCACGCGCCTGTTTATAGGGGGTTTTCTCACTATCCGCAGCCGCCTCTTTATCCGCCTTCACCTTCTCCCCAATTATGGCATGTTGGGATGGGGGAGGGATTTCCCTGGAATGGAGGGTATGGGATTCCTGCTTTTGTAAACGATCAAATGGCTGCACAGGGAGCAGTTCCCCCGCCATCGTTTTTTCCTCCGACCCATATGCACACCCCGACTCCCGTAGAAAAATCATCAGTGCCTGTAAAACCGTTGTGGGAATCGCCTGAGTCCCCTGAGTCCCCCTGGTTAAAGGAATGAAAAGAATGCATTTCCAAATGAAGGGAGATACATGTTATTTCCGGTGCTGGAGACCTTATCGGATAGGTCATCTTTTGACCGGGAGGAGGGTTTCATATGCGCATTCCGGAGATTGGAACTCCCCGCAGGGAGCCAGAGATCACTCCCCCCAGGGAACCGATCACAACCGCCCCGGAACAACCGGACCGAGGCGGTTATCCTGAACGGGAGCCTTATCCCGATCGAGAACGGAAAGACGCCTGACCCGATCCGGTTTATTGGCCTACAGAAAAGTCCCACCAAAAGGTGGGGCTTTTTATTGTCTTTCATCCACAAGAACAAATCTTTCTTTGCACAATCATTATCATTCTGATATTTTTTGGATGAGGTATATGGTTCTTTAAAAATAACATGGGAGAGGGTGAAAAGAGTGAGAAAGGCTTTTTCCATCATCGGTGTATTCATACTGTTGTCCGGTTGTTCGTTTTTGCCAATCGATCAAGAGCAGGCGGAAAATGGTGAGCAAAACGATAAGGACGTTTACGTCGAACGACCCGAGTATAAGGATTACCCCATCCCGGAAAGTATCGGCGATCCTGCACCCCTCGTAGAAAAAACCAATGATAAGGCCGTCGAATACAACGGGGAGAAGATCATTCAAGCATGCAACCTTTTATCCCTAGAGGATATCCAGGAAGCGGGGGTATTATTGCATCCACATACGGGTAATGGGATCAAACGCATTTACTTTGATGGTAAGGGGAAAGGCGAGTTAGCCAAGAAATTTAACAATTTTCACGTAGAGGGAAACAAGTGTGAATATGCGTTAGCGCCGGATAAAGATGAAGAGGATGCGTTAGAATCCCTTATGCCTTCCGGCATTATAAACCTGATGGTGTTTCAACCTTCCTACGCCGATACCAACAGCTTGCGGGAAGATATTGAAGGAGTATATACCGGTAACAGCAAGTATGAGAGTTTGGGCGATATGGATGGAGTTGCAGTGTATCGCCATAAGAGCAGCGACTCCCCCCGATATGTCTTACATAAAGGAGAGGTTTGGGTCGAGTTTGGAGTTAGCGATGAGAGTGAAAAAGGGGAAAAAACAGCGGAGTCGTTATTGCAGTCGGTTGTAAAACGGTTGAATGAGCAAGTGGAGAAACCGACGGGTCCATCCCGTTTTGAATATGAGAGTCCCGCCTTTACAAAAGAAGTTGCCAATGTCTGTGAAATAAGCGATCGCGAGGATTATCGCATTGTCTTTAATGAGGATGACAGCCCGATGAAAGTGGAGGAATTCGGAACGGCGGTGGGAGTGATTAACTACTCCATGAGTAGCGGAGATTCCACCAAATATAATTATGTGGAACAGGGCTGTCGCTTTCAATCCAACGATTACTACGGTGACGGAAAAGCATTAACGATTCATACCATTACTTATGAGAGCGAGAAAGCGGCACAACACGATATGAACTTCAACAAGTCTGAAAGCCAGGATGTACAAGAGCTCAATTCCATCGGTGATGAAGCTTACTTCTCTGGAAACAAAATTCAGACGAATAACGTTCTCACTTTTCGTAAAGGATCTGTGGTTGTCGATGTGAATTTTACCGAGTCTGCACAAAATTCCTCTGCATCCGATGTTATTGAAAGCCTCACCCCAATCGCGCAAAAAATGGTGGAACGGATCAAGGATTAAAAACGAAGACGTGTATCGCTCACCTGATACACGTCTCTTTTTATGCATATAGGAACAATTTGTCGCTATCTGTCAATTTGAGTGATTATATAGCAAGTGTCTCCTATGATCGCGTAAATGATGGGAAATTCGTGGGCCTATTTTATTTGCAACCTCGTTATCAGTTTGGTATTTTGGTCAAAGCATGTTTAGATTATTATTTTGAAAAAACAGAAACAAGATGGGGGATTTTTATGCGCAGATTCTTTGTAATCTTTAGCGCTTTAGTCTTGCTGGCGGGTTGTTCAATCTTCTCGCAACCCGAGGAGCCAGGGGAAGAGACAAAGAATCCAAACCGAGTGGAACGGCCGGAGTATAAAGACGTTGATGTGGATTCCAGGGTGGCCGATCCCGACGCATTGGTGTTAAAACCCAACAAACAAGCGGTGAAGTACAAAGGGGAGCCGGTTGTACAGGCTTGTGATGTGATCTCCTCAGATGACCTGCGCAAAGCGGATCAGTTGCTCCATGCAGATTCATATCCAAATAATGTGATGACACGTACTTATTTTAACGGTGAGAGTAAGGGCGAAGTGGATACATCCATTGAAAGCGCGAATAACGAATGCTGGTATGTTCTACATGGAAAGTCACGGAAGTCACGCAATGAGTCTATTGAGATCAATGTATATGAGCCGGCATACACCAATCAGAAGGAACTGGCTACTGAAATTAAAAAAAATTATAAAGCGATCGCTGATATTGAAGGGGTAAAAGCTTATCAGATGGCGGAGGAAAAAATGGAGGATCACACCGGACGCTTTACAGATTATCGATTGCAGCAGGGCACGATCACAGCGCACATCTATACAAGCATCATAGATGAAAAGGTTGTGAAGTCGCTGCTGCAAACGGCGGCGAAACGCTTGAAGCAATTGGAAGCGAAACCGACGGGTCCCAGCCAGGTGGATTATAAGAGTCCGGTATTTGCAGCCGGTTATGTCAATAGTTGCGATTATATCGGCAATGAAGATTTCCAAAATCTGTTCGGGGTGGATGCTGACCCGCTTGTAACCGAGGGGATCAGCTCTTCCGTCGGAGTCGAGGATAGCGATCACTATCTAAAACACAACTGTTCCTTGCGCGAAAATCCCGAAAATAACCAGGTATTATCGATGAAGACGACGGCGTATGAAGATGAAAAGACGGCTGCGTTACATTTTAAAGAGGGTAAAAAAGAGGTGGATGGTGACAGCGTACAAGAAGTCTCATCCATCGGCGATGACGCCTACTACGCAGTAAATGAGGTGGATGGTGAGTGGTCTCTCACATTCCGGCAAGGGCGTGTCGAAGTACAAATGGACTTTTACGACTACAGTGAGAAAGAAGATCCCTCTTCCGATGAGGAGATTGCGGAGAAAAGGATTGAACGCCTCACCCCGATTGCACAAGCAGTAGTAGAGCGAATGAAGGACGTATAAGAAGAAATGGACCTTCGCGTATATTGGCTGAGGCCCTCAACCGAGATAACAACCAGATAAATCGCAGGAAGGATTGTGGAAGATGAAAAAGGTCGGCATATTTCTTTTGGTCTTAACATTATTGTCAGGTTGTTCCGTTTTGCCCCAGACAAATGAGCAAGGGTCGAAGGATGCAGATCAAGCGAAAGATGGTAAAAAAGATAACGCTCTAGTGTTAAAACCGAACGAGCAAGCAGTGGAGTACAAAGGGGAGCCGGTTATACAGGCCTGTGATGTGATTACGTTGGATGATCTCAAGAAAGCGGGTCAGACGTTATATCTAAGTGATGGTCTTATTCCAAATGGGATACAACGGACTCACTTTAACGGCGAGGGCAAGGGCGAAGTGGATACGTCCGCAGACTACGCTATTCTCCGTTCGATTTACCAAAATGAATGCGATTATGGTATCCAGCGGCCTGAGAGATCCGGTGGTGTTGTTAACATCAAAGTATATCAACCGGCATACACCAATCAGAAGGCACTTAACAGAGAAATGGAAAAATTTAATGCCATTCCCGATATTGAAGGGGTAAAAGCTTATCATTATCAGTTGGATGAGCAAGATGAATTTAAGGATTATCTATTGCAGCAAGGAACGATCACAGCACACATCTATACAGATATCGAAGATGAAAAAGCGGTAAAATCGCTGCTGCAATCTGCGGCGAAACGTTTAAAGCAATTGGAAGCGAAACCGATAGGTCCCAGCCAGGTAGAGTATAAGAAGAGCCCAAACTTTTCAGCCAGTTATGTAAACAGCTGCGAATATATCGGCAATGACGATTTTAAAAATCTGTTTGGGGTGGATGCGGGCCCTCTTGTATCCGAGGGAATTAGCTCTACCGTCGGATTTGTCCGAGAGGATCCTCCTGGTCAGAATAGCTATCACTATATGACGCATAGCTGTTCCTACGCTTTGCACGAAGCTCGCGGAAATAAACAAGTATTATCGATTAAGACCATCGCGTATGAAGATGAACAAAAGGCTGCGGCTGCTTTTGAAATGTGGAAAGAACCAAAGGCAGAGGCTGACAATGTAAGGGATATTCCATCCATCGGTACTGGCGCTTACTACACAGTAGGTGAGGATGGCTTATGGGATCTCGTATTCCTCGTGGGACGCGTCGAAGTACATATGAGTTTTGTCGACGACGTACAAAAGCCTTCTACTCATGAGGAAAGGTTTGAACGCCTCACCCCGATTGCACAAGCAGTGGTAGAGCGAATGAAGGATTGATAAGAAGAAACGGGCCTTAGCATATATTGGCTAAGGCCCTCAATTAAGATAACAACCGGCTTAAATTGCGGAAAGGAATGCGGAAGATGAAAAAGGTTGGCATAATTCTTTTGGTATTCACTTTATTGGCAGGTTGTTCGCTTATCCCCCAGATCAATGAGCAAGGGTCGAAGGATCCCGATCAAGTGAATCCCAGTAAAGACCTCGCGCTGGTGTTAAAACCGAACGAGCAAGCGGTAGAATACAAAGGAAAGCCGGTTGTGCAGGCCTGTGATATCATCACGGTGGATGATCTAGAAAAAGTGGGATTGTCGCTGGAAGTGCCGTTTTTTGCGCTGGATCGTGTTTACTTTGACGGTGAGGGCAAAGGGGAGTTGGAGACACCAAGAGGGCATCGTCCTTCTATGAATACCAATGAATGTAAGTATGTAGTGCGAGGGAAGGATTCAGTGATAGTGGAAGTGTACGAACCCTCCTATACCAGTCAGTCGCAACTGGACTATGAAATGGAGTATAATTTTGATGCGATCCCCGATATTGAAGGGGTAAAAGCGTATGCGTATAATAACGAGGATATCCGTGAATACCGGCTGCAGCATGATTCCTTAACCGTAGATATCAACTTTAACTTCCTTGATGTGGATGAAAAAAGAGAGAAGCAATTGCTCCCAATCGTTGCCAAACGCCTCACCCAACTGGAAGGGAATCCAACGGGCCCTATCCGTGCGGAATATGAGAGTGATTTATTTTCAGCCGACTTTGTCAACGGCTGTGATTACATTAAGAATGAAGACTTCCAAAATCTTTTCGGTGAAGATGCCGGACCTCTTGTCAGCGAACAAATCAGCTCCTCTGTCCGCCAACTTTTGGATGCAAAAGATACGTATTACTACATTGAGCACAGATGTGCCCGTGGTTTTGAGCGTTTTTCAGGCGAAATGAAATTACTGTCGATCGAGACCGAGTCCCATGTAGATGCGCAATCGGCTGCCGGAACCTTTAAAGGTATGAAAGAAGCCGAAACAAATCCAGCGATTGGAAATGAATTGCAGGAAATCAATCCTATCGGCGATGAAAGCTACTACTCTGAATCTGAAGATGGGATATGGAGAATTAAATTTCGCCAAGGGCGTGTCATTGTGGGGATGTCATTTGTAGATACGGAACTAAACTCCACCACTGAACAAAAGATCGAACGCCTAACTCCGATTGCACAAGCAGTAGCGGAACGAATGAAGGATCTTTAAGGGAAATGGGCTTCAGCATTTAATGGCTGAGGCCTTGAAGCGAGATGACAACCGATTTAATCGCAGAAAGGAATGCGGAAGATGAAAAAAATCGGCATATTTCTTTTGGTATTCACTTTATTGGCAGGTTGCTCGATTTTGCCTCAAGCAGATGAGCAAGGGGGGAAAGATCCAAACCGAGTGGAGCGACCGGAGTATAAAGGTGTGGATGTGGATTCCACAATCGGAGATCCCAACGCTTTGGTGTTAAAGCCGAACGAGCAAGCGGTAGCGTACAAAGGGGAACCGGTGGTGCAAGCATGTAATGTGATAACGGCGGGAGATCTTCATAAAGCGGGTCTGCTGCTGTATGACGGTACAGGACCGGGATCGGGCTCGGTTAAACGTACTTATTTTGATGGTGAGGGCAAGGGAGAACTGGATACCTCTCATGACAGATACCTTCCCACTCCCGGTGGTATAGACACCAATCAATGCGATTATACGCTGTATATGAAGTCTGATGTGGGTGTAGTCGAGGTAAAAGTGTATGAGCCCTCATACGCCAACCAATCCGCCGTCGCTTATGAAATCGAAAGCAAATATCAACCCATTTCCGATATTGAAGGTGTCAAAACATATCAATCCACAGGAGAAATTCCAGAGTATTTTTTACAAAAAGGGACGATATCGGCAGCGATCACCATGAAGTTTGACAGTGATGAGAAAAAAGAACAGTTTCTGCTCCAAACCGCAGCCAAACGCCTCAATCAATTTGAAACAGAAGCAGTGGGCCCCAGCCAGGTGGAATACGATAGCCCGATCTTCTCCAGCCGTTATATGAACGGATGCCAATATATAAACAATGATGATTTTAAAAGCTTGTTCGGTGAAGATGCGAGCCCGCTCGTATCGGAGTCGATTCACGCAGGGGTCGGATATATCAAAGCCAGATCAACGGAAAAGAGCTATAACTACTTATCGCACCAATGTACCCGCGGTGTTGAAAGAAATACGGACACCGAAGAGACAAAGTTATTAACGATTGGGACTGACACCTATGAAGACGAGGAATCGGCAACATTGCTCTTTAAAGAGAGTAAAGAGGCGCTTGCAACGACTGTCGGTGATGAAATACAGGATCTTTCCGCGATCGGCGATGAAGCTTACTACTCCGATGATGGGGATGGAATCTGGCGAATCCATTTCCGCAAAGGGCGTGTTCATGTGCAAATGAATTTTGCAGACAGCAAAGGTCATGAAGCACAAAGTTCTACCCCCGCGGAAAAGATTGAACGTCTAACTCCGCTTGCGCAAACAGTGGCGGAACGGATGAAGGATTTTTAAAAAGCCTTAGGGGAAAAAGTCATAAAATAAAACGCGTATCGGTCCTCCCCAAATGGGAGCGACCGATACGCGTTTTTTATTCAGATTTGACCTCTTGAGGATGGCAAGTTGTGACGCTTTAAGTGTCTTCACATTCATTTAAGTAAACGTCCCGTCATACTTCAGCCTTGCCTGTGGAGTCGGATTGCTGCAGATGAACATTGACCGCTTGCTCCTCCTTCGTTTTAAAGGAGACGACCGCCAAGGGATAGGTGATCGCTTGGATAACCATCGCACCCGTCTCGGGGGCGATTTCACGGGCATAGACGTGAACTTCATTTCCGCGCTCTTCCACGTCTTCCACTTCTACCTGATATCCGCCTGTACGCCGTTCTCCCAGGGCGATAATCACAAACTGACGCCCATCATGGTGAACGGTTGTCTCGCCGCCACGGGTGCGAAGCGATTCCGCTTTTTCCTTCACTTGGACAGGAAGTTTTTCCACCGTTTCCGTCTGTACAGTTACAGCGGCGTTTTCCGGATGCTCACGGTTTGAAGTGGGTGTCGCCTGTGAATCCTCTGCATTCGTTGGCTGATCTTTTTCTGAGCGAGAGGCATCTGGAGATTCCTTTGCATTCTCTTCTTCCATCTTCAACTCAATATCCATCTCTTTTTCCGCCTGAAACGAGATCACCGCTACTGGGGTGGTAAGCACTTGTATCACCATGCCGTCCTCAGGGGGGGCGATTTCCTCGGCGTGAATCGTCACCTTGTCGCCGTTTTGCTCAACCTGGTTGACACGGATGGTGTATCCTCCCGTCGGCTTTTGCGAGCTGGCGATGATCGCATACAGGGTGCCTTGGTGTTCCACTGCGACGTGCTCCGGTTGCTGTGGGCTTTGTTGCAGCAGCTCTTCTTTTTTTGCTTGAACGGAAGCAGGTAGCTTTTCCTCAGGTTCATTTTTAAAGGCGATAACGCTGACATTTTCCCTTTCAGCATCGTCGGCGCCCGTTCCTCCGTTGCTGTCATCCGACATCGGGGTGCCGCAACCGGTTATACTCCATACAAACAAGATTCCCATCATGATCCATTTCACCTGCCGAAGGGTCATGGTATCCGGCCTCCTTTGGTTGTTACACTTTTTGGACGGAGGCTGGAGTAAAAAAGTTGCAGTATTTTCGGACCAATTTCGTTTCTCACATTTTATCACAGATTTCACTCCAACAGTCATGTTTCCGTTGGATTTGCGAAAGAATGATTAGCAACAGGTCTATAATTTCGGATTTTGATGTTGGTGGAAGGTGAGTAGGTATGCAGTTTCAAGCGGATGCTCCCTTAATTGTAGAAAGTATGGGACGTATTTTGTTGGAGGAAGACCATCCTCGGATCGAGGAGATCCGGGCAGGATTGACCGCCTTTGCCCATCAGGTGAAAACACCGGAAGGGATGCACACTTTTCAATTGACGCCGTTGTCCCTGTGGAATGCGGCCGCATCTGGTTGGTCCGCTGATCGTGTTGTCTCCTTTTTGCGGGAGAATAGTCAATGGGGCTTGGCCCGCTCACTGGATGAGGAACTTCGGGAGACGATGGCGCGGTACGGCCTGTTTCGATTGGAGTCCCATCCATCTGGCTCCATTTTGTTGGTTTGTGAAGATCCAGAGCGGATTCGATGGGCCCGGGATCATCCGATTGTGGGTTCGCGGTTGGTGTGGGTGGATGATCAACGCTTACGGGTAGATCCGGTGGATCGCGGTTGGATCAAAGAGGAGATGATGCGCCAGGGATATCCGGTAGAGGACGGTGCCGGGTATGTAGAAGGGGAAGCATTGGCGGTACAGTTGCGGGAACGGTTGGAGGGTGGTCAACCCTTTTGCTTGCGAGGGTATCAAGAGCAGGCGGTAGAGATTTTTAACCAGCATGAATCAGGGGTACTGGTACTTCCCTGTGGAGCCGGCAAAACGGTGATCGGGTTGGCGGCGATGACGCGGGTGGGGCGTGCCACTTTGATTTTGACACCCAATGCGACATCGGTACAACAATGGATTCGGGAAATTCGAGAGAAGACCGATTTGCCTGCGGATGCAGTCGGCGAGTACAGCGGCAGGTGCAAAGAAGTGCGCCCCGTAACGGTAGCTACCTACCAAATCCTGACCCATCGTGACGACAGTGATGGAGAGTTTACGCATCTGGGCCTGTTTGAGCAAAGAGACTGGGGCTTGATCATCTATGATGAGGTCCACTTGTTACCGGCGCCGGTTTTTCGTGCCACTGCTGAACTTCAGGCACGTCGTCGGTTAGGATTAACGGCGACACTGGTGCGTGAGGATGGGAACGAGGAGGATGTTTTTTCTCTCATCGGACCGAAGCGGTTTGAAATGCCGTGGAAATGGATGGAGCAACAAGGATGGATTGCAGAGGCGGAGTGTGTGGAGGTACGCGTCTCGATGGCTGCGGATCGTCTTCGCAAATATCGGCAGGCAAAGCAGCAGCAACGATATCGGATCGCAGCTGAAAATCCGAGCAAGATGGATGCGGTGGCACATCTTGTTTCACATCACCAGGAAAAACAGGTGTTGGTGATCGGTCAATATCTCTCACAATTGCGGGCAATCGCCGAACGGTTGCAAGCTCCCCTGATTACGGGCAACACCCCGCAAGGAGAGCGGGAGTCCTTATATCGGGCATTCCGAGAAGGGAAAATTAGTGTCTTGGTAGTGTCAAAAGTGGCCAATTTCGCCGTTGATTTGCCGGATACAGAAGCTGCGATACAGGTATCGGGCACCTTTGGCTCACGGCAGGAAGAAGCGCAGCGATTGGGGCGTATTCTGCGTCCCAAAAAAGGAGAAAACCGGGCGTTTTTTTACAACGTGGTCACCCGGGACAGCGTCGATCAGGAATATGCATGGAACCGGAGGCGGTTTTTAGTGGAACAAGGTTATCGCTATCGTTGGATGGATGCGGAACAATGGAACTAATCACGCATCGTCCACAGTGGAAAGACTGCTTAGAGGCGCTGTCCGTCGATGTAATCGCACAGATGTGCCGGCGGCTGGGATTGGAGAAAACAGAGGGACTCGAACCTTTTATCGCGAGATGGAAACAACGTCTACGGGAAAGAGAGTCCGATTGGAGTCGCTGGGAGCAGCAAGCGATGGAGTTGCTTACTTGGCAGGTGGGAGAGCAACCGTTGTCGGATACAGATCTGGGACGTACAGCTACCCATGTGCAACTGTCACCTGCTCGCCTGCGGATAGGCTTATCGTTGTTGGCGGGAAGAGGACTGGTTTTCCGGTTGCGACTTCCCGGTGGAGAGCGGGTATACTGGTGTCCGCGGGAAGTACGGGAAGCGTATCTGGATGGCAGTATTCGCCCCTGTCCGCTTCCTGGAACGGATGCTGCAGGGGAAAATCGGCTGGTAGGGGTGTGGGATACGCTCTTCTATTTTTTGGTCTTGATGGAGCGGGAAGGGTTGCCGCTGACGAAGGAACAACGAATCCCACAGCCACTCAGACGAAAATGGTCGGCAGAGCTTGAGTTGGACAGCGATGGCTTGCGGGGAACCGTTTGGGAGGATGAAACGGGAGACGCAGCCTTTGCCTTACTGTTGGAGTTGGGACGCCGTCTCGGTTTGATTCAGATGGAAGGACGGTCGGCTAAACTTAATCCGCCGGCGGTGGCCCAGTGGTTGCTGTTGTCATGGTCGGAGCGTTTGGAGCAGTTATTCGCGGTGGTGGAAGAGTCCCTGCTGGCTTCCCATCCTCAACACCATCCCTTGTGGTGGTGGCTAAAACAGCAAAACCGCTCCGATTGGCAACCTTGGGAAGAGACAGTTTCCGCCGCTTGGCGAGATCGATCGACCAAGGGTCGTGTGATTACCCAAAGCGAAGTGGCGGATATACTCCACCAGTGGATGAGCTTATTGACATGGATGGGGTGGATAGAGCGAATTGAAGAAAAAGAGAATCCGCTCTGGCGTTGGTCGCCCTGGGTGTCGATGTTAAAGCGGGGGGATAACGGCTGGAAGGGTAGAGTACAGCCAGACGGGGAAGTGCTGCTACCGCCGGGGACCCCTTTGGCCGAACGTTGGCGCCTGGCTCAGTTTGCCGATTATATGGGGGGAGAGCAGCTTACCCATTATTTGTTGTCGCCGGATGCTGTTAAGCGAGGTGCACAGTCGGGCATGACAGTGAATGAGATGGAACGGGTATTGCAGGAGTTGACGGGTCGCCCCCTGCCTACCACCGTAACCCATTCGCTGCAAGAGTGGGCGCAACCGCGAGGGGCCCGGCTGGAATCGGTTTGGTTGGCACAGTTCGATGAGGATGATTTAGCGCAGGAATGGGGACAATGCTTGCACGAATGGCCGGATTGGGGACGCAGGGTGGGTGAGCGCTCCTTTGCTCTCACTGAAGGAGGGGCGGAGGCTTTTCAGCGCTGGCTGAAGGAACGGGCCGTTCCGCTGGCACAGGGGAAGACGGGAAAAAAGGCATGGTGGTGGCGGCTGGAAGAAGAGCAAAAAGAATATCAAAGCCAATCTGAGGATCCCTTGGGCGCGTGGCGGGTGGAACCGCCTGAATTACGTCCCGAGGCGGCGATTCCGGGATGGTCTTCCCTGCCACACATGTGGACACGCTCCCTGCGCCCGTACCATGAATCGACGCTGCGGGAGGTGTTCCGGCAGGCGGCGCGGTTGGAGTTGGATGTAACCTGGACTGATTCCAAGGGCTGCCTTCAGCAGATCACACCGCTTTTCGTCACTGCCGAGGGGCGGGAGTGGATTGTGCAGGGGAGAGGAGAAAATGGGAACGAACTCTCTTTCAGTCTGTCTGAAGTGAGCCAAGTGGGGATTTTCCCTCCCTGGAAAGAATGAGAAGGTGTTCAACAAGCGGGTTTTCCAGAGATTGTGTTATGATAGAAGCGGGAGGGATATCCATGAGTACGTTGGATATGTCGGAGTTGTTGTTAGAGGCTTACCAACTAGCCGATCAGATAAATGAGTCAGAAGAAGTGAAACGGTACCTTCATCTGAAGCAAAAAGTACAGGAGAGCGATGAGGCGCAATCCCTGATCGCACAGTTTCAACGAAAAAAAGAGCTGTTTGAAGAGGCGCAGCGATTTGGCCATTTCCATCCGGATTATTACGCTGCCAAAAAAGAAGCGAATGCGTTTCTGAAACAGATCCGTAAACATCCCTTGATCGGACAATACCTGGAAGCGGAGGAACAGGTGGATCATTTGCTGTCCGAAGTGAGCCGTACCCTGGCTGGAGCGGTTTCCGACTCCATTAAAGTGCCGATCAACGACCCGCGAGAATTGCGTCAGGCCAACCGAAAACAGCGCAGGGGTTGTGGTTGATTGTTTGTGGCTATCCGACCGCCTAGAAATAGGGCGGTTTTTTTGATTGATGTAAGCGGTTTGATTTATAAATAAGACTTTGTTATCCTAATATATAGGAAGAGAGACGGATCCATCGGCATACCCCTGGCGGAACTATGTGATAAAGGAGACACGACACATGTCTAGCGAGATCGCGGAACGGCTCGGGTTGGCTGTTTGGGTGAAGGATCTCAAGGCGGCGCGTTCATTGGGACGCATGGGTAACATCCATTACATGTCCAAACGACTAAAATATGTTTTTATGTATATCGACGGACATAAGGCGGATCAGATGATTCAACGGATCGAACGCCTTCATTATGTCTCGCATGTAGATCGATCCTTACGTCGAGAATGGACGACGGAGTTTAATCGGTCTTCTCCATAAGAATGTTGTCAAGTGGGATGTTGCTGCCTAGTGATTACAAGGCAGCTTTTTTTAACCTTATATTTCGTGAAACTAAATAATAGATCATAGAAAATGAAGGGATTGGAGAAAGAGCGCGATGGAAACTTGGAGACGTAATTTGTACATTTTGATGGTATCACAGTTTTTGGTGATGAGTGCCATGACGATGATTATCCCCTTTTTGCCCTTGTATCTGAAGGAGATGGGGATAACCGATCCAGCCAAAACGCAACTGTGGGCCGGGATCATTTTTGGAGCGAATTTCTTATCGGCATTTGTGATGGCCCCGATCTGGGGAAGTATGGCCGATAAAGTGGGGCGGAAGATCATGGTGCTGCGCTCCGGGTTCGGGATGACGATTGTGATCCTGTTGACGGGATTGGCGACCAGTCCGCTGCAACTTTTGTTTTTACGTTTGCTGAATGGGGTGGTTGCCGGTTTCATTCCGGCTTCCATCTCGCTGACAGCGACAAACACCCCGAAGGAGAAGGCTGGATACGCTTTGGGAATGCTACAATCCGGTGCAGTGGCCGGGAGCATATTGGGGCCCTTTATCGGTGGGGCCATGGCTGAAATGTTTGGATTTCGTATGATCTTTTTCCTGACCGGCACCATCATCGGCCTTGCTACACTGGTTGTATTGATGGCGGTAAAAGAAGAGCAGAAACCAGACCCCACGCAAGAGCGAAAAGGTTTTTTCGCCGAAGGTTCCTTTATTCTGCATCAAAAGCCGCTACTCTTTCTCTTTTCTGTGGGCTTTCTGTTGCAGTTTGCCATGTTGGCTCCGATGCCGCAGATGCCCTTGTTTGTCTCTGAACTGGGTGCTCCCGGTGGGTATGTTGCCTTTTTCGCCGGTTTGGTAACTGCAGTTACCGGTATGGCCAATATGTTAGCCTCTCCCCAATTGGGTAAATTGGGCGACCGCTTCGGCTCAGAGCGAGTCTTGTTTTACGCGATGTTGGGAGCGGCACTCTTTTTTATTCCTCATGCCTTTGTGCAATCGGTTTGGCAGCTGTTGATCCTACGCTTTTTACTGGGGCTGTGTATGGGCGGATTGCTCCCGGCGCTCAACTCGCTCATTCGTCAAAACGCCCCTGTGGGCAAAGAGAGTACCGCTTACGGATACAGCACCAGCGCCGTTTTTCTCGGCAATATGCTGGGGCCGATTACGGGTGGTTTTCTCTCCGGCTTTATCACGATACGGGGGTTGTTTGTGTTGACGGCAGCACTGCTGATCATCGGTGCCTGGTGGTTGCGGGTGAGCCAGTCTAAAGTTTCGGATGCGGAGTCAGAGTCCTCCTCGGTCTCACAAAAAGTTTCGGTTTAGATGGGATTTTTGTTTTATCAATCAACGGGGTAGGAAAAGAAGGGAGAGCACGGGTGAATCGGTGTTCTCCCTTCTTTTTTCAGGTTGTTTCCTGGAAGTTGGTCCGTTTTCGTCGTACAATAGGGAAAAAGACTCCTCAGCGGGAGCAAGCGCAAAAAGGGGCGAATGCGAGTGGGCTTGCTTACGGATTTAAAGCAAAACTTGAAAAAGGGGATCGAATCCACCAGTCAGCGTTCTAAAAAACTGATGGATATTAGCCGTTTAAATATGGCGATCAAGGGAAAGCGCGAAGAGGAGGTACGCCTGTATCGGCAGTTGGGGAAGGAGGCGTATCATCTGTGGGAACAAAAGGAGAAATGGGAAGTCACGGATTCCATTCGCGCCACGCTGCAACAAATCCAATCGATTCGCGAGACGATCAAACAATGGGAACGTGAAGTAGAGGAGTTAAAAAAACAAGAAGAAAAGGAACGGCTACAGGAGGAACAGGGAAAAGAGCAAATCAAACAAGCAGGAGAGCAGCATGCGGTTGCGGAACCATCACAACCGACGCCACAAGCCCAACAGCTACCACCTCCACCTAAACCTGAATCAAAGCCGGAAGCACAGCTTAGCTCAAAACCTGAGTCACAGCCGGAACCGAAACTTCCCCCCTCCCATGAACAGACACCACAACCGAAAACATCCGATCCCGATTTGTGGGCACAGCTGGAAGGTCAAGCGTTATTTATTTGCCCTCACTGTGGTGGGCAAGTAAAAGAAGATGCGGTAATCTGTTCACACTGCCGCAAAAATATGTATTACGACTGATCAAATATAGAAAGGCTGAATCCTGTGGCAAAATCCTCGGTAATCAGGAAAATGTTGACCGGATTGGATCGAAAAGCGAAACGGGTAGGCGGTATTGCGCAAGTGGCGAAAAAATGGAAGGCATTGTACCGCTATTTTCGTGATCCAAAAACCAGCTGGGTAAAAAAAGCGTTGGCCGTGGCTGCGTTGTTGTATTTTATTATGCCGATGGATATTATTCCGGATTATCTGGTTGTCATGGGGTATTTGGATGATTTGACTCTGGCCGCTTTCGTTTGGCGTGCCCTCTCAAAGGAGTTGGAACACTTTTCGTCTGAGGAGTAGGGAGTAAACATGATCAATTTCCACAAATATCTTTTTTTGTATTGAGAAATTTGATACAATAATAGGGAATCTTGTTGCAGTGTGTCAAATCATTAAAATGATTGAAATTTTACATGGAGCGAAGAAGAATCCTCATTTTTCGGTTGGAAAGCCAATAGGGTAATATTGGGGCTTGCCGCCATAAGCGGGATTCTTTCTTCTTTTGTGGTGGGAAGCGGTGGGTCGATCACAATAGATAGAACGGGCAGGAAAGGGGTAATCGAGCAATGGAGCAAAAATCCGTAGCGATTACGGTGACAAGTGGGAAAGGCGGTGTCGGAAAATCGACGACAGTGGCTTCGGTCGGACTCGCCTTAGCGCAATTAGGGCGTCAAGTATGTGTAATGGATACCGATATCGGTTTGCGGAAGCTGGATTTAATGTTAGGGTTGGAAAACCGGATCGTATACGACTTGGTGGATGTAGTTGAAGGAACGAGCAAACTGCGCCAATCGTTGGTACGGCACAAGGAATATCCCAACCTGGCACTGCTTCCCGCCGCTCAGACCCGGTATAAAGAGGAAGTAACTCCCGCTCAGGTTAAACAGCTGGTGGATGATCTGCGCAACGAGTTTGAGTTTATTTTTATCGACTCCCCCGCCGGTATTGAAGGTGGCTTTCGCAATGCAATCGCACCGGCGGATCGGGCGATTCTTGTCGTCAACCCCGAAATTCCATCGGTACGGGATTCAGACCGGGTCATCGGATTATTGGAATCCGCCGACTTGGCTCAGATTGACCTCATCGTCAACCGGGTTCAGCCGGGAATGGTGAAAGACGGGGATATGCTCAGTGTAGAACGGGTGCAAAACCATTTGGCCATCAATTTGTTGGGCATCGTACCGGAAGATCGACGTATCATCCGTTCTTCCAATACGGGTGAACCTGTGGTATTGGATGGAAAATCGCTGGCTGGTCGCGCTTTTAACAATATCGCCCGCCGTATTAACGGAGAAAATGTTCCCTATCTGGATTTGGAGGAGTCGAGTCTCATCAATCGCATTAAACGTATTTTTCATATTGCCTAATGAAGTGAGGTGAAATCTGTGTCTTTTTTAAATATGTTCGGCAAGGAAAAAGAGCGCCCGACGGCGGCCACGGCGGATGATCGCTTATCCTTAGTATTAAGTTACCAACGATCCGATATCGATGAACGGAAACTGAAGCAATTTCAAGCGAGACTGATTGATCTATGTGACGAATTTGGATACGATGTGGTGGGTCAAGTGGAGATTCGGCCACAATCCAGGCCGAGGGATAACACCACGATCCTCAATGCCAGCATTCCAGTTCGGCTTCGTGTTAACACTGATAACGAAGAGAGCGCGGATCTTTAATAAGGGTCCACGCTCTCTTTTTCAATTGGTGGGATGATTATGATAAAGATGATTATCCAGAAAACGAACGATCATAGCGGGGAACTCCTTATTATCTTGCAAGGTGAACAAGGCGATGGAGACACGGGTATGTCCATATTGCTCCATCAGTCGCAACAATTGTTTTCGGGTGGAAAGATTTGCTTTTCCATACCGATTTTCAAATGCTTTTATCACCATTTCTTCTTCCGACAAGTTATCCTGTTGATGAATCGATGTCATATGGATGGATTCCATCGATGCTGCTGCTTCTTGCTGAGGGTAGTATGCCGATTGCGATTCGGATAGAGACTGTCCGTTCAGGTCGCGAATAACAGGGCGCTGAAATTGCCATTCTTCCAATTGACGTTTTCTGCGCGGTCTCGATTCCGGCATGCGGGTAAATCGTTCTGGAAATTTGCGACGCAGGGTGTAAATACGTTGGTAGATGGCCCCTTGCGTTCGATTTAGCTTTTTTTCTAAGTAAGCGATGGCTGAAGCAAGAGATTTCCCCTGTTCCAAATAGTTGTTGACACACTCGATCACTTGGTTTTCCTCTTCTTCGGTCCAACTGTTAAGCCGTTTTTCGTGTTCACTGTCAGAATTCGTGTTCGATAAAAAACGTTCCGGATGTTCATTTCGCAATTTACGCACATGGGACATGATACCGGCAAATCCACGGTTTAATTCCGTAGAAAGCTCTTTTAAAATGTCCCGATCCCGCATCCCCTGTTGAAAGCCTTCGTTCATTTTTTCAATAATTCGTTCATTTTCTGCAAAAGAATATTTCCCTTTTTTTGTGTCAAACATGCCATCCCTCACCTCATATTAATTTATTATCTATAAATATAACAAAAGTATAATGATGTTTTCCACCAAAAACTTAGAAAAACTACCCTAAAAATACTTTATAAGTGGTAATGGAGCGATTTCGCTTGAAATTGGTCGCTATTATTTCATTGTATCATCCATGTTTACTTATATATAAGAAAAAAATCGATATAAATCCCAGTTTATTCCCCTTTTTTTAGTATATATATACGTCAAATGGGCGATAAAGATAATATCGTTTCTCAATGTCACAAGGTTTTTATTATTGGGTTTGAAGAAGGGAAAGGGGCGAAACACATGGCACATCTGTCGGTTCAGGAGATCAGTTCGTGGTTAACGTCCCGATTCGGTGGTCGCGTCAAAAGTCAAAATCAAAACGAACAAGTTAATCGTCCCCATCAAAACTGGGATGACCAATCACGAGCGTCGTTAGTCATCTTATGGGGATTGCTCGTCTATCCTCGATTGGACCCAGATTGGCGTGAACCGGATCCGTCAGTGCAGTTAAGTGAAGTTTATCGCCTGTTTAACGAACATCTGGGGTCTACTGATCAATGGGAGACGATCGTTCACCGTTTGGAAAAATATGATTACATCCGTCGTCGTTTAAACGATACTGTAGTGGCAGGAACCAGGCTGTGGACAGCAGTGGATGCTTCCAGGATGTATCCGCTTTTTCGGCGCTCGGTTTTATATCGAAAACAGTCTCCGGACAACGACCAAAAAACTGCTGACTGATGAGGAGGCAGTTTTTTCCGATTTTGTTTGGTTCATAAAATGTTTGACGCATTACTGGCGAGGGAATGAATGAAACAGCTTCACTCACTCTGATACTTGTGGAATGAGGTGGCAATCGATGGATCAACTACATGAGCTGAAACAAAAGTACCTCATGAAGAAAGAGGAGTACCGCCAGGCGATCGAACGACATGAATTTTTGGAACAATTGGAGATCCGTCAAGAGATCGAACAATTGCGTAGCAAATGGCTGGAGTTAAAGCGAATTTCATAATCAAAAAGCCCAATGTCATCGCGTGCGCATGCACATTGGGCTTTTTATTTTTAAATGCGCGGCTTCAACGTTGGCAACGTGCCGAACTGTTCCTTTATCGCGCGGCGATGACGGTTAATCTCATTCAATTTTGTGATTGACCAGGGAGCATAAGCTTGATTGGCAAGATCCAAATTAAGTTCCAACATCAACAGATCGAGGGAATGAAACTTATCCATGGGTTCACTTCCTTTTCCCGTTAGCTGCTTCTCAATATAGTCATCTACACAGAACAAAGTGACCATGAAATACATTCCAGAATTTCACTTGAATGGGGCGGCTACCGACAAAGCATCATAAGAGTACCATCTACAAGGAGGTGAATCGAAAATGCAACAACAACAACGCGAGCGCCACACCAACCAACTGTTGGTTCCTGGTGCTGCTCAAGCTCTGGATCAATTGAAGTACGAAATCGCTTCTGAATTTGGCGTTCAACTGGGCCCTGACACCACTTCTCGTGCCAACGGTTCTGTAGGTGGGGAAATCACGAAACGCTTGGTCTCTTTGGCTGAGCAACAACTGAGCGGTGGCGCTGCTCGCTAAGGCAGTCCGTTTCAGTGAATAAGTTTATAATTTGGTGTGGAAGGCAGTGGGTAAACCGCTGCCTTCGTTTCATATTCCAGGAAAAAAGCACTTTCTGTCGAAATGAATGAGGAACAAGGTGAATGGAGGGATTGTCGTGGATCGGACTATTCCCGAAGCATTTAATTTGGCGCAAATGATTGATTGCTTTGCTGAATCCGCTTCTGATCGAACCGCGATTCGATGGTTGAGCGAAAGCGGTGAACAAAGGGAAGTGTCGTATGGAGAATTGAAAACGCATTCTGATCAAGTGGCCGCAGGGTTGGTATCTGCAGGTTTAAGTAAAGGTGATCGTATTTTGATTTTGTTGCCTCGACTGCCTGAGGCATATATTGCGTATTTAGGAGCATTGAAGGCAGGCTTAATCGTCTTGCCTGGATCGGAAATGTTGCAGCCCGCTGATATCGCTTATCGGATGCAGCATGCGGAAGTGGCCGCTGTTATTATGAATCGGGTCTTAGTTGATAAGGTGGATCAAGCGGTGGAAGGTTTTTCTTTTCTTCGCCGAGGATGGGTGGTTGATGGAGCTGACAGCCATGATCGCTGGGAAGATTTTTCACGCTTACAGGAATGCGAAAACGATGTTGTTCTTCCGCAGACTTCTTTTGACGATATCGCTTTTCTCTCTTATACATCGGGAACCACCGGCGGTCCGAAAGGAGTGATCCATCGCCATCGTTGGGCCTTGGCCCATCATCGCGTGGCCGCGATGGAATGGTTAAATATCCATGAAAACGATCTGGTTTGGGCGACCGCAGGACCGGGATGGGCAAAATGGGTATGGAGCCCTTTTCTTTCCACATTGGCTAGTGGTGCCACGGCGTTGGTATATCATGGTCGATTTGATCCAGAAAAAACATTGGCGTTAATTGCGGAAAATGGGGTACAAGTGTTATGCTGCACACCCACTGAATACCGAATGATGGCAAAGGTGGATGAACTGGAGCGGTTTGATCTCTCCCGTCTACATAGTGCCGTCAGTGCCGGTGAACCCCTCAATCGCGAGGTGATTGATACCTTCCGCCGGTATTTTCAGGTAGAAGTGCGGGATGGATACGGTCAGACGGAAAATACACTGTTGATAGCAACATTGAAGGGTATGACCAGCAAACCGGGTTCAATGGGAAAACCAACACCAGGCAATTATGTGAAGATCATCGATGAAACAGGTAAGCCGCTTCCTGTAGGAAAAGTGGGCGATATCGCTGTTTATAAGGATGCACCGGCACTTTTTTCCGAGTATTACCGCGATGAGGAACGAACTCGTCGAGCGTTTCGTGGAGACTGGTATCTAACCGGTGACCGAGCGTGGCGAGATGAGGACGGTTATTTTTGGTTTGAGGGTCGATCCGATGATATTATCATCAGCTCCGGTTATACGATTGGCCCATTTGAAGTGGAGGATGCGTTGGTCAAACATCCAGCGGTACGGGAATGTGCGGTTGTCGCTAGTCCCGATCCCGTCAGAGGTTCTATCGTCAAGGCGTATGTGGTGGTGAAACGGGGATATGATACGACTTCGGCTTTGCGACGAGAGTTGCAGGAACATGTAAAAAACCTGACCGCTCCCTATAAGTATCCCCGTGAATTGGAATTTACAGCAGAACTGCCAAAGACGACGAGTGGAAAAATTCGGCGGGTGGAACTACGCCGTCTGGAAAAAGAACGAAAACGTCAATCGCCTTGAATCCGGTAAAGGGACTAGGGTATAATCTGGGAGAATCCGCTAGAAAGGATCGGACAACCTTATGCGTATTTTTCCCCATGGCAATGTCGTCAACTTTCAATCATCGGTCCGAGAGATGACGGCTCCAGAATTGGAAACCCTAATCAAGCGAGCAATGGAACAAGGATCGATGATAACCGGTTGTCTTAATTTGGAACAATCGGAGTTAGTGGTATATGGTCAAGCGATCGCGATTCAACTGGACGAACAATCGGACCAGGTAATATTGACGACTCAGACGGACGATGGAACGAGGCATTCGATTGAAACGGTATTTAGTGACCTCTCCATCAGCCATGAAATGCATTTTGATATTGAAGAATCAGAAGGGAAAACCCTTCGTTATACGGTGTATTATCTAACATTTACCGGTGATTCCGCTGCTACTTCCACCGAAAAAACTTGGTTTTTCGCTAACAGTGAGACGATTGCACAACCCTTGGATTGTGTGGTTGAATTTTGGCGCCAAGGAGGAGAAGCGGGACGGGATGCTGATTTTTCCACAAGCGGTTGCGGGATTCCTCCCTCTTTTGGCAAATCGATAAAGAGATGAAGGAGCTTCTGGGCGCTGTTGACGAATGTCGTCAGCAGTTTTTTTCTGTAGGAAAGCGGGAAACGTTAACAGCAACGAACCATCCGCTATGAATCCATAGATGGAAGGGGTCGGGCCGGGTTTCCCTCCAGGGGAAAGAAAACGGACGGAATAGGAGTGAATATGTTGTCACAGCCACAAATCGATCGACAAAATCCTTTTGTTATGGTCTTATTTGGAGGGGCGGGAGATTTAGCCCGGCGCAAGTTGTTTCCCGCACTCTACAGCTTGCATCGAAATGGATGGATTCATCCGCGGTTTGCCGTCGTCGGTTTAGGCCGCTCTGCCCGCGAGCGGCAGGAGTATCAAAGCATTGTGCGGGAATCGGTGCAAAAGTATTCACGTCTGGATACGGATACGGAACAGGATTGGGCTGCTTTTTTAAACCGGTTTCACTATGTTTCCCTCGATGTGACAGAAGAAACGGGATACCAACAATTGAAGCAGGAAGTCGAACGGTTGGAGCAAGAGTGGGAAATTCCGCAAAACCGCTTATTTTATTTGGCGATTTCTCCTCGTCTGTTCGGCGATGTGGTTTCTCGACTAAAAAAAGTGAAACTGACGGAGACCAACGGTTGGAGAAGATTGGTGATCGAAAAACCTTTCGGTCATGATTACCCCTCGGCTAAAGCTTTAAACGACCAAATTTCGCAGTCGTTTTTGGAGGAAGAGATCTATCGGATCGATCACTACTTGGGGAAAGAGATGGTTCAGAACATCGAAGTGATCCGCTTTGCCAACAATCTATTTGAAGCCATGTGGAACAATCGCTATATCAGCAATGTGCAAATTACGGCCAGTGAAACGGTCGGGGTGGGGGAGCGCGCCGCCTACTACGATCAGGCCGGGGCTCTGCGCGATATGGTGCAAAATCATATCCTGCAAATAGTAACAATGGTGGCGATGGAGCCGCCAAGCCGACTAAAGCCGGAAGCCATCCATGACGAAAAGGTGAAAGTGTTACGTTCGCTGCGAGGATGGACCGAAGCGGATGTGGCGAAGCGGATGGTGCGGGGACAATATACGGCAGGGCTGTTAAATGGGAGTACGGTTCCTGCGTATCGAGAAGAAGAAGATGTTCCGCCAAACTCCGCCAATGAGACCTTTGTCGCGGGGAAATGGTATATCGATAATTTTCGCTGGTCCGGTGTTCCCTTTTATTTCCGCACCGGTAAGCGGTTGGGCCAGAAAGCGACCGAAGTGGTAATCCAATTCCGAGGCGTTCCCCAAAATCTCTACTTCAATAAAAACAATGATCTTGCTCCCAATTTATTAGTGATCAAAATTAATCCCGATGAAGGGCTCTCCTTCCAGATGAACGCAAAAAAGCCCGGAGGCGAGATGGAAGTGGTTCCGATTGCGATGGAGTTTTGCAATAACTATGAAGAAGGATCACCGGAAGCGTATGAAAGCTTGCTCCATGATGCGTTGGAGGGAGATCGCACCTTTTTTACCCATTGGGATGAAGTCTCCCTCGCCTGGCAGTTTATCGATCCCATCCGCAATATCTGGGATCAAAACGATGATAGCCTTTGCTTTTATGAGGCGGGTAAATCCGGTCCACAGGAAGCGGATGACCTTCTTTTCAAAGATGGATTCAGCTGGAATACCCCCCAGCGTTTGCGTAGTCATTCGGTTGTACAAGGTAGTGAGATCAATTCAAAACCGTGACAAGGGAGAGGGTTTTCATGTATCAGGTTTATGATGTATCGATGACGATCGAGGGAAACATGGCTGTCTATAAAAATAAAGAGGAGAAAAAACCGCAGATTCGGGTGGTGCAGGATTTTGATACCAGTCCGACGCGTGAATCCCGTGTCGATATGGATGTTCATACCGGCACTCATGTCGATTCCCCCTTACATATGTTGCCGGACGGGGGAACGATGGAGACGATTTCGGTGGAGAAATTGGTCGGCCCTTGTCGTGTGTTGGATCTTACCACAGTAGAAGGTGGAATCAGTCGCTCCGATCTGGAACGCTTTGATATTGGTGCTGGGGAGTTTCTCCTGTTAAAAACACGTAACTCCTTCCGTGAGGATTTTGACTTTGAATTTGTATTTCTGGCGGAAGACGGGGCTTCATACTTAGCCTCAATCGGTGTTCAAGGAGTGGGTATCGACGGTCTGGGAGTGGAACGAAGCCAGCCGGGTCACCCTACGCATAAAACCTTGTTCCGTGCTGGGGTAATCATTATGGAAGGGTTACGCCTGCGGGAAGTGGAGCAAGGGTCATACTTTATGGTGGCGGCTCCAATCAAACTGCGTGAGACCGAGGCTGCTCCCGCCCGCGTTTTGCTATTTTCAGGCTTATCCTATTAAAAGCGAGAAATACCCGTCTGAATAGACGGGGAGGCTGCGACAAACCTTGATAACGAAAATCGGGACCCGGACCTGCTTTGTCATCAATCTGACCTGTCTACTAGACGGGTATTTTTTTGCCCTTTTTCAAGTGGGTATTGGCCTTTTTTTCGGGCTCTGGGTGGGTGACATGTGCATTCCCCCAAGGCTCTCATACAGTGTTGGTGTGAGGGACGAGAGTTTTTTAACAAGGGGGAGACATCATGTCCCAATCGGGGCCATCTAAAAAGGATTTTGCTGATTTAATCAACCAAGTGCTGGGGCGCAATGTGATGAATGAGCAAGTGATGGATCGCTTATTGCAAAATGCCCGCAAAAATTATCAGCAACAGGGGATGAATGGCATTTTTGAGATGGTGCGACAAATGACACAAGCCCCTATCGACAACAAAGAGATGAAAGCAATGATGGATACAATCCTGGGTTCATCATCACCTGGTGATGCTTTGGATCGTCTCGGTGGGCAGAATTGGCTTTCAGAGGGAAAAGCGCGCCAATTGAAACGCCATCTGGAAACACCGACGAAAAGGAAAAAAGGCGGTTGAAGAATGGGCTCAACGAAAATGGGCTACTGAGTAGCCCATTTTGCAGATTATTTTTTCTTTCCCCGTCTGCTTTGACGATTTTTCATCACATGATCCACGATTTTATTCATTCCTGGAGCGTTGATCAAATCGTAGAGGCTATCGCCGTCGTTGGAATGCGGTTTGGGAAATGCGGATGATCCTTTGTCATCGTTGTTGTCATTGTTTACAAAGACCGTGGAGCCAGGCGAGTCGGAAATGGATTTCCCGCTGCTTCCTCCCGTTGAACGGGAAGATGAATTGTTTTTCTTTTGGGAGAGGGCAGCGATCAAGTCATTTAACGCTTTTCGGTCTTGGGTGGCGTGGGAGAGATGGGCGAAAGAGTTTAACCATTTCTCCATCTGAGAAGTCACTTTTGTGAGTTGTTGGGACAGATTCTGGACTTGATCCATGCGGCTGAACTGGGCGCTTTCATTTGTTAGCCAGGGATGGGAGGATAACGATTTCTGGTCAGAAGGCGGTGGGGAAGGGCGTGACTGTCTTGATGGAGGGGACGATTTTACGGTGGGGGGACGTGATGTGTAGAGTTTGGGTTTCTTCAAGATAAATCCTCCTTTTACTGTTTTAAATTCCTTTCCAATCTATTCAGTCACGGGTGAACAGTGAGAACAAGGAGTTGAAAGCGATGCTACCGGACTGGTTTCCTGTGCCTCCCATGTACAATCGCCGTCCCAAGGTGCGTAAGATTATCCACCTTCGCCAAAAAAGAAATCCTCAAGATTGCATCCAGCAGATCAGTCGGTGGGGGGGACGGCCGTTACGCATACTCCCTCACCTGGGGGTGGTGATCGGGGAGTTTATGCAGTCGGGAAATTCCTACAGTTTGGATGGCCATCCCGATATAGCCCATTGGGAGCCAGATATTCAAGTAACACTTTCATACCCGTATGTCGGTGAGATCTCTCAATCGAACGCTTCGATTCCTTGGGGGATCCAAACGGTGGAGGCTCCTAAGGCATGGCGATATACAAAAGGACGTGGGGTAAAAGTGGCGGTCATCGATACGGGGATTGCCAATGACCATGCGGCTGTTCAGCGTAACTACAAAGGGGGAGTCAACATCATCTCCCCGATGTTTACTCCCTATGACTATAATGGACACGGTACCCATGTCGCCGGGATCATTGCCGGACGGAGCCAGGAACTGGGTATTATCGGTGTTGCACCGCGGGTGCATCTATATGCGGTGAAGGCTTTTAATCGACGAGGGAGTGCAAGTTTATCCGATCTATTAAGCGCCATCAACTGGTGTATTGAAAACCGCATGGATATGATCAATATGAGCTTTGGCATGGTGAAAGTGAGCGATTCCCTGCAACAGGCCATTCAGACCGCTCATCGCAGGAAGATTGTGATGGTGGCGGCGTCCGGCAATCAAGGGTCCAATGGGAGCGTCGATTTTCCTGCCCGTTTCAATGAAACGATCGGAGTGACGGCTACAGGGAAGGACGGTAAGTTAGCCAGTTTTAGCAATACTGGTCAAGGGGTCGATTTGGCGGCACCGGGGGATAAAATTAAATCGGCTTGGCTCAATGGAGCGACACGGGAGATGAGCGGTACTTCAATGGCAGTTCCTCATGTGACGGGTACGGCTGCACTTCTTTTTTATCTGCGACAGGATCTCTCACCCGATCAAATAAGGCAATTGCTGGTTCAAAGCGGGATGACGGTCAACGGTAATGATCAGTACCGCCGTCTAAACTCTTATCGATCGGTTCAGATGTTGGCCCGTTATATGGGACGCTTTATTCCTTGAACCATTTCTGTAAGACCTGAACTTGGCCTGCCCCCTGATCGTTTGGCGGCGAGTTCAGGCTTTCAGCGGATTGGACGAGCGTTTCTTTTACCTGGTCGGGTGTCCAGTCGGGTTGCTCTGTCAATAACACAGCGGCGATTCCGGCTACAATCGGAGTAGCCATGGAGGTGCCGGATAGGGTGCTGTAGTCTTGGCTGACACGGGTGTCAGGAGATAATTTATCAATATAGGAGCGTTTCACTCGTAGTGAAGTGATTCCTGTTCCCGGTGCAACGAGGTCGGGCTTGGTCACGTGGCTGGCAGTAGGTCCACGGCTGGAAAAGGAGGCGATTTCATCGTCTGAACGATCCAGGGTACCCATGTCATCGGTTGCTCCCACTGTAATGATGCTGGGATGAATACCGGGTGAGGAAATCGTGCCGGATTCTGGCCCGTCGTTGCCCGCCGCCGCGACGACCACAAGTCCCTTTTTCCACGCTTGTGCGGCTGCTTGGGCGACAGGGTCATTTTGATGGGGAGAGGTACTACGGCTTCCCAGGGAGAGGGACAATACACGAATGTTGTATTTTTCTCGATTGGCGATGCACCATTCGATTCCCGCAATCACATTGGACAGTTTACCGGAGCCCCATTTGTCCAGCACTTTTACTCCAATCAAAGGGGCTGCCGGTGCCGGTCCGACATAGGTTCCTTCCGACGCAAACCCGTTGCCGGCGGCATCTCCGGCACAGTGTGTGCCGTGGCCGTTATCGTCGTATGGGTTTGTTTTTCCTTTGACAAAATCCTTAAAGGCGATAATGCGGTTTTCCGGTTTTGTCAGATCGGCATGGGGATGAATACCAGTGTCAAGTACAGCGATGGTGGCTTTTTCCCCGCGATTATTTGCTTCCCAGGCGAGGGGAGCACGGGTGACTGCTGTGGCGATATCCAGACAAGTCGTAACCTGCCGATCCAGGATGACGCGTTTCACTTCTGCGCGTTCCATGATGGAGCGCAGCTCATGGAGGGATAGTTTGGTATGGCAGGTGTGGATGGTGGGATAATAATCCATTCTCTTTTTACTCTTGCTCACAATGCCTTGCATCGCTTGGCTGCTAAAAACAAGTTCAGGCTCCAACTGGATCAATACGGGAACACGGGTGAAGCGCTGTAAAAAAAATAAAACGAATCGATGTAAAAAACATGGAATCCAACGGAGCAAGTGAAGCCGTTTAATCAACACCTTGCGCAAATCGGAGTCCATCCGTTGACCGTGGTTACGAATCCATTGATAATTCGCTTGAAACATCATTTTCTCTCCTATCAATGAATCTTGTGGTTTCTGGTAATCTATGAATATGACAGGAGAGCGGTTGCGGTCACGTCACTAACCTATGATGATAGCGATCGGGCATTTTTTATAAAGAGAACTGTGGTACACTGTAGATGATAGAACGGTACTTGAGGAGAGAGGTTGAAACATTCGGCATGTTTAAATCAAAAAAACCATCTCCAGCAACATCAGACGAGATGATCTTCCATCGATTTCATTTGTTGTGGCTGATCGTCTTTTTATTGTTTGTCGCCTTAATTCTGCGTTTGAGCTGGGTGCAACTGGGTGGAGGAGAAAAGTATCAACAGTTGGCTGCTGAAAATAATTTTAAGCAGATTCCTGTTGTAGCCCCTCGTGGCAAAATCTTTGATGCCGGTGGGGAGTTGGTCGTGGATAACGAATCCCTATTTGCAGCGATGTATTTGGAAACGGATCAATCAAAAGAGGAAAAGTTGGAAACGGCCCGAAATGTGGCTAAAGCGTTGGATCTTTCCGTTGCCGATGTTTTAAAAAGCATGGATGTTGGTTTGGATCAAGAGGGCAATACGGTTCCGCGTAAACAGCCTCCGTACTATCCTAAAAAAATCAAAGATCGTCTGACGGAAGCAGAGGTGGTGCAACTGTCGGAACACCCCTCCGACTATCAGGGGGTTAATGTATTCCTGGAACCGTTACGCCAATATCGGGACGATACTTTTGCTGTTCAGACCCTGGGTTACGTCCGTCCTTTTGCCGGTGCCAAATCTTCCATGCAAAAATACATACAAGCGGCGGAAGAGGATAACGAAGGCGGTTATCTTGATTGGGAACAGGTGGGCATGGATGGTGTGGAATACAGCTACCAAGATGAACTGAGAGGAAAACACGGCTATCGGCTGGTGCGGGTCAATTCCAGTGGAAGAGTCGAGGATGTGATCAAAGAAGTAAAACCGGAGCCGGGGAACGATCTTACCCTCACACTGGACGAAACGATGCAATTGGAGACGGAAGCCTTTGCCGAAAAACAACTGAAGTGGTTACAGACAGAGGCTCCCGGACGCAATCGTGCACCAGACGCCAAAAATGTTTATGCGGTCGCGATGGAAGTAAAAACGGGAAAAGTACGAACAATGGTAAGCCTTCCCGATTACGACCCGAATATTTGGAACGGTCCTGTCACCGCTGAGGATTATCAAGATCTCACCTATACCCTAAGAAACGGCACGATTATAGAAGCTCCCTATGATGCCAGAGATGCAGACGATCCGGAGCAGGAATATCAACGGCATCCAATGTCGATCCTACCTCCGGGGTCCACTTTTAAACCTTTGACTACCCTGGTCGGTTTAAATGAAGGTCTGATCAGTCCCTATACCACCTTCCGCGATCCCGGCACTTTTTACTATGCACCGGCCACGCCGCCTGTGGGCAATTCCGGCGGCAATAACTACGGTGTGTTAAATGCCAAAAAAGCCCTTGCCAAATCGGCCAATACGTATTATGCTTGGATGTTTAGCCGTTGGTACCGCAGTGAAGGAAAAGAGAGCATTGATCGGTTCAATGAATATACTCATCAATTCGGCTTAGGTGTTCCAACCGGTATTCCGCTAAAAGGAGAACAGACGGGCACCGAGGATTATCTGGTCATCGCTGAGCGCAACTCCGGCTTGGGAGCGATGGTGTTGGCTTCCTTTGGTCAGGCACAACGTTATTCCACCATGCAGTTGGCGCAATTTACCGCGACATTGGCCAACGACGGAAAACGGATGCGCCCACAATTGGTAGAAAAAATCACCGCTCCCGATGGTAAATTGATAAAAACGATCCAACCAGAAGCTTTAAATGAGACGGATATTGATCCAAAGCATTTTCAAACGGTAAAAGAAGGTATGACGGCCGTGACACAACCCGGAGGAACCGCATCCCATCTTTTTCAGGATCTCCCCTTCTCCGTAGCCGCCAAAACAGGGACTTCGGAACAGGATATACCAAAGCGCGGACGAGTGCAAAATTCCGTCTTTATCGCCTATGCACCCGCCGACGACCCGGAGATCGCAGTCGCTGTGGTCGTACCGGAAGGTGGATATGGTGGAATTGCAGCCGGCCCTATCGCTGAAAAAATGATTACCACATACTATGAACGGTATATGCAAGAGTAAGATCACCCGAGAAAAGATCCCATCCTGCATAGCAGGATGGGATCGATTATAATGGAGATTACTGTTGGTTTTGGCCTTTCTTAGCTTGAGATTGTTGGTTTTTTTGACGAATCTGTTGCGCGTTCGTCTCGGCAGCAAACTCGCTTTGGTACTGTTGCTGAGCTCCCTGCTGGTATTGTTGCTGAGCACCTTTTGCAGACTGTTGGTTTTGCTGACGAATTTGTTGTGCATTCGTCTCAGTAGCAAATTCAGCTTGGTACTGAGCACCTTGTTGTTGCTTTCCAGCAGCTTGCTGATTCTGTTGACGGACTTGTTGGGCGTTGGTTTTCGCCCCTTTAGGTTGGAATGCCATTTTTGTATCACCTCCGTTATGAAGTATTGTGTCCGGATATGGATCTTTCACTCGTTGGATTTAGAACTATTTATTGCCTGAGGAGGCACCTATGAAAGAGAAATTGTTACTGTCAGGTCTTTATTTATTACCAACACGTCTGCTCTCCCGCTGGGTGGGACGATTTGCACGAACTCCTTTTAGCCGACGTGTCATCCCGTATTTTATTCGCCGTTTTGATGTGGATTTAGCCCAAGTGGAAAAACCGGTTACACAATATGAAACGTTAATGGATTTTTTTGTTCGAGGATTAAAGGAAGGCTCACGCCCGGTTGATCGTGATCCCGTTTCCGTAGTATGTCCAGTGGATGGAACGGTATCCCAGGTGGGTACGATACAAGGGGATAACCTGATACAAGCCAAAGGGGTTGATTATTCGCTGGAAGCGTTACTGGGTGGCGACAAAAACGATGTCAATGCTTTCCGGGGCGGTACGTTTCTGACGCTTTATCTCAGTCCGCGGGATTATCACCGCATTCATACGCCAGTGGCGGGTCGTGTCACCCATTTGACCTGGATTCCTGGAACCCTTTTTCCCGTCAATCAGCTTGGGGTAAAACGGATTCCTGGGTTGTTTACCAAAAACGAGCGTTTAATTACGTATATGGAAACCACGGCGGGAAGGATGGCACTAATCAAGGTGGGGGCCACCAATGTCGGCAGTATTCGCGTTACGTATGATGCCGAGATCGGTACCAACCGATCGGGACAAAAAAGAATGCTCCGACGGGAATACAAAGTGCCGCCAAAGGAAAAAGGAGAAGAGATCGGCCGCTTTGAATTTGGCTCGACTGTGATCCTGTTATTTCCGGCTCAGCGAGTGGAATGGCTGGATGAAATAAAGCCGGGCAGTAACGTTTTGATGGGACAGCGGATAGGACGGTTACAGGTATCCCAAGTTTAAGGGGTGAGTCGATTGTTTAACCATACACAATTGCCCTTTCGCCGGTTTCGCTCTTATTTTCCGGTTGTGACGGGTATTTTGTTCTTACAAACCTTGTTGTTTTTATTGATGACGCTTAGCGGTGGGTCTACCAATACCGCCGTTCTGCTTCGGTTTGGAGCATTGGAGGAGACGTTGTTAACACAGGGTGAATGGTGGCGCTTGATCACCCCAATTTTTTTGCATATCGGGTTGATGCATTTTTTGTTTAACAGCTTTGCCCTGTATTTGTTGGGCCCACAGCTGGAATGGTTGTTTGGCCGCCTTTATTTTATGGCACTGTATCTGTTAACGGGAATCATGGGGAATTTGGCCACAGTTTATGTGGGCGATTCTTACATCAGTGCTGGGGCTTCTGGGTCGATTTACGGCTTATTCGGTGTCTATCTGTATCTTTTTCTGTTTCGCCGCGGATCGATGGATCCCGACACAGGCAAAGGATTGTTGGCTTTGGTGGGGATCAATATCTTATTTAGTCTGATTGTGCCCAATATTAACTTGGTAGCCCATCTGGGCGGCTTATTCGCCGGTATGATGCTGGCGGGTCCATTGTTGAGGATGAAACAACGCTGATTGATTTTTCCTCATGTTTCTCGCGCCAATGGGCAAGATAGGCGTGGTGAGGGCGATGAGTTTATTAGGAAAAACGGATCAATTGGACCGTTCGGCATGGTTATTGCTCATAATTAGCGGGCTCTTTGCCATATCAACGGCTTTGTCCAATACATTTGTCAATGTTTATCTGTGGAAAATAAAAGAAGACTACATGATGATCGGCCGATACAACTTAGCGAGCTATCTCGCAATGGCCGTCACTTTTATTTTTGCCGGACGTCTGGCTAAACAGGTGGATCGGGTAATCGCCATCCGCATCGGAGTAGCATTGCAGGCAATTTTTTATTTGGCTGTATTGGCGTTAGGCAAAAATACGGTTCAGTATGTCGATTGGCTCGGTTTGTTTTTGGGTTTGGGATTGGGCTTTTTTTGGTTATCGTTTAATGTGTTGTACTTTGAAATCACCGAGCGGCACAATCGTGATATCTTTAACGGTGTTAACGGGTTGCTCACCTCGGCGGCGGGTATTATGGCCCCGTTGATTTCTGGCTTTATTATCACCCGTATCGATCAATTTACCGGTTATCGCATTATTTTTTCATTGTCCTTAGCCATCTTTGTCGTGGCGGTGATCATCAGCTTTTTGCTGAAGCGGCGCAGTGCCCACGGTGTGTTTCGGCTAAAGGAGACCTTGGAAGAGTCGTTACAAAGAGGCCGTCACTGGTTTTGGGTTAACTTGGCGATGGTGGCCCAAGGGGTGCGTGAAGGATTATTCTCTTTTTTGCTCAGCCTTTTGATTTTTGTCGCTACCAAAAATGAGATGGCCTTGGGGTGGTATCTAACAACCACATCGGCAGTGTCATTGCTCTCTTATTTTTTGGTGGGAAGGTACTTACGACGCCGATGGCGCGATGAGGGAATGTTGTTGGGAACAGCGATGATGGGAATCATGGCTCTTCCTCTCCTTTGGGAAGTGAATGCCTTTACCCTGTATTTGCTGGGGGTGGGGGCCTCCCTCTTTTTCCCCATCTATATGGTCCCGCTTACATCTGCGGTGTTTGATGTGATCGGTGAGAACAATAACACCGCCAAGCGACGGGTGGAGTATGTGGTGGCGCGGGAGTTAGCTTTAAATGTAGGCCGTATTCTCAGTGTGGCTGTATTTTTATGGTGGGCCAGTACCGAACCGGACCTGATACAGATCAAATGGTTACTCATACCGGTCGCATTTGTGCAGTTGTTTTCCTGGTTAACCATCCGGCAAGTTCCCTTATTGGAGCAGCCATGAAAGGCGACTCCTCCCGGCTTTTTGATGCCTAATATTCCGAATATTATTGAGGGAGGGGGGTGGGAGGAGGAGAGACGGGACTTTCCGGCGAATGCTTCGTATCAGGAAAAAATTCCGCTCATGAGAATGCCTCCTTTAGGGGTATCCTGTTTTTGGACGGATTCCGGGAGTATACAAAAGTGGTTTGCCGTCTCTCTTTTCCGGTGGAAGTTTTTGTGATAAGATATCACTCTGAAACCAAGATGAAGTCAAATTCGGTTTCAGAGGATGGGCACTTCCTTTTTTCTTCCCTTCCCCATCCCGGCAGAAACAAGAGTGGGATGCAGGGATGGGAGATGGCATACACTCCATTGAGTGGAGCAAGATTGTTCATACCCTATAACGGCTAAACAGGGAGGGTGGTGGAGCGAATCAGATCCTTTGCTTGCAAGAGATCGAAGATGCTCTACCATCCCGACCATCTGTGATGGGGTTTATCAACAATGATGGAAAGCAGCACGCTTATTGGTTCTTGCGAAGGAGGAATCGGTATGTCGCAACAAAATAAAGAAGTTCTATTGACAGAAGAGGGTTTGGCTAAGGTTAAAGAGGAGCTGGAACTGTTTCGTACGAAAAAACGGCAAGAAGTGGCACAACGGCTAAAAGAAGCCATTGCTCAGGGAGATCTGAGTGAGAACGCCGAATACGATGCAGCGAAGGAAGAGCAGGCGTTTATAGAATCGCGGATTGTCACATTGGCCAATATGATTCGCAATGCCAAAATCATTAATCAAGATGCCCAAAATAAAAACTTTGTCAGCGTCGGGGCTAAAGTGACGATCCAGGAAGTTCCCGACGGTGAGCAGGAGACTTACACGATTGTCGGAAGTGCGGAATCAGATCCGGTGTCCGGAAAGATCTCCAATGAATCCCCCATCGGAGCGGAATTGATCGGCAAGCGGGAAGGAGAAATGATTAAGGTTCCCGCCCCTTCCGGTACGATTGAATTTAAAATTGTATCCATCCATTGATGGCTCCAGTGAGACATTTGATAAACCCCGTTCCCCACATAGTTGGGGAGCGGGCTTTTTTTGGCTTATAAAATGTTAACTCAATGAGATTCTTTCAATCGGTATACGGATAACGGTATAATATGGTACAGAGTAGGATTAAAGTATTTTTAGTAAAGGTGATAAACTGATGAAGCCTTTTACCTTTATACATACGGCAGATCTCCATCTGGATCTTCCCTTTCAAGGCTGGCGTGGAAGCGATGAAGTAATGTTGCAGTGGCGGGATGAACATCGCCGCACCTTTGCCGCCATTATTGATACCGTAATCGAAAAGCAAGTTGACTTTCTTCTGATTGCTGGAGATTGGCTGGAATACGATACAGCCAGCCGTTCGACGGCACAGTGGCTGATGGAGCAGTTGGAGCGCATTCCCAATACGATTGTGTTGATCGCTCCCGGCAACCATGATCCCTATCGTTTGGATTCTTATTATCATTCGTTGGACTGGCCGAAGCATGTATGGATCTTTGCGGAGGATTGGCAGGAGTACCAATTCCCACAATACGGTTTAACCGTAGTTGGACGGGGTTTTCGTCAGTTTGAGGAACCGAATGGCAGCTTGCCGTCCGTCTCCGTACAGGAAGGAGAGCGTTTGATCCTTTTGTTTCACGGCACCTTGCTAAATGGAGTAAGCAGCTCCCCTTATTTCCCTGTGACAAAAGAGGAGCTGGCAGCGCTTGAGGCGGATTATATTGCGATGGGACATATCCATCAGCCGTTTTCGTTGCGTCTCAACAACCGCAAACAAACCTGGGTCCGTTATCCCGGCTCTCCCCATGCGCTTCGGTGGCGGGAGACGGGAGAACGAACGGTAACTTGGGGGCGAATAGATGGCGAGGGTTGTCATTGGGAAACCGTCCCGGTACAGACCCGCCGCTTTGAAGTGGATACAATTGCGGTGGATGGGTGTCAAACCGATGGAGAAGCGCTGGCACGCATCCAGGTGGCGGTGCCGGAGGGAGAAGAGCGAAACGTTTGCCGCCGGTTGGTGTTAACAGGACGAAAAGAGTCCGAGTGGCGCTTACAACCGGACTGGTTAAGCTTACAACTGAAGCAATCCGGTTTTCATTATGTGGAGATCGTGGATGAAACGGTTCCCGATTATGACCTCGAACACCTCCGCAACCGCGAGGGGCTTGTGGGTACGTTTGTGCGAAAGATGGAACAACGAATCGAACAAGCGGCGGATGAGGAACGAGAGCATTGGCATAAAGCACTCTTAAAAGGTTTGGATGCCCTGCTGACGCCGGAGGTGAAAAAATGAAGTTCCAACGCTTGACATTTCACGGTTTTGGCCGTTGGGTTGATCGCTCTTTCTCCTTCCAGCCTGGTATCAACTTAATTGAGGCTCCCAATGAAGCCGGTAAATCAACCTTGATCAATGGGTTGCTAGCGATGATGTACGGCGGCAAGCGGGAAGGGGTGGCCCGACGGCAGCGAACAGAGTGGTTAGAAGCGTATGAACCATGGCAAAGCAGCCGCTATGGGGGTGAGCTTGATTTTATCCTCCAAGGAAAATCGTACCGGTTGATTCGCTCCCTGCACTGGGAAGAAGAGCGAGAGCAATTGATCGATCTGGCCACCGGACGCGACTTGACCGATACATTTCCAATGGATCGACGCAAAGATCACAATATCCTGGAGCAGATGGCGGGTGTTCCGAGGAGTTTATTTACGCAAGTATCAATGATGACCGCACAAACCTTAGCCGGGGATCAACAAGTGGTGGAACGAATCCGGCAATTGGTCAGCCAGGGCGAAGAGCTTAATTTAAAGCCCGCCTTGGAACAGTTGGAACGGGAACTAGCGGAAATCGGAAAAACATCACTAGCCCGAACCCGTCCGTATGGAGCCGCTTGTCAGCTAGCTGAGAAGCTGGAACAGGAAGTGATCGAACTGCGGGCACAAACCCGTAGCCTGCGGGAAGGACAAGCCCGTTTGACCCGTATGCGCTCGGAGGGTGAAGCGCTTAGAGAGAAGCTGGAGCGAATGCACCAGGAAGCGGAGCAATGGAAATTACGCCTTCAGCGGGAAGAGTATCGAAAAAGAATGGCTGAAAAAGAAAAGAATCTCAGCTACAAAATGGATCGCTGGCGCTCCCTCCGCGATAAACGGGACCGACTAGAAAGGGAGCGCGTGCAAGCGATGCCTGCCACCCTGCTCACTCCCGCTGAGGCGGATCAGCTTAGAGCGGTGTTGGCAGAGCGCAATTTCCCCCAAAGCCGTGTCAAAGAGATTGAAGAGCGGTTGGAACAGTTGGGAAGAGAATTGGTAGCATGGGAAGCGGAAAAAGCGGAATGGCTCTCCATAGATGATGGAGAGGTGCAGCGCCATCTTCACCGTTTGGAGGAATATCAACGGCTGGAAGGCCAGTTGCTCCCTGCGGATACCAAGGGCACAATGGATGATCGCATCAAAGGTATTGAATTACAAAAAGATCATCAGCGCCTGCTGGAGTTGCGGGAACAGGAAGAACGTTGTCGCGATCGTCGGCGTGAGTTGGAGGACCGTTTGTCATCCTTACACAGACGGGTGGATCGGTTGGAGCGGGAACAATTTTTGGCCAGAGTCGTCGACTCACAAATTCCGCCCTCGCGCTCCAGTTCTTCCTGGCTGTGGTTGGGGGTGGCGGGAGGAATACTGTCGTTGTTGGCCCTCTCTTCTCCTTTCCCCGGCATTGGATTGCTGCCGTTTTTCTTTAGCGTGTTCGCCTTTTTTCGTTTCTCCCGCCTGCGCAGTGTCGATCGTCAAGTAAGACGGGAGTGGGAAGAGCGCCAACGTAAACTGTATGAAGATTGGCAGGCGCTAAAACAGGAGCGAGAAGAGGCGGAAGCAAAAGGGGAGCCGATGTTGACGCTTACCGATTTACAGCGGCAGATCAAGGAGCAGAAAAGCGAATTGCAGACTGTCTATAATGAATTGGCATCCCTCATGCAAGAACAGGAGACGATTTTGGACCGTTGGCAGGTGGGAGCCGCTTCTGAACTGCAACGGTTGGCGGATCAACAAAGCCAGCGGATTCAAGAAAGGGAAGGGGCCCGCTTGCAAGATCGGCAAAATCGTGAACGGATGAAGCAGATTCAGCAGGAAATGGAAAGTTGGGCAACCGTAAAAAATCAAAACCTGGGGGTTTTCGATGGGGAGTTATGGAGAGAAAAACTGGAGGAAATGGCTGAGGAAGCCCGTCGGGCCAGGGATACACAGCAACGTCTGCGGCTGGAGATCGCCTCGTTGGAAAAAGAGTTGGTTCGCTCTCGTGAACGGTTAAATCGGATACAAGAACAGACGACCTACTGGCGTTCACGCTTGGGAGTGGAAGATCCTGAGAGTTGGTCGGAGACCATCCTCATGAGTGATCATGTTCGCCGTTTGGATGAGCAGTTGGCTGAGGTGAGAGAAGAACTGTCTGAACAGGAGGCATTAAAGCAAGAAGAGCAGTGGGAGGAAGAGCTGAAAGAGATTCAGGAGTCACTCAAACAGACGGTGGATTGGCCAGAAGAGACGCTGGATCTTTATTTACTCCAACAAAGGTTGAAAGAAGCGGAATTGGCTTGCTCAAAAGCAGAGTGGGCGAGTCAGCAACAGGATACAGAAACGTTGAAATTGGAAGAGCGCTTGCAAACGCAATCCGACCAATTGCCGTCCCTGTCGGAGCGGGAAGCGTTATGGCGTCGCGCCCGTGAAAAGGTGAAGGAGTTGGAAGGAGAGAAACGGGTGATCCAAGCGGCGTTGGATGTGTTGGAGGAAGCAGCGAGAGAAGTACAGGAGGATATTGTTCCCCGCATTCGACCCCATGCCACCAATTGGGTGGAAGAGGTGACGGGGGGGCGTTACCGCGATCTTCTAATCGATCCCACTGATGGAATTCAGATCAGCGTCTTTGTCCCGGAAACAAGAGAGCGTCAACCGGTGGAACAGCTGAGTCAAGGAACGATCGATCAGATGTATTTCGGACTTCGTCTGGCGTTGGTGCAGTTCTTTTCGCAAAATGGGAAGAGCCCCCTTCCCATTTTGTTGGATGACAGCTTGGTTCACTTTGACGGTGAACGGCTGCGGGAAGCGATTCGCATCTTAGGCAAGGTAGCGGAGCAACACCAAATCATTCTCTGTACTTGTCATGGCCGGGAGCGTCAAGTCTTGGAACAAGAAGGCATTCCCTTTACGGATCATTCCTTGGGCTCGGTCCAATAATGATGATCTCTCAAAAAAGGCGGGGCTTCTACCGTAACGACAGTGCCCTCGCCTGTTTAGGGGATTGGAAGGGATTTTTGAAAGCGAAGTGCCTTTGCTCCACTCAGCGAAAGACGCCGAGAGTGGGAAAAAGCGGGTTACTTGTTTAAGCGACAACGAGTTTTGCCCGCTCCCGCTCTCGGTGGCTGGAGCGGACATTTACCTTTTTCTTTGCAAACAGCAAGAGCACGCAGATTCAAAAATCCCTCCCACTTCGTTCACTTTTCAATAATGTGGGGTTTAACGGTGCGCAGAAACGCCTCAATCTGGATGCGAATATCAATGGGAACATCATACTTGCGCAGAGCAGCATTAAAGTGATGAATGGCGATTTCATAATCCTCCGATGAAATATTGAGTCCTTTGTGAACCATGCTTAAGGCGCTTCCTTTGTAATCGTCGCTGCCTCCCAGAACATACCGGAGGAAAAAATTGAGTTGGTGGGTGCGAAGCGAATCAACATCGGCCTCTCGGAAGTAATGGTTGACACGGTCATCGATGATCATACGATCGTAAAAGTCGTTTACTACTGCGGCGACTGCTTCTTTGCCGCCCAGTTTTTCATAAAGATTTTCGCTAGTCATACGTGCCTCCTGTTTCTTATGAAAAAAATTGATCGATCTTGTGAAAGATGGATACATACCATTCTACGTAAACGAAAGAGCCTTTCTTATTGTAACGTCTCCTCGTATCTAAGGACAAAAGTATTGATCAATCAGAAACCGCCCCCTGGCGAGGACGGTTTCTGATTGATTTTATCGGCGCGGTTTGCGGAGTTCTGCATTCCGGTCCGATTCTTCATCGTACGGGGTGGGTCCCCACATCTCCTGGATCGATTGCAACACGTTCGTTCCTGGGTCATCTTCATCAGGAAAGTCGATCAGCTTTTTTGGATCCATCTCCGGATTCAACCACGGATCCTCAGGATAACTCAAGATGGTTCCCCCTTTCACGATGAAGTCCCTCCGCTGTTGCGGGGGATGAACATGGTTTAACCCGAGGTCTCAATCCTCATGCACCATATGGCAGGGAATCGTTTCCGCCGAAAAGGAGGAGTGCAACATGGCCGGATGGCTGGTGCTTCATCCCGTATCACAGGCACATCTGGGAATGGGATTGTTTAACATTCGTCCACATGATCAAAAGAAGACGGTTTATCTTATCCCCTCCGGTGATATGGTAGGGGAAGTCCATCGCCAGTTGGAACGAGCGGGAATGGATCAACAGGCGGTTTCCGTCCATACTTTTGACCGCTTTGTTCGACTAATGGCCTCTGCTCATCCCCGAACGCTGATGACGCCGGTGGAACAAGAGTGGTTGGTCCGTCAAGCTGTCTCCCGCGTGGAAGCGGATGGAAAGCTGCACCATCACCGGCATATGGTCAATAAGAGCGGTTGGCTGACCAAAGTGGAAGGGCGCATCGGTGAAGTGAAACGAACGGGAATTCGGCCAGGGCGGTTGTTGCAGATCTGGAATCAGCGCGGCTTGCATCTGATGGAGTTGGGGTTGATTTATCAAGCTTATCAAGAGTTGTTGCAAGAACGGCGGTTATGGGATCATGAGGAACCTTACCTGGAAGGGATGGAACGGATGCGGCGGGGGGAAGCGCCGTTGCCGCAGCGAATTGTGGTGGAACATGTGCCGGATTTGTCGGTACTACAGGAACAATGGTTGATCCAGGCGGTTACCCAAGGAGTGGAAGTATCCCTTCATCTGCCGTGGGATCATCGGCGTCTGCGGTTGTTTCGCGAAACGGCGCGAACGGTGGAGCGATTTCGTCGCCGCGGTTTTCGTGTAATAAAGCAACAGGACGCGATGTCGGCTTCGGCTAAAACCCCACTCCTTCATCATGTGGAAGAGCAATTGTTTTTAGAGCGGCCGCAAATCCAGGAAGGAGATCCGTCGATCCAGGTGGTGGCTGCTGCTGGAGTGGAAGAAGAAGTGGATCGAATGGTGGCACGGCTAAAGGAATGGTTGTATCATTCCAATCGCCCCCTGTCTGAGGTAGCGATTTTGACGCAGCAACCGGAGCGGTACCATCCGCTCTTATTCCCGCGTTTGCAAAGAGCGGGCCTTCCCATCCATACATCTTATCGTATGCCACTCGCTTCCCATCCCATGGCCAAAACGGTTGCGCTGGCTCTTCGTTTAAAAGGTGGATACAAAGATGCCTGGCGTCATTTGCTGGATTCTCCCTATCTGCCGGGAAGTCCGAGTTATCGGATGCGTGCACAATGGAGACGCCTTTTTCTCGATGGGGAGGTTCCTTCAAAGTGGGAGGATCAGTTGGAGGACGCGGAGCACCCGAACGGGGTTGAGTCCTTTCGTGCTTTCTTGTCGTGGTTGCAATCCGCTCCGGTAGAACAGACATGGGCGGGATGGCTTCACTGGTTTGAGGAATGGCTTCGCCCTTTGCGACCACAAGCGAAAACGGGCACTTTCCCGATGGAGGAGTGGCAAGCGATGGCCGCCGACTGCCGGGCGTGGGAAGGGTTGATGGAGATCCGGTCCGAGTGGGGGCGGATTTTTGAGCATGGAAGATGGGGCACACTTTCCTGTGATTGGACTTCGTTTGTGGCTGCCTTGGAGGGGGCGCTGGAGAAAAGCCCGCTGACGGTAACACCGGGTAGGCGCGGCGGGATTCGCATATTGGAACCCAATCAGGTGAGAGGACGCCGATTTGCCGCCGTCTTTCTGTTAGGATGCGCGGAAGGGTGCTGGCCTCGTCCGATTGCGCCGGATTGGCTTGTGCCCGATGAGGAGCGGCTGCGATTGCGGGGGGAAGGAGTGGAGTTGGCTACAGCGGAGGAGCAGCGCAACCGGCAATGGGTTCCTTTTTTTCAATCGATGCAAGCGGCGGAGGAAACCCTTATCCTCTCTTTTCCTGCCGCTGACGAAGCTGCCAATCCGATCTTGCCGTCGCCGTTTCTGCAGGAATTGACCCGGGTAGTGCCATCTTTGCAGAAGCAACTGGACCCCGCTCCCATGACATGGCGGGATTGTGCCACCGCTGAACAGGGGCTGTCTCAGGCCTTGTCCCAAGTGAATAGGGAGGCGTTGCACTTATCCCCGAATTGGGAGGGATGGCGGCAGGTGCTGCCGTGGAATTCGAATGCTGCAAAGGTAAGGATATGGGCGGCGCGGGTACAGACGGAGCAATTCCGGTGGGGACCGTTATACACCGCTTTTGACGGCGTATTGGCATCCTCTATCCAAGCGAAAGCAATTCGGTCGGAAATGGAAGATACCGTCTGGAGTGCTACTTCCCTCAACCAGGCGATGCAATGCCCTTTTCACTATTTTGCCGCTCGTCTGTTACGGCTCACTCCTGTCGAAGGGCGCCAAACGGGGTTAACCCCGATGGAACGGGGAGAGATCATGCACCGGATCTTGTGCCGCTTTTGGGATCGGTATCGGGATCAACCGGACAAGCTTTTGCAGAAAGAAGAGCCGATGAGCCATCTCAAACGAGTATCGGAGCAAGTATGGCGGGAGGAAGCGGAGCGTAAGGGTTGGGCGCATATGCCGGTATGGGTTCGATTGGAAGCGCGCCGTTTGTTGCTGCGGTTGGAGGCGATGGTAGAGCATGAGCAACTGTGGCGTGGGAAGGAAGGAGCAACGGCTTCTTTCCGCCCGCGGTGGCTGGAATGGGGATTTGGTCTCGGGCGGGATGAGGCGGCACTACGTCGGGGCGAAGCGGACCCGGACAGCTTGACCTCTCCCGTTGCGTTGAGGCTGAACGAAGCCGTTTCCATCCGGATACGGGGAAAGGTGGACCGAGTAGATATGGATGAAGCGGGCCGTTATATCTTGTACGATTATAAATCAGGCGCTGCTCCCTCGGCCCGAGACGTGATCGCAGGCTATCATCTCCAACTTCCGCTCTATCTGTGGATATTGGAACAGGAGCAAGGATTAAACCCAGAACAAGCGGTTGGAGCCGCTTTTTATACATCAGGCACTCGCAAGGGGGACGGGCTGCCGGGGGATAACCGCAACCAGGGGTTATGGCGGAAAGAGGAGGCACAACAAGTCGGTATTTCCTCCCGGGTAGGAGGATTGCTGGAAAAGGACGCATGGGAACAGGTACAGCAAGCGTTGCGGCAAAAAATTCTGCAGCGGTTGCAGGAGTTAAAAAGCGGCCGATTTGCAGTCGCGCCTATGCGCGCCTGCCCCTCAACCTGCCCCCATCGTACCATCTGTCGGATCGATCGCCTGCGCATGTCCGGCAAAGAAGGAGGGAAGTCGGATGAAACTGACGTTGGATCAACGGGCGGCTGTTGAAAGCCTCGATCAAAACTGTGTAGTTTCAGCAGGAGCCGGTTCCGGTAAGACACGAGTATTGGTGGAGCGGTACTTGCGGATTTTGGAACGGGAAAGAGAGGTTGTAAACCCATTTCCTTGCGTATTGGCGATTACCTTTACAGATAAGGCTGCGGCTGAGATGAAGGATCGCATTCGCCAGGGCATCCGTAAACGGGCAGAGCGGCAACAGGGGTCCCGTTCAGACTTGGAACCGCCTTGGAGCGAGTGGTTGGTACAGGTGGAAGGAGCGCAGGTGATGACTTTTCACGCTTTCTGCGCTGCTTTGTTGCGGGAATTTCCGGTGGAAGCGGATGTGGATCCTCAGTTTGCGGTTGCCGATGAACAAGAGTGCGGGGAGTGGCTGACACAGGTGGTGGAAGAAGGGTTAACTCGTGCCCTTGAAAAGAAGAATACAGCCCTGGAATCGTTGTTGCTCGCCTGGGGATTCCATGGTGCGGTGACAGGACTGGAACGTTTATACGGACAGATGGTTGCCCTCGGCTGGAGCGCAGAGGAGCTGGCTGACCGTACCCACACACACTTGCAAGAGATGACGAGTACACGGGAACGAGAAGAGCAGAAACACCGTTTGCAATTTCGTGTTGCTGCTGAAGCGCTGGTTTCACTGAAAGGCGGAAAACTGCTGCAACGCTTTCAACAAGCATGGCCGAATCTGGTAGCGCGCCTTCACTCTCAGGATCATAGGGAGCGCTTGTGGGTGGCACAAACTAGCCTATCTTTGTTAAAAGGAAATTGGGGTCGGGATTCCACCTTGTTGCAGTGGCGGGAGCAGGCGCGCACAGCGGTTCAATCCTGGGCGATGGTGTTAAAGGGAATGATCGCGGCTCCACAAGAAGTGGAGCTGGCCGCGATAGTCTCTGATTTGTTGCGGGATGTAGAAAAGGCGTATCAGCAGCGAAAAAGCGAGCGGCAAGCACTGGACTTTGACGATTTGCAGATGCGGGCGATCCGGTTGTTGCAGGAGCATACACCAGTGGCGGAAACGTTACGCCGCCGTATCCGTTATGTGATGGTGGATGAATTTCAAGACACCAACCCGGTGCAAAAGGAACTCTTCCAACTGTTATTGCCAGGGCCGGCGGGTGAACAGGTGCCGGGCAAAGGTTTTGTAGTGGGCGATCCCAAACAATCGATCTATCGCTTTCGGGGGGCGGATGTTGGGCTGTTTGCCCAGACACGGGAAGAATTTTTAGCAGTGGGTGGGAGTGAGGTACTTCTGCTGGATAATTTCCGCTCCGGCAAAGGGGTGATAGCGGCGATTGACCGCTTGTTTACCCCTCTTTTTTCCGATTACCGCCATGCTCGTTCCTATCATGAGGACGGGGAGGATGCGCCGGTAGAGGTGTTGCTTGATCGAGGGGAGGAGAAGACCGACCCCCTGGAAGCGGAAGCAAATGCAGTGTCGAAACGGATTGAAGCCCTGTTGCAACAGGGGACACAACCGGGGGAGATCGCGGTTTTGTTTCAGGCGATGACCCATGTGAAGGTGTTTGCAGAAGCACTGACGAAATTGGCGATCCCTTTTCATGTGGTAAAGGGAAGAGGTTTTTTCCAACAGCAAGAGGTATGGGATCTTATCCATATTCTGCGCCTGTTGGCGGACCCGGAGGATCGGCTGTCATTGGTGGGGTGCCTACGTTCTCCCCTGTGCGGGGTGTCTGATGAGACACTCTATCGTCTCTCGCGAAGGGAGGAGTGGTATCGACAGCCACAACATTGGGCCGCTTGGATCGAGGATCTCCCTTATGAACAGCTGAAACTGTCCCGGTTTGTAGCCGATTGGAATCGCTGGCGTCGGTGGGTGGGTAGAATTCCGGTTGCCGATTTGTTGGAGCGAATCATTCGTGAGACGGAGCTGAGGGAGATTTGGGCAACGACTCCCCACGGCAAGCAGGCGATCGCCAATGTGAATAAGTTGGTGCGGATGGCCCGGCAATGGGGGGAAGGGATGACATACTCCCTCTCCGCTTGGTTGGAGCGCTTGCAAGGGACCCTAGCCCGGCAAATCCCGGAAACGGAAGCGCCTCTCGCTCCTTCTGAACAAAACAGGGTCGCTTTAATGACGATCCATCAATCCAAGGGCTTAGAGTTTCCAGTGGTATTTGTGCCGGAATTGGCGAAAAAGCCACAAGTGAAGTGGGGGGAGATGCAGCTGGATCGCCAATGGGGGCTGGTGATGAAAATACCGGACGCTGTTGGTGGCTGGGAGGAAACGGATCGGTGGGTCCAGTGGCGTGAACGGGAAACGGAACGGGCGCGGGAGGAGTCGGTTCGACTTTTTTATGTGGCCGCTACCCGGGCGATTCGCAAGCTGATTCTGTCCGGTGCTCCTCAGGAACATAAAGGAGCGGCCACCGGTAAACCGCTGCTGTCGGCGGATACGTGGGCCAAGTGGCTGGATGGCATTCTCGGCTATGATCGTATTGATTGGGAGCGAGGGAGGTGGACATTTCCAGGTGAGGAAGATGGGCCGACTTTAACGGTACGCACCTTTACCGGTGAAGCGGAGAGCGAAGGTGATGTTAAAAAGAAATCCGCACGGATGTCAAACTCTCTTTCCACTCCCATCGATACCGCTTGGCGCTGGTGGGAACCCCGTGGATGGACGGCTGTGGATCGCTTAGAAGTGAGCGTGACGGATCTAACCGTCTTAGCCAACTGTCCCCGACGCTATTTTTTTGCTGAGATCTTACAAATGCCGGAGTGGGAAGGGGAAACAAAGTTCGGGAGTCACTCTTCCACTGGACCGCTTGCACCGCGGGTACGGGGGGAGCTGATCCACCGCCTGTTGGAAACGATGGATGATATTCCACAATCGGATGCGGATTGGATGCCCACCGTTCAACGCTTGCTGGCAGAATCGGAGATCCACCCCGCCAACCATGAGCGGGCCTTGCGTCAATTTCAACCGCTGGTGCGCGCCTATGTACAGAGTCGCTATTGTCAGGAGATGCACACCATGGCTGGTCAGCTGCGGGAAGCCCCTTTTACATTGGAAAGAGATGGGTTGCGTGTGACTGGAACCATCGATCGCCTTCATTGTACCCGGGACGGGCATTGGGAATTGGTCGATTGGAAAACAAACGATGTGGAAGCGGATGAGGTGGAGGAACTGGCACAAGAGTACCTGCCGCAATTACAACTGTATAGCTTGGCCATCCGCCAGGTGTGGGGAATTGAGCTGGATCGGGCGGTGCTGTATTTTTTAAAGCCTAATCGTGAAATCGCTTTTACGGTCGATCACCGCTGGATGAATGCGGCTGAAGAAACATTAACGCGCTGGACCGACCGGTTGCAGGGGGAGGATTCCTCTTCTTTTCCACCGCAGCCGGGAAAACGATGCCAGTATTGCCCCTATGCCGCTTGGTGTGATGCTGTGCAGATGAGTTAAATGCTGATCGGTTGATTCTCTCAGCTAAATAAATTTTTTAATCGAAAAGGGGCAAACACCATCCTTTTGACGCGGACCATTCACTCCATATCTGTGGTATTATAAGATCGATTGACACGTGATCATGGAATGGAATGAAGAAGGAGAGGTTTGTCAAAAATGCTTGACTTTATTCAAACCTTTTTTAGAGAATTGGTTGCCGCTTTTGCTTTATTAGTGGTATCTGGATTTGTCTTATGGATGGTGTTTGTCGTTATCGCCCTTTTCCGGGAATTGTTTAACCCTGGCGATATCCAGATTCGATCTTATCTGTACCGCATTTGGCGGTTGCTTTTGCTCTCATTTGAATTGGTAGCCTATGGCGGAATTTTTGTTGCGATGTTTTTGCTGAAGTCGGCGGAGGAAGAAAAACTGCGTTTCACACTGATGATGATCCAAGCGATTCTGTTTTCTGTCCTGTTCCTCTATATTCGTTGGAAAACTGGCGGTTTCTTTTTTCAGCAAAAACAGAGCCGTCGTTCACGGTGATAGGCAGTACAACCCGGCTATGCCGGGTTTTTTGGTTGGAGTACAGCGATGGATGATGCGGCAGTTTGGGCGGATGCCGGTAGTGTTATACCTTCCTCTTTACTTACTCGCTGATTTTATAGATAATATAAGGAAAAACTCTTTTCAAATAAGCATCTAGGTGAGTGGGATATGTCCATAGAGGAATTGCTGAAGTTAGCGGAACGCTATCTAAAAAAAGAAGAGTTGGCCCAAGTGAAGGAAGCGTATCTCTTTGCTGAGAAAGCCCACGAAGGCCAGGTTCGCAAATCCGGGGAGGAGTATATCCGTCATCCGGTGGCAGTGGCGGGGATCCTGGCCAACCTGCAGATGGACGCCACCACTTTGACTGCTGCCATTCTGCACGATGTGGTAGAGGATACCGGAGTTACCCTGGAAATGGTGGAGGAAACCTTTGGTGAGACGGTCGCCCAGATCGTAGACGGGCTAACCAAGCTGAAAAAAAGGATGAAGTATAAATCCAACGCGGAACATCAAGCGGAAAACCACCGCAAGATGTTTGTGGCGATGGCCCAAGATATACGCGTCATCCTCATCAAGCTGGCGGACCGCCTCCATAACATGCGCACCTTGAAATATTTGCCGGAAGCCAAACGGCGACGGATCGCTCAGGAAACCCTGGAGATCTTTGCCCCGCTGGCCCACCGCCTGGGTATATCCACGATCAAATGGGAGTTGGAGGATAGTGCCCTTCGTACCATTAACCCGCAGCAGTATTACCGCATTGTGAATCTGATGAAGAAAAAGCGGGCGGAGCGGGAGCAGTATCTGGATGAAGTGATCGCCACGTTGCTGGAGCGATTGCAACAGATGATCATCACTGCGGACATCTCGGGACGGCCCAAGCACATTTACAGCATTTATCGCAAAATGGTAAAAGACCACAAACAATTCAATGAAATCTACGACCTGCTGGCGGTGCGGGTGATTGTCGATTCTGTGCGGGACTGTTATGCGGTTCTGGGGATTATCCACACGATCTGGAAGCCGATGCCGGGGCGGTTTAAAGATTATATCGCCATGCCCAAGGCCAATTTATATCAATCGCTACACACGACGGTGATCGGCCCTAAGGGAGAACCGATCGAAGTGCAGATCCGGACAAAAGAGATGCATCGCATCGCCGAATACGGGATCGCTGCTCACTGGGCTTATAAGGAAGGCAACCAAAACGACGGCAGCACCTTCAATGAAAAACTGAAGTTTTTCCGCGAGATCCTGGAGTTGCAACAGGAGACCAACGATGCGCAGGAATTCGTGGAAAACCTGAAGATGGATTGGTTTTCGGACGCTGTCTTTGTATTTACCCCCAAAGGGGATGTGTTGGAGCTACCGGTGGGTTCCGTCCCGATCGACTTTGCCTATCGCATTCATACCGAGGTCGGTAACCGCTGTATCGGCGCCAAGGTGAATAATAAAATCGTTCCCCTTGATCACCAGTTAAAAACCGGCGATATCGTCGAAATTCTCACTTCCAAACACAGTTATGGACCCAGCCGCGATTGGTTGAAACTGGTTAAATCATCCCAAGCCCGCAATAAGATCCGCAATTGGTTTAAAAAAGAGCGGCGGGAAGAGAGTGTAGCCAAGGGGCAGGAGATGTTGGATGCTGCCTTGAAAAAGCAAGACGTCGACGGAGCCGGTTTGTTGAGCGGGGAGCGGGCGAAAGAAGTAGCCCAACAGTTTAACTTCCCGGAAGTGGAGGATATGTTTGCTGCTGTCGGTTATGGCGGCATTTCCCCGGCACAGGTGGTCAACCGGCTGACGGAAGGGTTACAGACGGAAGAGGAGAAGCCGTTTGTACTCCCAGATGTAAAGGCGATGCCTTCCCGTCATCGCAATCGGAATGGGTTTGGTGTCAAGGTAAAAGGCGTGGATAACCTGTTGGTGCGCCTTTCCCGCTGCTGTAATCCGGTACCGGGAGACGATATTCAAGGTTTCGTCACACAGGGGCGAGGGGTATCGGTTCATCGAGTGGGTTGTCCCAACTTAACACAAGTGGAGGAAGCCCGGATGGTCCCGGTGGAATGGGAAGGGTTGGCCGATTACTTTTACAATGTGGATTTGGAAGCGACAGGACTGGATCGGCAAGGGCTGCTCAATGAGGTGCTGCAAGCGGTTTCAGGAACCGGCGTCAACCTGACCGCTGTTAGCGGCCGCGCGGATCGCCGTGGGATGGCCACGATCAATCTCTCTATCTCCATTCACAATCTGGGACACTTACGGTCAGTGGTAGAAAAAATCAAACGGGTGCGCGATATTTATAGTGTGCAACGCATTATGCAATGACGAAAGCGTCGAAGGAGGATGGGTGTGCGTATCGTTGTCCAGCGGGCAAAAGATGCCCATGTCTCGGTGGATGGGAAAACAACGGGAGCGATCGCACACGGGCTGGTCTGTCTGGTCGGCTTTAGCGACGGTGACGGAGAAGCAGAAATCGGCTGGTGTGCGGAAAAGCTCGTCCACTTACGTATTTTTGAAGATGAAGCAGGAAAGATGAACCGCTCGCTACTGGATGTGGGGGGCAGCATATTATCTGTCTCCCAGTTTACGCTGTACGGGGACTGTCGCAAAGGAAGACGCCCCAACTTTATGGCAGCCGCCCACCCGGATGAGGCGACACGCTTGTATGACCGTTTCAACGAACGGCTGCGTCAATGGGGTGTTCCGGTGGAGACCGGGGTATTTGGAGCGATGATGCAGGTATCTCTTACCAATGACGGCCCGGTCACCTTGATTTTGGAAAAGTAAACAAACAGCAACAACACCTGGACATTAAAATCTCACTCGCCTTAAAATATAGCGAAGCAACAAGCTTAAACGATTGTCGAATTTAACAAGGAGGCGTTTAACTCCATGCCACAAAATCACCGATCAACGGAGCAACTCGCTGTCAACACCATTCGTATCCTCTCCATCGATGGGGTGGAAAAAGCCAATTCCGGTCATCCTGGTATGCCCATGGGAGCGGCACCGATGGCATACACATTGTGGGCACGTCATATGAGACACAATCCGGTCAATCCGGACTGGTTCAACCGCGACCGCTTTATTTTGTCGGCGGGACATGGCTCGATGTTGCTCTACAGTTTACTACATTTGTTTGGCTATGATTTGTCCTTGGATGAACTAAAAAACTTTCGCCAATGGGGCAGTAAAACCCCAGGTCACCCAGAAGCCAACCACGGTACGCCTGGAGTGGAAGCGACCACGGGTCCGCTGGGGCAAGGAATCTCCAACGCCGTCGGTATGGCGATGGCGGAAGCCCATCTAGCCGCCACATACAACCGCGAAGGGTTTCCTGTGATCGATCATTTTACGTATTCCATCTGTTCCGATGGCGACTTGATGGAAGGGATTGCCGCAGAAGCCGCTTCTTTGGCCGGTCACTTAAAGCTGGGTAAATTAATTGCCCTCTACGATTCCAACGATATCTCCCTGGACGGGCAGACGGCTCACGCCTTTACGGAAGATGTGCAACAGCGTTTTGAGGCATATGGTTGGCAAGTGGTACGGGTGGAGGATGAAAACGACCTCGATGCCATCAGTCGAGCGATTGAGCAAGCGCAAGCGGAAACGACTAAACCTACGCTGATCGAGGTGAAAACAACGATCGGCTTTGGCAGCCCCAGCTTAGCGGGAACACATAAAATCCACGGTGCCCCAATCGGTGCGGAAGAAGCGGCCAAAGTGCGGGAAGCCTACGGTTGGGAGTGGGATGAGCCTTTCTTTGTTCCGGAGGAGGCACAGCAACACTTCGCCGCGTTACAGGAAAAAGGCGCCGGATTTGAACAGGAGTGGCAAACGCTGCTGCAATCCTACCGCCAAAAATATCCGGAACTGGCCCAGCAGCTGGAGCGTGTGATCGAGGGAGAGCTTCCCGCTGATTGGGATGCAGAGCTGCCGACCTATTCACCGGATGCGAAGGGAATGGCGACCCGTGCCGCTTCCGGAGAAGCGTTGAATGCTTTGGCCCGGCGAGTACCGGAACTGTTTGGGGGATCGGCAGATCTGGCCTCTTCCAACAAAACCGATCTAAAAGGGGAAGCCGTTTATCACGTTGATGATTACTCTGGGCGCAATGTATGGTTTGGCGTACGAGAACACGCCATGGGTGCCGCCCTCAACGGAATGGCCCTCCACGGTGGGGTGCGTCCCTTTGGCGCTACCTTCCTGGTCTTCTCCGATTACCTGCGCCCTTCTGTCCGCTTGGCGGCATTGAGCAAGCTGCCGGTGCTGTATGTATTTACTCATGACAGCATCTCCGTCGGTGAAGATGGTCCTACCCATGAGCCGGTAGAGCAGTTGCCGTCCTTGCGCCTGATCCCTAACTTAACATCCTTCCGCCCTGCCGATGGCAATGAAACGGTAGCGGCTTATCGCTTTGCCATGGAACACCGGGAGGGGCCTGTCGCCCTCGCCCTGTCCCGCCAAGGACTTCCCATCCTGGAAGGGTCGGCGGAAAAAGCGACCGCCGGCGTGGCCAAAGGTGGATATATCTTAGCCGATGCTGAACACGGCCAACCCGATGTGATTCTGGTGGCGACGGGCTCTGAGGTTAGCCTAGCGGTACAGGCACGCTTACGCTTGGCTGAACGGGGTGTGCAAGCACGGGTGGTCAGCATGCCCAGCCGTGAGCTGTTCTTTAAACAGGATGAGGCTTACCGCGAAACCGTTCTACCTGCCGCTATTAAAGCTCGTGTTGTCGTCGAAGCGGCTCATCCCTCCGGCTGGGATAGAGTAGCTGGCGATGGTGGCAGTATTATCGGCATTGACACCTTCGGTGCTTCCGCTCCTGGTGGGGTGGTGCTGGAACGATACGGCTTTACCGTAGATAATGTAATCGCACATGTGGAGCGGGTACTTCAGTCTTAATAAAACAGATTGGAACGTTGTAAAAAAAGAAACCCAACAGAGATATAGAGCTCTCTGTTGGGTTTCTTTTTTTGCGGCCTATGTGTTTCTTTTTTTGTCAGAGGAAGTTTGCTCGGTAGGATCGTTTCCCTGTTTCGACTTTGTCTCATAAGGTGAGAGGTTGGATTCGGATTGGTTACCGATTGGCTTTTCCACGGTTCGGTCCCCTTTTTTCGGCATATGCATACCCTCCATCAATCGTTTCTATTTATCATGCTCCATCTTTCTGTGATTACCCTTTTCAAATGGAACGGTATCATCATTTTTTGCTTTCATTGTCGTAACTCTTCCCATAAGATAGAAGTTGGAAAATGGATGATGATAATCCATAAAGAATCAACAGGAAAGGGTTGATCGAAAAGCGGAGACGTTTCGCGATATATTTTTGTGGAATCAGATAAAACAATAAAAGTCAAAAGGGAAGAATCATTATTGAATTTTTGGATTATATGAAATTATAGTGGGAGGAGTTAAAAATGCATTTGCTCTCACCGCAGGATTTTGATCAAAACGCCGACACAACTCCAAATTGGGTGAAACGATCATACCAACAATTTACCGCCAAAGTATCAAGGCCGGATTTTCCTTGTTACTTTGGCACTCAAGCCTTGAGTAAAAACGAAGTGTTATTCGCTTATGCCGATCACCATCGAAGTGAAGATATGGTATCAGCATTGGCTACCTTTGTTGAGCGAACGCGTCAGGCGAACGGATTGCTAACGCTGGCCATCTTGATCGCACCACCAGAACAGCAATTGAACCATGACGAATACCGGCAAATGTTTTGGGACAGCTTACATTTTCTCCACGAACAAGATGAGGAACCGTGGCCCTCGGATAAGCCACTATCACCGCAAGAACCGGAGTGGAATTTTTGCTTTCACGGTGAGCAAATGTTTGTGTTTGGCTGTGCACCTTCCTATCAATTAAAAAAGAGCCGCAACTTAGGGGATGGACTGGTTTTGATGTTTCAGTCTATCACCATCTTTGATGGCTTGAAGCCGGGAGAGAAAGGCGGTGTAAACGCTCGTAAAACGATCCGCAAACGACTTGAAGCCTTTGATGCAATCGGCCCGCATCCTGACCTCGGCCCGATCACCAGCAGCGAGCTTATACCGTGGAAGATGTACTTCTTCCCGGACGATAATACCCCCCAGAAAGAGGGAGAATGTCCGTTTCACGCTTCTAAGGTTAGCCGTTAAATGCCAATAAACGATAAAAAGCCCTGGATCAGATTCCAGGGCTTTTTCATTGTCAAAAGATGAGATGAGCCATTAATACGATAACCGGCAATGTGATCAGGGTACGCAGGAGGAAGATTAACACCAAGTCGATAAAATTGACGGGAACCTTGGAGCCGAGCAGCAACCCTCCGACTTCCGATAGATAGATCAACTGCGTCACTGAGACACAGGCAATCACAAAGCGAGTAAACTCGCTTTCAATGCCGCTGCCGATGATGGCGGGTAGGAGCATATCGGCAAAGCCGATCACCATCGTTTGCGCCGCTTGGGCCGCTTCCGGCACCTGCAACAGCGTCAAGATCGGGACAAACGGAGCCCCCAGCCATTGAAAAAGCGGGGTGTATTCGGCGATGATGAGGGCGATAGTGCCGATGCACATCACGATCGGGATAACACCTACCCACATATCGAGCACATTTTTTAAACCGTTTACGATAACGGATGAAAACTGCTTTGTACTTGCGCGACGGGCGGCTAGCTCCACTCCCCATGAAAACGGGTTTCGATGGGCGGGAATCGATTGATCCGGTCGAGGATCCGCACTGGGTGCATAGTCGTCCTTTTTACGGGAGAGCGGAGGGATGCGCGGCATCACCACCGCGGCGACAAGACCGGCCAGCACGATTGTCAGGTAGTAGGGCAGGAACAGATGAGTTAAATTCAGTTGATCCAAAACCACAATGGTAAAAGTGATCGAAACGACAGAAAAAGTGGTACCGATGACGGCAGCTTCCCGCTTGGTGTAATATCCTTCTGTATACTGTTTGTTGGTGAGCAACACCCCGATCGTCCCGTCTCCCATCCAGGAAGCGACACAATCGATCGAAGAACGACCGGGCAAAGTAAAGATGGGACGCATGATTTTGGTCAACAGCGCACCACACAACTCCAACAGCCCAAAGTCAAGCAGCAGTGGCAGCAGCAATCCCGCAAACAGAAAGACGGACAACAAAACCGCTACCAGATCAAATAGAATTAGGCCTCCAGTATCCTCTGAGGTGATAAAGGCGGGACCTGCCTGAAAAAAGACCATGACGGCAAAAGCACAAGCGAGCAGACGGGCGATTAACCACAACGGTGATACATGGAGCAAAGCGGTTAAAAAGGGAGAACGTCGAATAAAACCGGGCTGGAGCCATTTGGTTACAAGCGATCCGATTGCGGTTAAAAATAAAATCATCGTCGCCACAGCCGGCAGCCACTGCTCAAACTGCTCTTGCACCCATCCAGCCAACAGGGCGACAGGAATGGTGGCTTCCCCATCAACAGAGATTGGAATCATAAACAGAAAGATACCGAGCAAAGAAGGGATAATAAATTTGACATAATCCTGAAGGGATAAGGTTGATGTTTTCAAAACGATTGTCACCTCAAATATGGGATGAAAAGGAGTAGAGGATTTCCTTATATGTGTGTTTTGCCGGCAGGTAAACTTTACCTACCCAAGAATCCCACTGCTTTAGCCATGTGGAGTGGTCAAAGGGCTGTCTTTTTTGTACCAGTCTCCACGCTTTTTCATCCGACCATCTTTTCCATCATAGCGATGAATAATAAATAGATCAAATGCATTATTATCCACTTACTCCTTCCGATGATTTGCGAGCATAGAAAAAGGAACGACCAGTTTGATCCCAACCAAAAAGGGCGGCATCATGTACCTTTACATCGGAGAAGCCGGCTTCCTGCAATTCGCGGGTTACTTCCTCTTCCTCATAACAACGCTGTGTCAAGGTGAAATTAGTGCGATGCCAGTCATCTTGTTCCAAGGTAAACAGTGTAAAATCCATCTCAGCCAGGCGTTGCTCGTCGTAGCGGGATGTAACCATCACTGCGTGGTTCGTATGCACAATATGAAATTGACCCTGCCAGCGACGGTGGTATCCTTCCTGCATATTGAGATCAAAAAAGAAGACTCCTCCGGGCAATAGAGTGTGGTAAACATTCGTAAATGTTTGTTTTAATCCCTCCCACTCTAGGATGTGGTTTAAGCTGTCAAAAGTGGAGAGAGCGGCATGAAATTTCGTTTCCAAGTGAAACTCCCGTGCATCGGAGTGGAGGAAGTGGGCATGTGGTGCTTCCCGGCGGGCGATTTCCAGCATTGAAACGGATCCGTCCACCCCGGTTACATCCCACCCGGCTTCTGTCAGCTTTTTAGCCAATCCACCAGTGCCACAACACAAATCGAGGATGGAGGCGTCTGCTGGAAGATGACTTAGAATACGCTCTTCCAGGATGGGCCAGAATCGATCGGGAAAATAGCCCCAATGTTGATGATAGATTACGGCGAAGGGATCATATGCGTCAGGTTGACTCATACTTTTTCCTCCTTTTGGATGAGGGTTGAAAATATCTCTTCTACAAGACAGGAAAAGATCCTTTTCATTTGACAGATCCTGTTGAAAGAAACTGCGTCTCTACTAGGGGAAGAATTTATCCTTTACCGCTCCCGCGTTGATTTCCCGCTGCCGGTGGGATAGACTGGGGAAAGGTGAATTCGGGTTATCAAAGGGGGAAGACACCTTGCACCGGATGGGTGTCAGGTGAGACGGATGAAGCGATTACATGTATCCGGCATTGCTACGGCTTTTTATCGTGATCTGGAACTGATCGCCGGGTTGTTTTTTCCTGGAGTAAAAGTGGTGGAAAACCAAGAGGGGACGGATGCCATCGTCCATTTTACCGTGGATGAAGGCGATGAGGTAAAAGTGGCTGTCACCTTGAGCGATCCTGCCCACGATCAAGCTTGGCATGGCTCCCATCGTCGGGAGCATGTGTCGGCACAGGATGAACGGACCCGGCGCAAACGGGTAAAACAAGTGGTGAATCACGCCTTTCTGCAAGTATTGGAAGAAGCGTGTGGAATGCGGCAACCCTGGGGAATTCTAACCGGTGTGCGCCCGACCAAGTTGTTGCACAATCTGTTACTGGAAGGGATGTCCACAGCTGAGGCGAGGGCGATTCTGGAGCGGGATTACCGTTTGGCACCGAATAAGCTAGATCTATTGGATGAGATTGTGGAGCGGCAGACAACGGTGTTACCCGATCTGTATCGATTAGACCGGGAAGTTAGTTTATATGTCGGTATTCCCTTTTGTCCGACCAAATGCGCTTACTGTACGTTTCCCGCTTATGCCATCCAAGGGCGGAACGGATCAGTAGAAGATTTTCTGGAAGGGCTTCACTGGGAGATTGAAGCGACGGGAGAGTGGCTAAAAAATCGCGGCCTTCCGGTTACGACCATCTATTTTGGCGGAGGGACGCCCACCTCGATTACGGCGGAACAGTTGGAAGCTTTGTTTGAACGGATGAAAGCGTGTATTCCCAATTTTGATCGTGTACGGGAGTTGACGGTGGAGGCAGGTCGTCCCGATACGCTGGAGCGAGAAAAGTTGGATTTGTTGAAGCGATGGCAGGTGGATCGGATCAGTATCAATCCTCAAAGCTTCAAGGAGGATACGCTTAAACTGATCGGTCGCCACCACACGGTGAAAGAAACACTGGAAAAGTACGCGCTTGCCCGGGAAATGGGCTTAAACAATATCAATATGGATTTGATCATCGGTTTGCCTGGGGAAGGATTGGATACGTTTCGGCAGTCGCTGACAATGATGGAAGAGCTGATGCCGGAATCGCTAACGGTTCACACCCTTTCTTTTAAACGAGGGTCGCATATGACGCGAAACCCGGAAAAATATCCAGTGGCTCCCGGAGAAGTGATTGCGCGCATGGTGGCGGAGGCACGGGATTGGACGGGCAAACACGGCTATGTTCCCTACTACCTATACCGGCAAAAAAATATTCTCGGCAACCAGGAAAACGTCGGCTATGCACTTCCCGGTGAGGAGAGTCTCTACAACATCATCATCATGGAAGAGCGACAAACCATTATCGGTTTAGGATGTGGAGCGGTCAGTAAGATCATTTCCCCCACTAGCGGAAAAATCAATCGCTGGCCCAATCCCAAGGAACCTCAAGCTTATATCGATACTTACCGGACGCAGACGGAAAAAAAGCTGAAGACGTTAGATCAAGCTTATTGGGAATCAACCAAGGGGATATAAACGACAAATGCAAAGACGGCAAACAACTCGTCTGTAATGGACGGGTTGTTTTTTATTGCGCAAGTGAAAGCGATTGACGGGAATTCTTATGAAAATCGGTTTTTTCTTTTGCTTGAAAGGGTAACAGATAAAGGGTGACTGATTTTTGGGTCTCCTCTTTTTATGCTTCCATATCGAGGACAGCCTATAAATTGGGATATGTATAGGATGTGGAAGGTTGAGGAAACTGATGGAAGAGCTTTCTTTAACAAAATCCTCACTTATGGCAGAAACATTTAATGGTATCATGAACGGAGCTGAACCTAAGCCAAAGGTCCGTTCTTAAGGTTAAAAGTATGACAAAATTCTTATGACTGGTGGTGTTGTGATGCTATTTATAGCCACAATTTTAATCATCATTCTCAGCACAAAACTGGCCGGTGATCTCAGTGTAAGATTAGGCCAACCGTCGGTGCTGGGCAAGTTGCTCGTTGGAATTATCATCGGCCCTGCAGTGCTGGGTTGGGTTGATAATGATAATCTGATTGAGACGATGGCCGAGATCGGTGTGCTTCTGCTGATGTTTATCGCCGGTTTGGAAACGGATATCAAAGAGCTGAACCGGACTCGCAATTCCTCTGTTGCTGTGGGGGTAGGCGGAATTATTCTGCCATTGTTGGGTGGGTACTTCGCTGGTTTGGCATTTGGCTTGGATTCTCAACAATCCCTGTTTATCGGTCTGTTGTTGTCTGCCACTTCAGTCAGCATCACGGTGCAAACCTTAAAAGATCTCGGGCGTTTAGGTTCCCGCGAAAGTACTACCATCCTGGGTGCTGCGGTAGTAGATGATGTGTTGGTTGTGATTATGCTGGCGTTTATGATGAGTTTTGCCGGTGGGGAGGATGCGATCGCTTTGGTGATCGGCAAGAAATTCCTCTTCTTTGCAGCGATCGCTCTCTTGGGATGGAAAGTGGTTCCTTGGGTGATGAAGAAGCTGTCTCCTCTGAAAGTGAGCGAATCCCTCATCAGTGCAGCACTGATCGTTTGTTTCTTTTTCTCTTACCTGGCTGAAGAAATGGGAGTTGCCGGCATTATTGGAGCGTTTGCTGCCGGTGTAGCACTGTCTACCACTAAATACAAAGAAGAAGTGGAGCATAAGGTGGAACCGATTGCATATGCCATCTTTGTGCCTGTCTTTTTCGTCAGCATCGGTTTAAATGTCTCCTTTGCTGGACTTGCCGATCAAATCTGGTTGATCGTTGTGATGACGGTAATCGCTGTAATCACCAAATTGGTGGGCGGCACTGTCGGAGCGCGCTTAACCGGATTTGATAAAAAAAGTGCCCTTGGAATCGGTTCTGGGATGGTATCCCGGGGGGAAGTGGCGCTGATTATCGCGAGCACGGGTCTCACCGCAGAGCTTTTGAGTCAAGAGTATTTTACCGCGATGGTCTTGGTTATCATCTTGACCACTCTGATTGCACCGGTTCTCTTAAAGGTCTTCTTTGGAGATGCCAACGCGGAGTCAGAGAAAAAGGAAGAGACCGCTTCTTCTTGATCGATTCTTCGGTAAAAAATGCTCAGATACATGAAAAACGTCGGTATTTATGCCGACGTTTTTTAATGGATGGATTTTATAGTGACAATGATTGGTGTTCAATCATGTTCCAGCCCATTCTTTCGAGGCGTCGGGTAAAAATCCCCTTTTTTTCGATCGATTCAAGAAGTTCCTATCTCCTCTGTTGGAGGCTGATCAACAAACGACTATTTTTATCATAGGAAAACAAAAAAGAAAATCCTGGTATTCACCAGGATCAGGATTAGTGTTTTCTTCAGCGCAATCGGCCTAATTCGGGGAAATCCGTAATGACGCCGTCAACGCCGGCGGCCATCATTTGCCGGGCTTCGCTTTCGGCGCGGATGGTGTAGGGAGTGATTTTCATGCCGTTCGCATGGACGCGTTGCACCAGATCGTGATTCACCAAGCGTTGATTGGGATTGACATAGTCGGCATAGGTTGAAAACTGCCGCAGTTGCTCATCAGAGACGCCTTCAGGGGTGTAGCTGACCAAAACACCGACGGGGATGGTGGGTTGCAACCGATGGTAGTTTTTCATCACATCATGGTTGAACGATTGAACGATAATCTTGTCCGTCCGTTTATCCAGTTTTTTTTGTGCCAGAAGGAGGGCGACTTCCGCCTCAATGCCGGGATACAGTTCAGGGCTTTTTAACTCGATCAAAATGCCGATGTTTTTGCTGCGATAGCGATCCAGCACTTCGTTTAAGGTGGGAATCGGCTCCCCAGCAAATTCTTCTCCAAACCAACTGCCTGCATCCAGTTGTTTGATTTCCTCCAATGTAAGGTCGCCGATATACCCGGTTCCATCAGTAGTTCGATCAACCGTATTGTCGTGAAGAATGACAAGATGACCGTCTTTACTGCGTTGCACATCCACTTCAAAATAATCGGCTTTCATCGTTACGGCCTTGTCAAAAGCGGCGATGGTGTTTTCCGGCGCATAACCAGATGCTCCCCGGTGGGCGATGTTTAAAAATTGGGATTTAGTAGCGGTTGTTTCCGCTCCTGCTCCATGGGGCAGCAAAATTCCGCTGAATAAAAGGACACCCGCTATCCCAGCCAACAATGTTTTGATCTTGGGCATGAGTCACACTCCTTAGTGGATAAGTCGTGCACTAGTATAGTTATTATTTGTAAAAGCACTTTAAAAGAAGTGAAAAAATTGGATAAATGTTGTTGGCTGATTATTAAGTTTGATTGTGACAAATGGATTGGACAAAAAGTCGTCATTGTCCAACAATAGAAAGGGAGAACGAAAATGGAAAGGGTGAGGGCATATGGGAGCACCGTTAGAGGATTTTGGACCGGATTGGTTGGTAAAACGGCTGCAGAAGGAGAGCGGAAAGGATTATATGTTGCTTCTTCCATTTAGTCTTGCTTATCAGGATGGATCGTATTATATAACAATCGTTCCCAACACCGATCACGTAGGCATTGACCGTAGGGGGGGAGGTGATCAACCTCAGGCCCGTGTAGACCAAGAGTCGGGAAAAGCGATTCCACAGAAAATCCGGCGTGAGCTTTTGCGAGAGGCGATGAAATTAGAGTGGTGGGAGCATTTTTTGCTTGAATACAATGATTTGGAGGAGACATCCTTGGTCGGGGAGTGGAAGGAGGTTGGTAATGCGTTAAAAGGATTGGAAAAGTCAGCTGATCGTCTAACCCCTGCACAGCGGAAAACGCTTGCTTCGCTGATCAATGGATTTGATGCGTTGGCAGAGAAAGATCCGACACAACAGGTTGGAAAATTGATTCAGGAACATGAGGAATATATCACCCGTCTGGTTGGAAATCACGCGGAGGAAAAAGAATGGCAGCGGTTGCTCAATGGTTATGATAAAGCCTGTAAGATTCTAACAGAGCATCAACGTGAGGCGGAGCCGGTGCTACAAGCGTGTCAGGAGTGGTTGGGCGAGGTAAAGGATCATTTTCCCGCCCGTCGCTGGTGGTCTTTTTTGCGCTATCAACGTTGTGTAAAAGAAGTGGAGAGTTCCGCAAATTGGCTTTCCTTCACATTGGAGCAACTGTTGTTTGAGGAGCTGTATACGCTGGTTGAAAAATAAAAAAAGCCCCAAGGGGCGGAAGGGGATTAAAAATAGCAGTTATCGATTTGCTGTTTAATCCATTGGTCGGAGCAGCATTCCTTGAGAACGGATTCGCGATTTTTCTCAATCTTCTTGCCGCAGACGGGACATATTTCCTCTTGGACCGGCTTGGTTTGCATCGGGCTTTCCTCCCGTTCCAGGTTGAAGTAATTATACTATAACAGTTTATGAATATCAATAACTGTTACGCAACAATAAATACAGATTTAGGCAGCCTTGTTTTTGGGGGTACGATCAAACTTTTTCCCCCAATGTCTTGACTTTTTCCCTCCCTTCCCGTAGACTTCTGTATCAACAGCATTTTACTTCAATCGACAGATCAACGCTGATGATGGGAGAGTAACCGTGCCATGGGCAACCAGAGAGGAGGCGCCATCAGGCTGCAAGCGCCACTATGCCACACCACGGCGAAAGACACCCGGAGGTTTCGGAGCGAACCCCTTCTATGGGGGCAGTAGACCCGAACGTTTGCCGGACGATACCCGGCCTGAAAGTGGGAGGCGTAGGATGCGTCTTCAACCAAGGGTGGTACCGCGGGAGCTAATCTCTCGTCCCTGACAACAAGGTCAGTGGCGGGGGATTTTTTAATACAGAAAAACAAGGAAAAAGGAGGCGAAAGGGATGAATTTTCGCGTACCGCGCGGCACGGTTGACCTGATGCCCGGCGAAGTGGAGAAATGGCAGTATATCGAGGAAAAAGCCCGAGAATGGTGTCGGCGCTATCATTTCTCTGAGGTGCGGACGCCGCTGTTTGAACAGACAGAGCTGTTCCGCCGGGGTGTGGGCGAGACGACGGACATTGTGGAGAAGGAGATGTATACGTTTGAAGACCGAGGTGGGCGCAGTTTGACACTGCGGCCGGAGGGAACGGCTGGGGTGGTTCGCTCCTTTGTGGAGAAAAAAGTATATGGCGATCCCCAACCCACCAAATGGTACTACATCGGGCCAATGTACCGCTATGAACGGCCACAAGCGGGCAGACAACGACAGTTCCACCAATTTGGCGTCGAAGTGTTTGGAACGGAGGACCCGTTGACGGATGCGGAAGTAATCGATCTTGGGTTTCAATTTTACCGTTCCCTCGGATTGGATGGGGTGCAGGTAGAGTTGAATAGTGTCGGTTGCCACCGTTGTCGCCCGCTGTTTCGGGAAAAGCTGGTTGCCTACCTTACGCCTCGCCGGGAGGAATTGTGTAAAGATTGTCAGTCTCGCATGGAACGGAATCCGATGCGCATCCTGGATTGTAAAAATGAGACCTGCCAAGCGATCACTGCGGAAGCGCCACGGATGGTGGATCATCTTTGTGATGATTGTGAGTCCCATTTTGCTGCGGTTAAAAAAGGATTGGATGAACTTCAGGTGCCGTTTGTTCTTAATACACGGCTGGTACGCGGCTTGGATTATTACACCCAAACCGCTTTTGAATATATCGTCGAGGGGGTTTCCGGCTCTCTCGGTGGCGGCGGTCGCTATAACGGTCTCGTGCAGGACGTGGGCGGACCCGATATGCCGGGCATCGGGTTTGGGATCGGGTTAGAGCGGGTGCTGCTCGCTTTGGAGCTCCAAGAAGTGGAGCTGCCGCTCTCGATAGAAGTGGACTGCTTTTTGGCCACCATCGGTGAGGAGGCACAGCAGCGGTCGTTATCGTTATTACAAGCCCTACGTCAAGCCGGTTGCTCGGTGGAACGGGATGCGTTGGGGCGCAAAATGAAGGGACAGCTAAAAGCGGCGGATCGGATGAATGCCCGTTTGGTGGCGATTCTGGGAGATGAGGAGCTTCAGAATAACCAAGTTGTCGTCAAGGAATTGGCCACCGGTGTCCAGGAGACGATCCAACTGGATAAGCTGGTGGAATATGTACGGGATAAACGGATGCATGGATAAGGGAGGAAACGCTGTTGGAATCGATTTATCGGACCCATCCTTGTGGCGAGCTTACCACTGCTGAAGTGGGGCAGGGAGTGATTTTAAATGGATGGGTACAGAAGCGACGTAACTTCGGGGATTTAATCTTTATCGATCTGCGTGATCGCTCTGGAACGGTACAAGTGGTGTGCAATCAAGCGGTTTCGGAGGAAGCGGCCCATGTGGCGGATCAAGTGCGTGGTCAATATGTGCTGGCGGTGCGGGGGGAAGTGATTGCCCGCTCAGAGGAGACCATCAACCCCAAAATGAAGACGGGGAGAATCGAGGTGCAGGCAGAAGAAATCACGATTCTCAACGCCTCCAAAACACCGCCGTTTGCGGTGGAGGATGAGGTGGAGGTAGATGAGTCCATCCGGCTCAAATACCGTTACCTCGATCTAAGACGGCCAATGATGCAACAAACGCTACTGTTGCGTCATCAAGCGATGCAAGCGACTCGCCGCTTTTTATCGGAAAAGGGCTTTATCGAAGTAGAAACGCCGATGCTGACCAAAAGCACACCGGAAGGGGCTCGGGACTACTTGGTACCCAGCCGTGTGCATGAAGGCCAGTTTTATGCTTTGCCGCAGTCGCCGCAAATTTTTAAGCAATTGTTGATGATCTCGGGGATGGAACGCTACTTTCAGATTGTACGTTGTTTTCGGGATGAGGATTTACGGGCAGACCGGCAACCGGAATTTACCCAGATCGATATTGAAGCTTCTTTTCTAGATCCGGATGTGTTCCAATCCATGATGGAAGAGCTGGTCGCCTCCATTTTCCGTGAAACGATCGCAGTAGAAGTGCCGCGGCCGTTTCCCCGCCTCACCTATCAGGAAGCGATGGAGCGGTTTGGTTCCGACCGCCCGGATTTGCGATTTGGAATGGAGTTGGTTGATCTCTCCCCCATTTTGAAGGAGACTTCCTTTAAAGTGTTTGCATCCACCATCGCCGCCGGTGGCGCGGTGAAGGCGATCAATGTAAAAGGGCAAGGCGGATGGAGCCGTAAGGAGATCGATCAGTGGGGGGCAGTCGCTCAGGAATTGGGTGCCAAAGGCTTGGCGTGGGTGGCGTTAAAAGCGGAAGGGCCCAAAGGGCCGGTAGCTAAGTTCCTGTCGGAGCAGGAGTTGGCGGATGTGATGGAAGCGGCACAAGCGGAATCTGGCGACCTCTTATTCTTTATGGCCGACACGCGCAAGGTGACGGCAGAGGTGCTGGGGGAATTACGGGTACGCTTGGCCAAAGCATTGGACCTGATTCCAGAAGGAGAATTCCGGTTTACCTGGGTGACGGACTTTCCGCTCCTCTCCTACGATGAGGAGGAGGGACGCTGGTATGCGGAACATCATCCCTTCACCAACCCACGGGAAGAGGATATTCCGTTGTTAAAAACCGATCCCGGCAAAGTGCGGGCCAAGGCGTACGATATGGTGCTAAACGGCTTTGAAATCGGAGGCGGGAGTCAGCGCATCCATCGCCGCGAAGTGCAGGAAGCGATGTTTGAAGCACTCGGCTTTACCATGGATGAGGCGAGAGAACAATTTGGGTTCTTGATGGAGGCATTTGAATATGGGGCTCCCCCTCATGGCGGAATCGCCTTTGGTTTTGACCGGATTGTGATGTTGTTGGCGGGCCGGTCCAATCTGCGGGAAACAATTGCTTTCCCCAAGACCGCCAGCGCCAGCTGTTTGATGACACAAGCCCCTGCCCCGGTGGATGATCGTCAGTTGCAGGAATTGCATATTATGCGACGTAAGCAAAGCTCAACCGAGGAGTAAAATCCGTTCACACTATCCTTAAACTCGACTGTGTTGAAGAGTGAGGATGCCACTAGACGGAATCCTGAAGACACGTTTTCCGGTTGCTAAAGGAAATTGGCTGTGTTAACATAGGAATACAAAGAGCCCTGCGATGTCCGTGGTTGGCCGACAGTTTTGAGCCAACACCTTACCAACGGGAGCCTGAAGTCAACCATGCGCGCGAATGCCCTAGACGGGACTCGTAACCATGGTTGCAGGGCACCCACCTGCCGAGAGCAGGTTCAAAACTCAGGTGACACGGCATAATGGGGCTCGCATTTTTTGATCTTTAAATGATAAAACAAGTAAGTCCGCCAGATGGCGGGCTTTTCTTTTTATGTGCTTGTTTTGATAATGCTTCTTCAGCGTGAGATAATAAAGAGGGTCGATTCTGTGGTTAGAATTTTGCAAGGGATGAAAGGGGTTTGTCCATGATCATCGGAGTGGATATTGATGGAACGATTAAAAATACGCATCAAGCCGCCGTACATATCTTCAATGAAGAATTAAACCGCTCAGTCAAAGAAGAAGAGGTAACGGACTTTTATCTGGATAAAGCTTACGGATTGAGCAAACGGGAGAGCACCCGCCTGTGGCGCAAGCTGGAAGCGCGCATCTATTCCCTGGGAGTTCCCTTGCCCCATGCATCGCAAACACTCAGCCGCCTCGCGCAGGAAGGTCACCGCATCTACTTTATCACGGCGCGTCCCGGGATGAAAAAAGTGGTGCAGGTAACGGAAAAGTGGCTGACGGAGCACGGCTTCCCCTTCGATGGAAACAATCTGAAGATGGGGTGCCAAGACAAAGCGGCAGTGGCTCGGGATTTAGGCGTTGAACTCTTTTTTGAAGATGCGCCCCATCATCTAGATAAGTTGGTGGCAGCCAGGGTGCCCACCGTGATTGTCGATGCCGTCTACAATCGGGATTATCCCCACAACCTGCCGCGCATCGAAAGCTGGGATGAAGCGGAGGCGTGGGTGAAGAATCCGCCACAGATGAATAAAATCTTAAAATAGATCCATTGATTGTATCGATTGTTTTCGCAATGGGGTGGGTGGGTTATAACGGATCAACTGCGCTTCTTTTTCCACTTGGCTTTCATATTCGGGCCGAATGCGAGACGCCCTCCAATAATGGGTGTGGTAAGGACCGTGGATGGAGCAAACAATCCATAGACCCGTTTGGGCTTCAGCAAACCTTTCCACATCCTGCTGATAGGTGAAAATAAAGCTGTGACGAGAATCCGTATACTTCTTCCAACGATTTTGCGGATCACGTAATAACACCGAATCCCTCCAAAAAGAGTGCCTTTATCTTCTTTATTCGAATGGTAAATTGATTTTTTGTCCACAAAAGGTGGATACATGAAAAAAATATTTGCTTCACCTTTGAAAAACCTTTTTGTTGTGCAGGCGACGGTATTTGCATGACTAACAAGGTTTTATTTTGTTTGGCCTTTGTTTTATCCTTTTTTAATTATTGTTTTGGAGTTATTTGAGAAAGTGAGGATACCATACTGTCTGTAGCGGTGGTGCGAGGGAAGAGTGAAGCTGATAGGCCGATCGGATGAAGGGAGTGAAAATCAAATGGGGAAATTAACGGTAAAGCAACGAAAGTGGCTATTATCGCTTCATCTTTTATTTGCTGCCATTCTGTTTGGAGTGACAGTCGCTTTTCTCATTTTAACTTTGACAGCTGCCAATACTCGTGATCCTGAAGTGTTACAAGCGTGCTATACCAGCATGCATATTCTGGCCAAGACAAGTGTGCGCGCTTCTACCATCGGTACGGTTGTAACCGGAATCTTACTCTCCGTTTTAACCCGTTGGGGATTGTTTCGATTTTATTGGATTATCGCCAAAGAAGTGTTGACGCTATTTTCGATTGGTTTAGGCGTTGTTGGTATGGTTGTTTGGACCTTGCAGGGGATTACCATGACGACGGCCACCGACTTTCATGCATCCAACCCGGCTTTTATCGTTAATCAACAACAGCTACTAGTGGGAATTATCCTGCAAATCATCTTTTTGATAGCGATGTTTCTGTTGTCCGTTTTTAAACCCTGTGGGAAACGAAAACGCTCCATCAAAACGACAACGGCTTAAGCAAGAATGCGGATCGGATCCAAGGACTATTTCAGGAGAGGGTAAAAAGCAGGATGGGGCCGACATTGACGGTTCTGTTCTGCTGTTTTTAAATCAGCACAACGGAAACCATCCATCCTGCGCGCTCACTACGACCTCTCTTTCAATCCCGTCTTTGCAATTACCCTTGTGATTGGGTTATTCATAACGTCCGAAGAGATCGACGCAAACACAGAGTAGGGCCAATATCGACGGCCGCTGCTCTGTTTTTTTATGAATCCTTCGTTTTATTCTTTTTTAAGATTTCCTTTAGAGTCGATAGAGAGACAGTGGCTATGATGAAAATCGAAAGCACCACCCCATGTAAATAGGGAGAAGGAATCTGCCAAGGGTGGGCTTCATTTTAAATCGATGGGGGAGAAGATGATGAGGAAAAAGTGGATCACGATGGGGGTTTGTGCGGGGATCGGTGCCGTGCTGTTGATTGGTAGCGGTTTTGCCAATGCAGCGAACACTTCCGGCTATGATGCGTACAAATCTGCACTAAAAAACACCAAAGCGGTCAACAGCGTGACTGGTGAGTTTACCGTCGCTGTTTCGGATCAAGAGAAGAAAATCTTTGCGGTGGATGCGACCGTTAAAAAGAATCAAACAGAGCAAACGGCAAGCTCTGCTGTAACCCTCGACAACGGAACAAAAACCCATTCTTTCAATGTCTTTCATCAAGATGAGAAAACAATTATCAAACGAGAGGATCGCGATGGTTATCAGGTGATTCAAACTGAAGGGGGCAAAAGGGAGCATCAGCGTGAAAACGCGGAAATCGCCCCTGAGATGGAAAATGTAGTGGATGCCTTGGTTGGCAATCTGCGCCAACAGATGGCATTGGAGGAGCGAGCGAACGGTAGTCGACAAGTATCGATGCAGCTGAGCGGAAGCCAGGTGCCTGCCGTTGCTGATGCAGTGGGGGCAATGGTAATCAAGAATGCCGCCAACCATCACGGATCAGGGAAGCAGCAGGATAAAAATCCGTTTGTTCCTGCTGATGTCAAACCGCAACTTCCACCATTGACGAAAAATATCAAGGTAGAGGGTATCAACCTGGATGCGACGATTAACCCGAAGGATACTCTTGAACGGCAAACCGTGACACTCAATATTAGCGGTAAAGATGACGCCGGAAGAGATCATCACGTGACAATCAAAATCGACGCTGTCTTCTCTGATTTTAACCAAACCACCGCTGACTCGGTCAATTTAAAGGGAAAGAAAGTGGAAACAGTAAAGCGCGACGAATGGAAACACCGTTCCCATTGATCGACTACTCAGCGGAGTCTCCAAAGACCCCAACCGTCTAGCGGCCACACATGTTTTTCTTTTGGTCGCTGGTGGGGGGTGGAGAAGACGGAGTGGTCATCCTTTCATCGTTGAAAGGGAAAGAGGCGTGAAGACGGAGATCGGGACCCGGGCTCACTTTGTCATCAAGCTGGCAAGACTTGTATCTTAACTGTTCTGTAACGGAGAGGTCTCAACCGGACAGAGATGAGTGCTGTCCGGTTGAACCAATCCAAAGAAAGGAGTGATCACCGATGGAAAAAGTATTACACGTACAAGCATTAACCAAACAATATCGTAACGGGCGCGGGGTTGAGGATGTCTGTTTCGATGTTTATAAAGGGGATGTATATGGGCTTTTCGGTCCCAATGGAGCGGGAAAAACGACGGTTTTAAAAGTGATTACGGGTTTATGTATCGCTGATAAAGGAACGGTTCAGCTATTTGGACACCGAATCCGTGATCAGTTTGAGACGGCGATGGAGCGGGTTAGTGCGGTGATTGAGACAGCGATTGCCTATGATTATATGAGCGGTGCGGAAAATTTACGATTGGTTAGTCGTTTTTATCCGGATCTGCCGAAGGGGCGGATCGATGAAGTGTTGGAGCAGGTAGGGCTTACTTCTTATCAATACGAAAAAGTGAGCCAGTATTCTTTAGGAATGAAACAACGGCTGGCACTGGCAGCTTCTCTTTTATCCCATCCGCGGTTGTTGATCTGGGATGAACCCACCAACGGTCTGGATATTGAGGGTATGGTGGAGGTGCGAAGGCTGATTCAGCGTCTGGCCAGGGAGCAAGAAATTACCTTTTTAATCTCGAGTCACATGATTCATGAGATGGAGCAAATATGCAATCGCGTCGGTTTCATCTACAAGGGCAAGCTGTTTCGCCAGGGGAATCTTAAAGAACTGTTAAATGATCACCAAACGCTAGAACAGATTTATCTAAACGAGATTCAAGGGATCAAGGAGGGGAATCCCGATGCATCGTATTTACGCCAATCTGTTGAATGAGGTGCAAAAGCTGTGGCTACAGCGAAGAACAAAACTGTTTTTGGTACTGACTGCCTTTATTCCTATTGTGACGGCAATTGTATTGACCGCTTTTCAGAGCAGTACTAGTTTCTCCATCGGTCTTGGTTCTGATTTTCCACTGTTGATGCTGGGTTTGTTTACTTCTGTCTTTTTGCCGCTGTTTATTTTTATGGCCGCAGCCGATTCCTTTTCCGGTGAAGAGGAGGCAGGCACTCTTAAAATCGTACTGGTTCGTCCCATTGCCCGCTCTAAAATATTTGCATCCAAAATATTGGCGATTGCTGTTGCGATCGTGGTATATCTGACAACTCTATGGTTGATGTCCACTTTTACAGGACTTTTCCTAGGTGGTGGCGAATGGTTTTCCGGATTGATTGACAGTGTGAAAGCTTATCTAGCTACAGGTGTCTCGATGATGGCGGTGGCGTTGGTGGCTGTCGCAATTGCCCAATGGGTAAAAAGCAGTACCACGACACTAGTTTTGACTATTTTCATCTATGCGATTGCGAAGTTGCTCCCGTTTTTATTTCCACAAGCTGATCATTGGTCCGTTTTTGCCTATACGGATTGGTATACGCTCTGGATAGGGAGCACCGCTGCTTGGGGTACACTAATCAATGGATTTTTGTTTTTACTTTCCAGCAGTATGCTGCTATACACGCTCGGATGGTACCGGTTTGAGCAGAAACAATTTTAGGGAAGTTAGGAGATCCACCGATGTCGATCCGGATGAAATTGTTGTTTTCGTTTATCGCGATGATTTTAATCCCGTTGGTTTTGTTTTGTCTGGTGGTGACTGTGCTGTTAGCTGTTTTTTCGCAGGAGATTGTCGATGTTAACGAATACTACGGTGTAGGTGATGGCAGGGAGTCGGTTCAAAACGTCAAACAGTTCTTTGATCAACGGAATGATCTGTTTGCTGGAATCAAATTTATCTCCCGCTATGAACCGGATCGATTAGTCGATGCAGCGTTTTTAAAAGAAGTGGATGGTCAATTTCGGCAGGTGCGGTCGGGATTGGTGATTCAAACAGACAATCAGATCCTATATCAGTCCCCCTTTCTAGAGGAGAGCAATATTCTCGCTCAATTACAGAGGCCAGGGGCTCATCAGAAAGGCAATCATATGGTAAAATCCGATGGTCGTCTGTTTGTGGTGGAAAAGCATTCATTTACATTTGCGGATGGCCGGACAGGCACGATGATTCTCGTTAGCGATTCAAGCCAGTTGATTGAGTTTGTGCGTAAGTTTTTACCGCTGTTGATTCTCTCCTTGTTACTGGTGATCGGCTTAACCAATGGTGTGTTAACCTTTTTGCTTTCCCGCAGTATCATTAAACCTCTCTTTACGCTGAAACATGCGGCGGAGCATATCAAAGAGGGCAACCTCGACCATGAGGTACGCCTAAACAGAAAAGATGAGATTGGGCAATTGGGAGCCACCTTTGAGGAGATGCGCTCCCGTTTAAAAGAATCGATCCAGACTCAGCTCCAATATGAAGAGAACCGCAAAGAACTGATCTCCAATATCTCACACGACTTAAAAACGCCGATTACCGCGATCAAGGGGTGTGCCGAAGGCATTCGTGACGGAATCGCCGACACTGATGAAAAGCGAGATAAATATATCGATATGATCTATAAAAAAGCGGTCGATATGGACCACTTAATCGATGAGTTGTTTTTGTTTTCCAAACTGGATCTAAAGCGAGTGCCCTTTCACTTTGAGCATGTGGATATCGTCGCCTTTTTGCAGGAATATGTAGAGGAACTTCATCATAGTCCGCAAATGAACGGAATCCAGGTTGAATTTCAAGCTGCCAACCATAGGATTGATGTGATTGCCGACCGCGAAAAGCTAGGACGGGTCATTTCAAACATTGTCGATAACAGTGTCAAGTATATGGACAAAGCGGAAAAACAGATTCGCTTTGGATTAGTTGAAGCCGAAGACAAGGTAACGGTTACGATTGAGGATAATGGACAGGGGATTGCGCCGGAGGCTTTGCCGCATATTTTTGATCGGTTTTACCGAGCGGAAGAATCACGAAATACATCCACCGGTGGCAGCGGTCTCGGACTGGCAATCGTCAAGCATATTGTAAATGAACACGGTGGTCACATTTGGGCGGAAAGCGAACTGGGAGTGGGAACACACATCTATTTTGCATTGCCAAAACCGAATGGAATAAGTGGTGACGAGTGATGAAAAGGATCTTAATCATTGAAGACGAAACGGTGATTGCCGAAGTGGAGAAGGATTATCTGGAGGCGAATGGATTTGCGGTGGAGGTCGCAGCGAGTGGTGACATCGGTTTGCAAAAGGCGATGGATGAACCCTACGATCTGATTATTCTCGATTTGATGTTGCCCAAAGTAGACGGCTTTGAAATTTGCAAACAGCTGCGTCAATCGAAAGAGATCCCGATTTTGATGGTTTCCGCCAAAAAAGAAGACATCGATAAAATTAGAGGTCTGGGGTTAGGGGCAGACGACTATATCATCAAGCCATTTAGTTTAAGCGAACTGACTGCCCGGGTAAAGGCTCATCTCGCCCGTTATGATCGCTTGATCGGAAGCCGCGAACAAAAACAAAACGAAATTCGCATCCGTGGCATTCGTATCGACCAGTTATCCCGAAGAGTGTTTGTCAATGAACGAGAAGTTTTTTTTACCTCCAAGGAATACGATCTGTTACAGTTTTTGATGACACGTCCCAACCAGGTATTTAGCAAGGATCATCTGTTTGAACGGATTTGGGGATTGGATTCCCTTGGTGATACCGCAGCGGTTACCGTCTATATCAGCAAACTGCGGGAAAAAATCGAACTCAACCCATCCAAGCCGCAGTATATTGAAACAATCTGGGGTGTGGGGTACCGGTTTAATTTATAACGGGGAACTGATTATGTAGCAGTTTTCGGATACACTCAGAAAATAGGTCAAACCTTCCCACTTCGGTGCTTATAGCACCGGGGTCCACGGCCGGACATGTGATTAATTGCGTATTGGTAAAAATGTATTTGTGCATAAACTGTGAAGTCACGATTGATCCATTATTCGGCACGCCGCAGTGTAATCCATACGGTGAAGGAAGATGCATGATGAAAGGGAAGGGGATGCCAAGATGATTCAGCTTATTGAGGATGATATTTGTTCATTTTTATTTGTTTCATAATCGGTTGATTCAGATTTTTTCAGACTGTAAGCGATTAAAAATTGCGCGTTATAATAGGTGATCATAATTAACTCCCCGGCAAAAGGCAGACTCGCGACAAATTTATTCCAAGCGAGAATCGAGTCTGAAATGACAAATAACCCGCTTCCAAACATGGCGGCAATCTTCCCGCTCATGATCGCTGTCCAAAACATGATCGAGATTACACATACATAAGCAATGATAGGAATGATTAAGCTTGTTTGTCCGCTCGACTGTAGCGCTTTCACTAATTCTCCAGCTATAATATAGCTATATAAGCCAATCGGTAAAGCCATTGATGCCCGCAGCCACGAAAAATGCCGGCTAGTCAGGAAGCTTGCAGTATAAAATAGATGGCCAATTAAAAATGCGGTTAAACCAACAACAAACCAAATTAATAATCCATCTCCAAGCATACAAAAAAACAAACCGATAAGGAGCAAGATTGACTGTTTATTATCGGTTTGTTTAATAACAAAAGCAAAATAAATGATTAGTAGCATCGGAATGATTTTGAAAAATATTTTTACTCCTTGAGGCTCTGCGGGTATGAAAAAAATATAAAGAATTGCCATGAATAAAACGAGATAAGGTATCACTTTTACTTTCATTCACTGTCAACTCCTTTTTCAATAATATTAACGTTTACTCTTGACGATTCCTACAATGGCTTTTACTTTTTTTGTGATCAGTTGAAACGATCTGGTGTGTGGGATACCGGTTTAATTTATAATGGGGAACTGATTCTTTAGCAGTTTTCGGATACACCCTGCAAATAGATCGGACCTTCCCCTTGATCGTCGTGAATACAGCGGATACCGCCGGCATCATCAAACAATCATTTCCCACTTTGAGCCGTAGGAGGGCGTAATATTTCGATATCGGCATCAGATTCCTCCTTAATCCGGTTGTATATCCATATTCACTTCTCGTTGCGCAGCTCCTATCTAAAATATAGCAACTTAATCAATCGAATTACCTTTACTTTATTCTTTATTATCGGTATAATTCAGAAAAAGAAGTACATCTTTTGGTGTATTTCTAATTATGAGCATGCATTTGTGAGGAGTGAGTAAAAATGCAAACGCTTTCGAAGGAAGAAGAGGGAAAAAACGGTCATTCTCTTGATTATGAAGCTGTTGCAGGAAGCAATAAATTTAAGAGTCTTATGAAAGATAAAAAGAAATTTTTGATTTCACTCACAGTTTTTTTCCTAGTGATTTATTTTTCTCTTCCGGTCCTAAGTGCCTATTCCACCGTTTTGAACCAACCGTTTATCGGTGATATCACCTGGGCATGGGTGTTGGCTTTTGTACAATTTGTTATGACATGGGCGCTTTGCACGATCTATGTACGAAAAGCGGCTCATTTCGATGGAGCAGCGGATGAGATTTTGGCGGAGCATTTGAACGAAAGTGGGAAGAATCAATGAATATGACCGTCATCGTATTATTTTTAGCCATTGTAATCAGCACCCTTGTGATTACGTATTTTGCTGCCAAAAAAACCCGTACCGCCAGTGAGTTTTATACGGCGGGAGGCGGATTGACCGGATGGCAAAATGGCTTGGCCATCGCTGGTGACTATTTGTCCGCTGCCTCCTTTCTCGGTATTGCAGGCGCTATCGCATTAAATGGGTTTGATGGCTTCCTCTACAGCATCGGTTATCTAGTCGCTTATCTGGTTGTATTGTTTATTGTGGCGGAACCACTGCGAAACCTTGGAAAATATACCTTGGCTGATATGGTAAGTGCCCGCTTTGACGCTAAAAAGGTGCGTGGGGTTGCCGCTTTTAGTACCATTACGATTGTGATCTTTTATATGATCGCACAATTGGTGGGCGCCGGTGCCCTGATTCAACTTCTCTTTGGAATCGAATACTGGTTGGCTGTTCTTCTGGTTGGGGTGATGATGACCACCTATGTTTTATTTGGTGGCATGACCGCAACCAGCTGGGTTCAGATCATCAAAGCGGTATTGTTAATGGTGGGAACGTTGCTCATTTCCTTGATTGTGTTGTTCAAATTTAACTTTAACATCATGCAGATGTTTACCGAAGTAAAAACGGCAACTCCCCATGGTGCGGATTATTTAAATCCGGGCATTCAATCCAAATTGCCTCTCGACTCCATCTCTTTAATGCTGGCACTGGTGTTGGGAACAGCTGGATTGCCGCATATTTTAATGCGCTTTTTTACGGTGAAGGACGCCAAAACTGCACGTAGCTCCGTAGTAACAGCCACCTGGATTGTGGGTATCTTCTACATTTTAACGATTTTCCTTGGGTTTGGAGCCGCCATCTTTGTGGGATATGATCGGATCATTGAAGCCAATCCGGCAGGTAATATGGCCGCTCCACTGTTGGCGGATGCACTTGGTGGCGATCTTCTGATGTCGTTTGTCGCTGCCGTCGCGTTTGCTACGATTTTGGCGGTGGTAGCCGGTCTCGTTTTATCGGGTGCTTCTGCGTTTGCCCATGATATCTACGGCCAGATCATCAAAAAAGGGAAAGTCACTGAAAAAGAGCAAGTTTTGGCCGCTCGCTTCGCTTCGATCGGTGTTGCCTTTTTCTCGATTGTACTCGCCTTATTTGCGCAAAACTTAAATGTCGCGTTTTTGGTGGCACTTGCCTTTTGTGTCGCTGCCAGTGCTAACTTGCCTATCATTGTCTACACGATCTATTGGAAGCGCTTTAATACAACAGGAGCGATCACGGGTGTATTGTCCGGTTTACTGTCGGCAATTATCTTAGTTGTAGTCAGCCCCAACGTATTGTCGCCGGAAGGGACGGCCATTTTCGTTGGTGAGCCGTTGTTCCCCCTCTCAAACCCCGCGATTGTTTCCGTCCCGCTCGGGTTTATCGGAGGCTATCTGGGAACGATTTTCTCACGGGAACGGGATTTGAAACGATATACCGAGGTGAAAGTGAAGGCCAATACGGGTTACCGTGAATCGAATTAAATGATGTAAAGGTACAAAAAGGCTTGGAATGCTTTGTATTAGTGCTGGAATGGGGATGGCTACATCACTCTACCCGGCCGATATATGATTGTACAAAAATGCCTGAAATAAGGTCCTTTTGATCGGTGATCAAGGGGCCCTTTTTTATCCTACTGCTGTCAGTTTTGTCACAAATCGTTGTCCCTCTTCGTCTTAGGAGTAAACAGACGAAGGGGGATTGAAGATGCAAACGAGTGATGTGGCGATCATCGGTGGCGGGCTTTCCGGGTTGACGGCGGCGGTCTATCTGGCACAAGCGGGTTTCAAAGTAACGGTGTTGGAAAAGTCAAAGCAATGGGGAGGGCGCGCTCAGACTGTGGTAAAACAAGGAGCGATGTTAAACCTGGGCGGGCATGCGTTGTATCGAGGAGGGGAGGCGGATACGATTTTAACGGAACTGGGGGTGGAGCTACAAGGAGGGAGTCCGCTTGCAAAGGGTTTCTCGATGGTATGGAAAAACGAACTTTTTTCTTTTTCCACCAATCCGATTGGGTTGATTTCATCCAAGCTCCTGTCCGCATCCGGTAAAATCGATTTCATCAAGCTTATGATAAAGTTGATGAAGGCCGATTTGAATGCTTTCGCTACTCTTTCTTTGCGTGAGTGGGCAGAACAGGAAATTGGCGATCCCATGGTCCGTCACATCTTTTATGCCTTTTGCCGCACAGCCACCTTTATGCATGATCCAGACCGACAATCGGCGCAATCCGCGATATCACAACTTCGACTTGGGATGAAAAAGGGAGTTCTCTACATTGACGGCGGTTGGCAAACCATCGTCGATCAATTGCGCGAAAAGGCGATCCATGCCGGTGCCACCGTTATTAACAATAAAACGGTGACCAAAGTGGAACCGCGTGACCGCATCCATCGCCTTCACTTTGCTGATGATGAATATTTGGATTGCGCTTTTGCCATTATGGCGACTAGCCCAACAGCAGCGTATCGTCTTCTGCAAAATGCTGAACAAACTTCGCTGCATCGCTGGCAGGAAAAAGCCCACCCCGTACGCGTCGCCTGTCTGGATCTAGCGCTAAAGCGCTTGCCTCATTCGAAACGCCATACTGCGTTGTGGTTGGATCAACCCCTCTTCTTCACCCACCACTCCCGTGTGTCCCAATTGAGCCGACATGGGGATCATGTGGTACATCTGTTCAAATATATCGGTCCCCATGGCAGTTCTCCGGAAGAGGATGAGAGACAGCTGGAGCAGGCTGTGGATCTCCTTCACCCTGGCTGGCGCAGGGAAGTGGTGGTAAGACAGTATCTACCCAATATGGCAGTGGTTTATGATGCACCTACCATAGATAAAAAGGGAATCAATCCTGGGCCCGCTATACCGGAGATTGCCGGTCTGTATGTCGCTGGTGATTGGGCAGGACACGGGGAACAATTGGCCAATGCCGCATTTGCCAGTGCCAAACGGGCGGCGCAAGCAGTGATTGGCGACTATAAAAAAAGGCGGGAGGAGGATGAGGTTGGAAATCGAAAGTTATTATCAGTCTTATAAACCCCTGCTCTTTTCACTGGCTTATCGGATGTTAGGCAGTGTATCCGATGCTGAGGATATCGTCCAAGATGTGTTTCTTACCCTTGATGGGTTGGCGGAAGAAGAAATCCGCCAGCCTAAATCTTATCTGTGTAAAATGGTGACCAACCGTTGCATCGACCACTTACGCTCAGCTGCCAACCAACGCGAGACGTATATGGGGACATGGTTGCCGGAGCCGTATGTCACCGCTAGCGATGATCATAACGATCCCATTCAGCGCTATCTCCGAAAAGAAGAGATTTCCACCGCCTATCTGTTTTTGATGGAACAGTTGACTTGGGTGGAACGGGTCGTGTTTTTGTTGCGGGAAGTATTGCAGTATGATTACGAAGTGATTGCGGAGATTGTGGGCAAAAGTCGTGTCAACTGCCGTCAGATCTATCATCGTGCCAAAAAGAGTGTTGGTGATCTCCGTGATAAAAAGGTGATCCCAGAAGAAGAAACAGCGGAACTGGTCACGAAGTTTGCTGAGTCCCTCCTCACTGGAAATGTGCAACAATTGCTGGGGATCCTATCAGAAGACGCCATTCTTTATTCGGATGGGGGCGGAAAAGTGCAAGCCGCTCTTCGTCCCATCCAGGGATTGGAACGAATTTCCAGCTTCTTTCAGTTTACGTTGCCTAAACTGCCCGCCGATTTTTCGATCCGATTTTATCGGGTCAACGGCCAAATGGGTTTGGTGACAACATACAATGGAGCGACAGCTGTGATCTCCTTTGAAATCCAGGATAATCAGATTCAATCGATCTATGGGGTGGCCAATCCAGACAAAGTGAAGCTTCCATAGTAACGAGTTCACGTTGATTGGGGACGGAGGAGACGGAGGGGATACCTCATCATCGTTTTTGAAAGGGAAAGAGGCGTGGAGACAGATATTGTAAACGAAAGACCCACTTTATCGTCAATAACTCCCGTGCACAAACGCGCGGGAGTTATTGATGGTTTACGACTTCTCTCGGGCGGAGGGGTCCTTTACCCACTTTAGAAATTCCGTCAGTTTTCCTTCGTATCCACGGTCGGTGGGATGGTAGAAGGTGCGTCCGATGTGTTCTTCGGGGAGATACTGCTGTTCCACATAGCCGCGAGGGTAATTGTGGGGATAGCGATAGCCGTTGCCCCGGCCTTGTTGTTTGGCACCGGGATAGTGGGTGTCGTGAAGATGAAGGGGCACTTCGCCGCGAGATTCGTTTTTTACCGTTGCCATCGCCTCTCCGATGCCTTGGACAACGGCATTGCTCTTTGGGGCGGTAGCAATGTAAATCACCGCTTGTGCCAGTGGGATCTGTGCTTCCGGCAACCCGATGTGCTCCACTGCTTGAGCGGCGGCAGAAGCGACCAGCAGGGCACGGGGGTCGGCCATCCCCACATCTTCCGCGGCATGGATAAAGACACGGCGGGCGATAAAGCGTGGATCTTCACCAGCGTGGATCATCTTGGCCAAGTAGTAGAGGGCGGCATCGGGATCGGAGCCGCGCATGCTTTTGATAAAAGCAGAGATGGTGTCATAGTGATTGTCACCGCTTTTATCATAGCGGATCAATTTGCGCTGAATCGACTCTTCCGCGACCGCCAACGTGATACGACGAATGCCGTCTTTGTCCGGCGGTGTGGTGACGACCGCCAATTCAAGGGCGTTTAGCACATGGCGGGCATCACCCCCGGCCATCGTCACCAGATGGGCTAACGCCTCCTTATCCACTTCAGCGCGGTAATTTCCCAAGCCGCGCTCTTCATCGGTCAATGCCCGTTGGGCGAGGGTGGTTAGCTCTTCTTCTGTCAACGGTTGTAATTGAAACAGGCGCGAACGGGATAATAGGGCGGAGTTCACCTCAAAAGACGGGTTTTCGGTCGTCGCCCCAATCAGGATAATGGTTCCGTCTTCAACAAATGGAAGCAACGCATCTTGTTGCGATTTGTTGAAACGATGGATTTCATCGATAAAGAGAAGCGTACGCCGACCGTACATTCCCAGGCGTTCCTTCGCTTCGGCGGTGATGCGGCGGATGTCCGCCACACCGGCGGTGACGGCGTTCAATTGATCAAAGTGGGCTTCCGTTGTATTGGCAATCACTTTGGCTAAGGTGGTTTTGCCTGTGCCGGGCGGTCCGTACAAAATGATGGAAGAGAGCTGATCCGCTTCAATCGAGCGGCGGAGCAGCTTTCCTTCCCCCAGGATATGCGATTGTCCCACCACCTCTACCAAGGTGCGGGGGCGCATCCGTGCCGCTAAGGGTGCTTGTTTTTCCTTTTCTTGTTCGTGTCCATAGTCAAACAGATTCATATCGCGATTCCTTTCCAACTGTCGTCCTTTCATTCCATGCATATCACAAACAAAAGAGAGAGGCAAGGGAGGAGAGCGTTATCTTTTGGGTAACGAAAATTCCTCTTCTTTCTGCTATTCGCAGCGGAATACCTGTGTTAAACTAACAATTGTTGTTAGTTGCAGGAAAAGCATCTTGGAAAAAAGAAGGGTTGTTCGATTGAAGACAGTAGACGGTTGGAACAGGAAAGCATGGATGATGCTCAAAGAAATCCACTGGTATGCGTTTTCGATCCGCTGGGGATCGTTTTTGATCGGTTTATGGATGATGTCTCTGGGAATTGCCATGATGATTCGGGCCAACTTAGGAGTGGCTCCTTGGGATGTGCTTCATATTGGACTTTCCATGGTGACTCCGCTTACCATCGGGACATGGGTGCAGCTGGTCGGCTTTTTCTTTATCGCGCTGGCCGCCATCCTCGATAAAAAGTGGCCGGGTCCGGGAGCACTTTTAAATATGTTGTTGATTGGCTTTTTTGTGGATCTATTTTTGGCGATGCCTTGGTTTGTTACACCGGAACAGCTGTGGGCCCGATGGATCCTGATGATTGTCGCCATCATCATCATGGGATTCGGTTGTGGTTTGTACATTGCGCCACAGTTGGGGGCGGGCCCCCGTGACGGCGTGGTGCTGGCTCTTTCACGGCGCTACGGCTGGTCTGTCGGCCGAGTGCGCTTAGGAATGGAAGTGACTGTGATGGGGTTGGGTTGGTTGTTGGGTGGCCCTGTATTTGTGGGTACGCTATTATTTTCGGTGATGATTGGACCCATGATGCAATTTTGGATACAATTTTGGGAGAAAATGATTGAACAGTGGTTGAAAAGAGGTGTTCAGATTGAAGGTATCCACTAAAGGACGGTACGGTCTTACCATCATGATGGATTTGGCGGCTAGGTATGGCGAAAAGCCGACTTCTCTCAAAAGTGTGGCAGAGCGGCATAACTTGTCGGAACATTACTTGGAACAGTTGATCGCCCCCCTGCGCAATGCCGGTCTGGTCCGCAGTGTTCGCGGAGCCTATGGCGGGTATAAGCTCTCTCGTACTCCGGAAGAAATCACCGCTGGTGATGTGATTCGGGTCTTGGAAGGACCCATTAGCCCGGTGGAGTTTACCGAGGAAGAAAATCCGGGCCGACGGGAGTTGTGGCGCCGGATCCGTGATGCGATTGCTGAAGTGTTGGACAACACTACTTTGTCCGATCTCAATCAACATACTTCTGATGGGGATCAAGATTCGTATATGTTTTATATCTGATGGCAATAAGCAGGTGAACGAAAATGGCCGTTTATTTGGATCATGCGGCGACTACGCCCATCCATCCGCTGGTGAGAGAGGCGATGGTGCCGTTTTTAGAAGAGAAGTTCGGCAATCCCTCTAGCATTCACGGTTTTGGACGTGCGATCCGCAATGCTGTCGACCGTGCGCGAGATCAAGTGGCACGAGGACTCAATGCCGATCCCAGCCGGTTGGTGTTTACCAGCGGTGGTACAGAAGCGGATAATCTCGCATTGGCTGGAGTCGCATGGGCGAGGCGGGAACAGGGAAAAGATCATATTATCACTTCCCAGGTGGAACACCATGCCGTGTTGGACATCTGTCAACACATGGAGCGGCTGGGGTTTCAAGTGACGTTTCTGCCTGTGGATCAAACCGGACAAGTGAATCCCGCCGCTGTAGAGGAGGCGTTGGATGATCGCACTGCCATCGTGAGCATCATGTATGGTAACAATGAAGTGGGGACCCTGCAACCGATTACTGCGATCGGAGAGATGTGCCGGGATCGAGGGGTGCCTTTTCATACGGATGCGGTACAGGCTTACGGGATGGAGGAATTGGATGTCAAAAGCCTTCCCGTCGATCTGGTGACGGTATCCGCTCACAAGATCAACGGTCCCAAAGGGGCAGGGGCTTTGTATATCGGACCGGAAATCCCTCTCTGGCCAAACCAATACGGAGGCATGCAAGAGCGGCGACGACGAGCGGGAACGGAAAATGTGCCCGGCATCGTCGGTTTTGGCGCCGCGGCAGAGATTGCCGTGTCTCACCGCCAGGAACATCGGGAACATGCCCTCCTTTGTCGCCAGGCGATGTTGGATGAATGGGAGCGGGCGGAGATTACCTTTCAGGTCAACGGTCATCAACACCAACATCTTCCCCATATTCTCAATGTCAGTTTTCCCGGTGCGGATACGGAAATGATGTTGATGAACCTGGATATGGAAGGAGTCGCCGTTGCCAGCGGCTCCGCCTGTACCTCAGGGACGCTGGAGTTATCCCATGTATTACAGGCGATGCACTTGCATGACACAGTAACCCGCTCCGCCATTCGTTTCAGCTTTGGACGTGGCAATGATGAGGAACAGGTACGACAAGCGGCTCGTACAGTGGCAACGGTGGTGCGCCGCATCACAAAGTGAGTGGCAGATGGAAGATGCAGCCCGCAAGGTACAGCCCGCACTAAATGATTAAGCTCCCTTCCGTATAGAGGAGGGAGCTTTTTGGACTACAGATTTTTTATAACCGCAACAATCTCGGACAAATCATGTTGCTCGAACAACCATCTGTGGCAATTTTTTGCAGATAGTGCCAGGTTGCCCTATCAGTCCTCAAAAAGGATTTTCATCAGCACTTGAACCGTATACTGCTGGCACGGGTACATCAAGCAGTCGTAGATAGACCAGGATTTGTCCGCGATGGTGATACCAGTGGTTGAATAGAATGGATCGCATCATCACGATTCGAGGTACTGCTATGATGGTTTGATCCCCCTGTACCATCTTCCATTCAGCCATGAGATCATCTTCTCCCCAGGCGGACAGTTGTGCCGTTGCGGTGGCTTCACTCCGATCGAGGGCCGAAAGGAGCTCAGAAAGTGAGGTTGCTTCGGGAAACGGTACCGATGGAACTTCCCGGGTCAGCTCACTGAGGAACATAGCCAACTCCCCGGGGATGACGGCGACATGGTACGCAAGCTGCCCCAATGACAGTGATTTGGGATGTGGTGTCCATGAAAGCTTTTCTTCCGGTATACATTGGAGCACGCGGCGTGTGGTTTTCACTTCTTCCGTGAACTCCCTGAGCAAGAGATCGGTGCTTAGCATCATCGTATCCTCCTTTAACGTGCCCTCTTAGATCGGTTCTTTTACCGGCTGGGGCGCTTTTTTACCGAAAGTGAAGAAATACATCAGCGCGCTTGCTACCACAACCATGCTTAATAGCAGAATGAGATTACCGTACAAGAACGTATGCGAGCTTGTGAGTAAGGGATGGAAGGGGAAAGCGAGCAGTTTTTGCTCGATCGCTTTAGCGACGAGTGCCGTTACGACTGCCCCAGAGAGGGTTGAGGTCATATTGAAAAGCCCCATTCCGACGCCGATGCGGTCAACCGGCAAGATTTGCGTCATACTCTCCGCCAATGCTGTCTGCATAAAGGAAAAGCCGATATACATCAGGACGAGGGCAACACCGATATACCATACCCACATCCCGATGACGGAAGACTGAAACAGCAAGCTTACTGCAATCAAGGTTAACCCGGTGTACACAACAAAGTGGCTCCCTCGTTTGACGGTGAGATGACCGGCCACTCTTCCAAAAATAACCGCGCTCATGGCTCCCGGAAACATCAGGAGACCGATCGCTTTCGGGTTAAGATGATAGATGTGATGAAACATCAGCGGGATGACAAAAACGATAGACATCACCGTTCCAAAAATGAAAAAGCCAATGATCAATCCAATTCGATACAACGGATCGACAAAAAGGGCAGGATCCACAAAAGGATCCTTCGCTCGGCGGATGTGCACGATAAATAGGAGCAGAGCCAAAACAGCGATAAATAAGTAAAGCCATTGCACCTCAGTTGTAAATAGAATGATCATGGAGATGGCCAAGCCGAGGAGCACTGCCCCCACGATATCCATTTTGCCTGCTCGACGCGGTTCCTCCGGCAGGAACTTTTGGAAAAAAGGGATTGCGATCAGTACCGGGAGAGAGACAAGGAATAAATAGGACCAATGGAACGTACTGGCAATATAACCGCCGAGCAAGGGACCGATGCCAATCGCGAATGAGACGGTTGAGGTTATAATGCCAAATAGTTTCCCCCGTTCTGCCGCTGTAAAAAAGCGGGCGACCATGACAAAGACCAAAGCTGGGATGGCGGATCCACCTGCCCCTTGAATCGCTCGGGACAAAATAACAGCGGGGTACCAGGATTGTAGGACAAACCCCAGCACGGACCCTATGCTGTAGAGAACGATACCGATGGTGATCAGTTTTTTTACGCTGTACATATCGGAAAGCTTGCCGAAGATTACCATCCCCATCCCAAAAACGATAAAAAAGATGGTAACCACCCAACTGACTCCAGAGGCATCTAGATCAAACTGCCGGGCGATATCCGGGGTGGAGACGTTAAAGACTGATTCGTTCAGTACGGCAAAAAAAATAACATAATAGATCCACGGAACGCTTTTTTTCACTTCGGAATTGTTGGATGCATGGTTGGCGGTGTCGTCCGTCCTTTTCATCTCTGGTGTGTCCTTTCGTTTTAGCTTCTGAAACAAAGTTCTCCCAAAGTGGGAGAACTTTGATGACAATACTGTTATCTTAACGAGGTTGACGCTGTCTATACGTTGGTTTAGCCCTCGGTTACAATTTGGAAAGTGACGCCGAACTTGTCCGTTACAGTACCGAAACCAGGGCTAAAAAACGTTTTTTCAAATGGATGGTTTACTTGGCCGCCTTGCTGCAAAGCATGAAATAGCTTTTTGGCTTTTTCTACATCGTCAGTCGCGATACAGATTGTGACGCGATTCCCCGCTTGGTTGGATTCGTCGGTTGAGTCGGAAAGCATCAGTTCCGATTCCCCAATTTTTAAGTGAGCATGACCTACATAATCGTTTAATTGTGCCGGCAGAGGCGAATCGGGATTTTGTGGCATCTCTCCATAGGTTTGAAGAGCGAGAACTTTTGCATCCAATGCCTGTTCATAAAATCGGACTACTTCCTGTCCATTGCCCGGCATCATCAGATAAGGGATTAAATGGATTGACATGATTGAACATCTCCTTCAGATTGGAATCGTTTATTTATCGTGCATTTTACTTTCATCCATATAGATGAATGCCCAAAAGTGTCCGTCGATATCCTGAAAACTGGATTCATACATAAAGCCATGGTCAAATTCATATCCAGGCTTTCCACCGGCGGCTAACCCCCGGTTTACAATTTCATCCACTTGTTCTCGGCTTTCTGCTGACAATGTCACAATAATCTCAGCACTTTTACGGGTATCGGTAAGTTCTTTTTTAGTAAACGATTGAAAGAAATCTTCCACTAGCAACATGGCATAAATATTTTCGCTGATTACCATACACGTCGCTTTGTCACCGCTGAATTGGTCATTAAATTCAAAACCGAGTTTTGTAAAAAAATCGACGGATCTCTTCAGATCTTTGACCGGCAAATTCACAAAAATCTTTTCCGCTTGAAGTCCCATATTTTATCACTCCTTCGTTGAGCTAACCACTGTTATAAGCAAGGCACAGCAAAGGCAGCGGATATAGCGAGAACCTCCCATTTTATCAATTGTTTAACAATCACATTCTCATTTTAGCATGGGCGATATGTGATGATTTCTTATCGATTGCTCTGTTTGTGATATCCGTTGCAGGAAAATATTCATCAACAGCGGAAGGGAGATCAAGATGGGAGGATCGTCTAAGCGTGGCGGGTAGAGTGTTACTTGCTGATGGGGAACGGGGGAATCAGGTTTGACGATGATTGGCTCTTTTGAGCGAAAGCGCAAGGTGGAATAGGGAACGAGAAAGTCCATTGCCTGCATTCCCCAGGAGACCGATGTTGCCATCAGATAGTAGGTGCCCGGTTTGACGTCGGTAAAACAAAACTCTCCGAGAGAGGAAAGCAGTGTTCCATATAAGGGGAGGCCTTCCGGGATCGGTTTGGCAAACAGTCCGATCAGAATGACACCTGAAAACGGAACTTCTGCCTGGACGGTTCCTTTCATGCGCCCATGTTGTTTGGATGTAGAAGAAAAAGCAGGCCAGTCTCGAAGCTGCTGCAAGGCATAAAAGAGGTGATCGGCTTGAGGAGTTGAGTTTCGAAATTGGGATGGCGTCAGGCCGACACGTTTGGTAAAACGGGTGGTAAAGGTGCCGAGGCTTTGTTGTCCGATCTCCAGCCCAATATCGCGGACAGTCAAATTGGTACGCAACAACAGATCCTTTGCTTTTTGCAACCGGAGGGAAGAGATGTAATACTGAGGGGAGAGGCCGGTTCGCTCTTTAAAAATACGCGTAAAATGGTAGGGGCTGTAGGCGGCATATTTCGCTAAGTGGGAGAGCGAAAGCGGTTCATGGAGATGGTGATGAATATACGCGATTACCTCATCGATCTCGGTATACCGATCCGTTAACATTCCAACACCCACCCTCTTTCTCAGGTTATATCTATAAAAGAAAGTTATTTTATAGATCGGGTACAGCTGGAAGCCAGAACGATTGTTCGTGTATATATTATCACATATTCCGTTTCTATAGCAAATTTAGCACATTTTTTTCAAGAAAAGAGAGCAAACGAAAAGGAAAGGGACGGAAATTTTTTCATGCGTATATTGCTGTCCCATCAATCAAAAATGGGACCTCCATATGCGGAAGTCCCACGGTAATTCCTCTATCGAATTGGAAATCTCAACCGTCCAGTCGTTTGATCACTCTTGCTGGGTTTCCACCGACAACGATATTATCTGGTACATCTTTTGTCACAACTGCACCGGAGGCGATGACAACATTATTTCCGATCGTAACTCCGGGATTAATGACGGCTCGACCACCAATCCATACATTGTGACCGATGGTGACCGGTTTTCCGTATTCGATCCCCGAGTTGCGCTCATCTGGATTTAAGGGATGTGTGGCTGTATAGATATGTACGCCTGGGGCCATCATGCAGTTGTCACCGATTCGCACTTCACACGCATCTAAGATAAGACAATCAAAATTGGCATAAAAGCTTTCACCGACGTAAATGTTGTAGCCGTAATCGCATTGAAAGCGGGGTTCGATAAATAAATGATCGCCAGTGGAACCGAAAAGCTCTTTTAATAATTCCGTCCGTTTGTCCGCTTCTGTTTCCAAGGTTTGATTGTACAATCGAGTCAACCTGCGTGCATGATTACGATCTTGTCGCAATTCGGCGTCAGCGGGATTATACATCTCGCCCTTTACCATTTTTTCTTTTTCGGTAATCATAATGAAACCGCTCCTTCGGATGATCTCGTCGATCACACATGAATAGCCAGCCGAGCTACCAATAAAAGGTTCAGCCTTCACTTTTATTTTTGGCATAAACGGCGGAAAAGCTCAAGCTAAACATTATGATTAAATTCCATAACAGGCAATATTAACAGGATCAAATCACTGAATCATAGAAATAGGGAGTAATCGGTCGTATTTTATCGATAGAAGCGAAAATATGGTTAAAACAACCGGTTTATCGCATTTGAAAAGAAGAGAGATTTTTTGCTACATTGTTTTCGAAACGTTTTAAGTAATGGCATGAAAAGGGATCGAAATTTTTTTACACTCATCTCGAAACGTTTCGATTTTAGTCGGTGAAAGAGTGATGGAATGGCGACGATTAAAGATGTGGCGAAGTTAGCGGGGGTATCGATTTCCACTGTGTCCTTAGCCTTAAACAATCAACCCCATGTGCGTGCAGAAACGAAAGAAAAAGTGCTTGCAGCCGCCCGCCGGTTAAATTATCAACCTAACGGCATCGCACGGGATTTAAAGCTGAGTAAGACGGAAACCATCGGGTTGATTTTGCCTGATCTAGCAGGGCCGTTTTACTCTGAATTGATTCGCGGCATCCAAGACTTTACCACCGCCAATCATTATGATGTGGTTGCCATGAGTGCAATCGGGGAGCGGCCGAAGTCGATTCGATATATCCAGGAAAAACGAACCGACGGTATGATCATCATGTCGCAACAGATCGATGCCACTTTGATACGTCAGGCGGCCCGCCCTGATTTTCCGATCGTTCTGCTCAATCGAGAGGTGTCATCCAACCATGTGACCAGTGTGATGATTGATAACCGCAAAGCCGCGTATGAAGCGGTTCAGTTGATGATCCGGCAGGGTTATTCGGAAATCGCTTACTTAGGCGGTCCTGAAGATGCAAGCGATAACCGCAATCGTTTTTACGGTTATCAAGCATCTCTCCATGAGGCGGGCAGGACTGTGGAACCCAAGTGGTGTCTCCAAGGCGATTTTACAAAGGAGGGTGGTTACGGAGCGGCAAAGCGATTGCTGGCGGAAGGAATGCTGCCACAAGCGATTTTTGCAGCAAACGATGAAATGGCCATCGGTTTGATCGAAGGGTTGCAACAAGGCGGAATCGGCATTCCAGAAGAGATGGCGGTGGTCGGTTTTGACGATATTCAGTTGGCTTCGTATATACGGCCGACGCTGACGACAGTACGCCAACCGATGTATCAGTTGGGAAGTACCGCGGCTAAGTTGTTGTTCCGGTTGTTAGACGGGGAGTCCAATCTTGATGCAGTTGTGCTGGATACCCATCTGATTGAACGGGATTCTTGCCCGCCTAAAGCAGTAACTCAATCATAGAGGAGGGATTGTTTATGCAAAAAATGAAAGCGCTTACGATTTTGCTGTGTACGCTGTTGGCATGCACGGGGTTTCTAGCGGGATGCAGTACCGTCTCACCGGATACCGCTATTCAGGAGAAAGAGAAGCAAGCGGCAGATCCGACCGAACTGAAAGCGAACCTGTCTGTGGTTGTTCCACAAGGGGATTATCTGGACTTTATGAAAAAAGAAGTGCTCCCCGGATTTCAAAAGCAATATCCAGGTGTGAAAATCAACGTCCAGCCTGAGCCGGATGGAGGACAGATGGATGCCCGCATCGCAGCCGGTGATGCGCCCAATGTGTGGATGGGGGTGTTTGGCTATCAGCCTGCCAAATATGCGAAAGCGGGGAAGTTGGTAAAGTTAGATGAGCTGCCAGGGGCGGATGAGCTAAAGAGTCAACTCGATGAGACTTTTATTCATGAAGATTACGGCGGGTGGTATTACGTTCCTTGGAACGCGACGACCCAGATGTTGATCTACAATAAGCAATTGTTTGAGGAGGCTGGTTTAGATCCGGATAATCCACCCTCCACCTTTGATGAGTATGTGCAGGCGGCCAAAAAAATTAACGAATTGCCCTCCCGCAACGGCAACAAGGTATACGGCAATGTATTTTGGAATGAACAGCTTTCCAGCGGTGGCTGGTATTGGACGATGTTGGCCCAAATCTATTACAACATGAACGACGGCAAACACCAGCTGTTTAACCAATATGGAAGCGATATCGTCTTTGATCAAAAGGATGCCGGCATGAAGGAGTTTCTAGCGTTTGCCCGGGAGGCGCAAGCTTATGCGCCTAAAACAATGGAGCAAGACTTCTTTAATCGCAATATCGGCATGTGGATTCAATACGGTTACGGTTGGAAGACCAACTTAAAAGAGGCCAAAGGAAAGCCGATGGAAATCGGCAAGGACGTCGGCATCGCACCGTTACCCACACCGAAAGAGGGACAGACGCCCTGGTCCACCTTGGACGGTCGTTCGTTGATGATTTTTAAAGCCAAAGAGGCGGAAGAACAAGCGTCATGGGCGTTTGTCAAGTATTTGATGGATGAGGAGATCAACCTGAAGGCCTGTAAAGAATTGGGACAATTACCCACCCTGACGGCGTTAAAAGACGACCCCTACTTCCAGCGGGAAGATACGAAGCCGTTTGTGGATCAACTGGAACATACGCTTCCCAATGAACCATATGCCGTGATGGATCAAGTATCCAATGAGCTGTTACAAGTGTATCAGCAAGTGGTGATCGACCGTTCGCTCACACCGGAAGAAGGGGTGAAAAAAGCGGCCGCTCGCGCCCGTGAAGTATTGAAGAAAGAGCAGTGAGGGAGTCTGCTGACAACACTGATAATGGGAAGAGGGGAGCGATTTCCGGCGGAGCGGACAGTTCTTCATCCTTGAAAGGGAAAGAGGCGTGAAGACGGAAATCGGGACCCGGGGCCCACTAATCTCATCCAGCGCCGGTCCACTCACAGGAACGGAGTGGATCGGCATTTTCCAGGGAAAGAAGTGATCCCGCATGTTTAGTCGAAAACTTCGTTCTACCGATACGATGTGGGGATATCTCTTCTCCGCGCCCTTTATTCTCACCTTTTTGATCTTTATCAGTTATCCACTGCTGTTGTCTCTAAAACTGAGTTTCCTCGACATTAATATATTACAGCCGGAACGGGCCAAATTCGTCGGTATCGGCAATTATGTCGCCGCAGTTAAAGATCCGTTGTTCTGGCAGTCCATTTTTAACGTGGGCTACAACCAAGTGATCTTTATCGCTACTTCCTTTGCCGTCGCGTTTATGCTGGCGGTTCTATTGAAGGAGATTACGGTCGGCGGTTCCTTTTTTCGCACGGTTTACTTTTTACCGGTGATCACTTCGATAACTGTTGCGATGATCCTGTTACAGTATTTGGCCAATCCGGCGGGACCGATCCAATCGTTGTTGATGCAGTGGGGATGGTTGGATGAGGGAGTATTTTGGACGTTTTCTCGCTGGCTGCCGATGCCGGTGTTGGCTATCTTTAACTCTTGGAAGTGGTTTGGTATCCAGCTGGTGATTTTTCTTGGGGGTATGTACGCCATCAACCCGGAGCTATATGAGGCGGCGGAGATGGATGGGGCCGGTTGGTGGAGGCGTCTCGTCTCGATTACGGTTCCCTTGTTAAAACCGCAAATTCTGTTTGTATTAACCGTCAATCTGATCAATGGCATGCAGATGTTTACCGAAGTGTTTATGAATTTCGATCTGTATGGCGGACCGTATCATTCTGCATTGACCCCAGTTCTCTACCTGTACGGCCAAGGATTTGATCGGATGGACCTGGGTTATGCCGCCACCTTAGGGTTGATGCTGGCGATTGTGATCTCAATTCTGACGTTTTTGCAATGGAAGTTATTGAACCGTCAAGGAAGCGGGAGGTGAGGGTTATGAACGGATTGCGGCTGGGGATGAAAAATCGACGACGCTGGTCGTTGGCACTCATTTATACGCTTTTGACCATCGGTGCCGCCGTCGTAATCTATCCCTTTTTCTTTATGGTGATGAATTCGGTAAAGCCGGGGCCGGAGATTTTGCACGACCCGCTTTCCTTGCCGACCCATATCACTTGGAACGGCTATGTGGAAGTATTTCGCAGCCTGGATATCCTCAACCTATTTAAGAATTCTCTCATCATTTCCGGCAGTGTTACCATCCTCAATGTATTGTTGAGTGCCATGGTCGCTTTTGCTCTGGCTAAAATCGATTTTCCGGGGCGCAATCTGTTGTTTCTAATGGTGTTGGGAACGATGATGGTGCCGGCGATTCTGCTGTTGATTCCAAAGTATACGATGCTGTTTAACTGGGGATGGGTGAATACGTATAAGGCGCTGATTCTGCCGGTGGCGGTTCAGCCTTATAACATCTTTTTGATTCGACAGTTCTATAAACAGATTCCCGATGATTTTCTCGATGCTGCCAAAGTGGACGGATGTAACTTATGGGGAGTATTCTGGCGGATTTTGTTGCCTATGTCTGCGCCGGTGCTGGTTACCGTCGCTGTTCTCAGCTTTATGGGTGCATGGAACGATCTGCTGGAGGCGCTGTTGTATTTGCGTGATGACAGCCTATATACCGTGCAGCTTGGGTTATACAGTTTCCAGTCGGAGATTCCGGGTAAAAACGCGGAACAGCTGTGGGCGGCGACGACATTGGTTACGCTGCCGGTGGTCCTGCTTTTCTTCTGGCTGCAACGTTATTTTATTCGGGCCTTTTCCGGCGTCGGCCTGAAGTGACGGGAGGGGAGCAACATTGAAAAAAGGACTGCTGTTTACCGCTGCGGTGATCGGGTTGGTTGGATTGATTTACGCCTGGGTGTGGGTGGAAGTGTATCAGACGTCTCAATTTTATTATGAGATGGCGACGGACAACTATCGCAAAGGGGATTACGGTGCCGCTCTCAAAGGGGTGGAAACGGAAAACGCCAACGGGGAAACGGCTTTCCTAGGCGGATATCAGCAAGTGATTGACGCTTGGGATCAGCCTTATGCCTGGCCCCGACCCTCTTTTGTGGAAGATGCTCGCGGGATGGTGGATCAGATTATCAACGAGAAGTTGACGATTGCAGAAGGGGAGGCGCTGTTTCAAGCCTACTTTAACCGGGATAACCGCTACTTAGGCCGTATCATGCTGCGAGTGGGAGAGTTATATGAACAGCAGCAGGATGTTGACGCTGCGATCGAGACATATGAAGTGGTTAGGCAAGCGTTTGCGAACGATGACGGTCTTATCAAAACTGCATCCCAGCGTTTGTCCGCCTTAAAAAAACAAGAAGAGAACAGGTAAAAGTGAGGAGATGGTCGGGTGGAGATGAAACAAGGGCAGTTTATCATCGACGGAAAGCCGCGCTTTTTGTACGGAGGGGAGTTTCACTATTTTCGCTGTCCGCGGGAGGAGTGGAGCCAACGTTTGGATCTTCTCCTTGAGGCGGGTTGCAATTTGGTTAGCACATATGTCCCCTGGGCTTGGCATGAGCCGAAGGAAGGAGAGGTGGATCTGACGGGGAAACGCCGCCCCGAGACGGATTTACGCGCCTTTTTACAATTGGTTGCGGATAAAGGATTGTATTGCATTGTCCGCCCCGGCCCCTATGTGATGGCGGAAGTAAAAAAGGAAGGGATTCCGCAATGGGTGCACCAACAATATCCTGAAGTGATCGCTCGTACCAAAAACGGGGAGCTTCACCCAAACCAAGTCGTCTCCTATCTGCATCCGCTTTTCCTAGAAAAAGTGGAGCGATGGTATGCCCATGTGTGTTCCTTGTTGGCTCCGTTCCAACGGGATCGCGGCGGCCCCGTCATCATGTTTCAGTTGTGCAATGAAATCGGGATGTTGCACTGGGTCAGCAATACCTCCGATTACCATCTCCATGTGTTGGAGCGGTTTCAACGTTATCTCGAACGGCAATACGGAAATCTGGAAGGATTGAATCAAGCTTATGGGACCGACGTGAAAGCGTGGGATACGTTTGTGGAGCGCTTTTTGTCGGGAGAGGAACAAGCGGTGGAAGGGTTGCACTGGGAGTGGGGGCGTTTTTGGCGAGAATTGATCAAGGAATATGTGGCTCAGTTAAAGCAGATGGCGGAGAATCACGGGATTACGGTTCCGTATCTGATCAATATTCACGGATTTAAAGATTTCTCCGTCTACAGCCGTGGAACCGATTACCCGATCGGGTTATCCCAGCTCTATCGGACGGCGGAGGTGGATAACACCGTATTAGCGGGTGATTTTTACCCTGGACATATCGGCTATGATACGTATCATGATCTGGTGTTGAGCTGTGCCTTGACGCAAGCGATATCCGCACCGGAGCAGCCCTTGTTCTCGGCGGAATTTCAGTCCGGCCGTCTGGCGGATCGCCCCCGCGTCTATCCGCAGGATTTGGATTTAAACGCACGCACCTGTATCGCCCATGGAATGAACGCCCTTAACTACTACATGTTTGTCGGCGGCGAAAATCGGGACGGAATCGGCTTGTTTGGCCGTCGCCACGAATGGCAGGCCCCTGTCGACTCCGAGGGAAGATTGCGCCCTTCCTATCAAAAAGCGAGCCATATCGGGAAAATCTTGCAAGCCGCAGGAGAGCATCTGCTACCTTGCCGTAAGAGAAGTGTGACGCATCTCGCCTTTTATCCCGATTACTATATGACGGAAACGATTGCGGAGGGGGCGGGAACGCAGCAAATGGCAGAAGCTATCGCCGGGGAGCGGGAGCGCTATTTCTTTGACGGTGTGGGGCGGCTTTTGACAGCGGCCAATCTTCCCTATGAGGCGGTAGATGTACTGCGGGAACAACAGCTGGAACCCCAGCGGATTCCTACGCTATGGATGTTTAGCGGAGAAAGGATGGATCAGGCACTACAACAAAAGCTGGTCCACTATGTTCATGCTGGCGGCAAGTTGGTCCTTTTTCCCCGCCCTCCGGTTAAAAATTTGGACGGTTCCGCTTGCACCGTCCTCATTGATGAATTGGAGATCCCTTCCTTTACAGCAGTTCCTGGGATCGGCCTCACTCAGGTGATGGAGATGGACTCGGTTAAAGTCGATTTCCGCCTGCTGTTTGAAACAGCACCGGGTGAACCTGTTGCCTGGGATGAAGAGAGTGGAAAAGTGACAGCGTATCTTCAAAATCACGGCAAAGGGAGTCTGTTGATGCTGGGGCTTGGTTTGGCCCATGACTACGGTTATCAATTGGACGTGATCCGTCAACTGGCCAAGAGAATCGGTGTTAACCCCATCCTCACCAGCGACAACCCCGAGTGGTCCCTAGTAGAACGATCGGATGGAAAAACAAGCTTCTGCTTTATTCACAATTACGACGAAATCGTTCACAGCGGTAAGGTTTTTCGAGAGGGACAAGCACTGTTCGACGGTGAGCGGTTGACGGTGGCCCCTCGTTCCGGTGTGATGCTACCGCTCAATCTGTCGCTGCAAGCAGGAGTAGCCATCCGGTACAGCACGATGGAGTTGATGAAGCTGGAGCGCCGGGAAAGCGGTTGGCAGTTTCAATGGTGCTTACCTGCGAGTGGCGAGGGGATCGTGGCATTTGTAGCGGACAGGGGGTGGTCGGTAAAGGGGGAAATCAACTTTAGGGAAAAGGATGACGGTAACATACGGGCGGTACGAGTAAAGGGTAGACCAGATGAAACGGTAGCGATGGAGTTATACAGAGAGACCGATTGATAAAAAAGCTCGATTGAAAACAATTTTGCGGTTCTGCAACAAGGTGGTGTCTGGCAGATCCCTTTGACTCATTCCCTGGAGTGGGACAATTGTAGCTTTAACCATTTTTATGAATTAAGGAGGGGAGCAACGTGAAAAAAGGGCTGACAGTTTTTACGGTGCTGTTGTTGATTTTCGGGATGGGATCGTCTTCGTTGGCGTTGGCTCAGACTGGCAAGTTGAGTAAAGGAGATCAGAAACAATTGCGTCAAATTGCTCAAAAAACATGGAAGTTTTTTGACGAGCAGACAGATCCACGTACCCAGTTGCCGTTGGATGAAATCCGCTTGCAAGATGATGGTATTAAAAAAGCGGAGCACACATCTCCCACCAATATCGGAATGTATATGATGAGTGTGGTGGCGGCGGAAGAGTTGGGGTTCATCAAGCGCGAGGAGGCGGTAAAGCGAATCAGAGGAACGCTTTCGACGGTAAAAGAGATGGAAAAATGGAACGGATTTTTATACAACTGGTACTACACCGCTGATGGTTCGTTGAAAACCGATTGGGGACAGTTTATCTCGTCCGTTGACAATGGTTGGTATGCAGCTGGATTGGTGGTGGTGCGGCAAGCGTACCCGGAATTGTCCGCTGATGCCACACTGCTGTTGGATGCAATGGATTTTGCTGATCTCTACAACCCAGATGAGGGGCAATTGTACGGCGGATTTGATGTAGTGACAGGCAAATATACGGCCCATACTTACGGCATGTTTAATACGGAACCCCGCGTCGCCAGTTATATCGGCATCGGCAAAGGGGATTTACCCACAGAGCATTGGTGGAAGATGTTTCGCACGTTTTCCCCTGAGTGGGAGCAGCAACAGACCCCCCAAGGCACAACAAGGGTATACGATGGGATTGAACTCTTCCAGGGACATTATGAATATCAGGGGATTAAGTTTGTACCCAGCTGGGGCGGAAGTATGTTTGAAGCGTTAATGCCGACAATCGTGATGAAAGAACAAGATTTGGCTCCCAAGGGCCTTGGGCTGAACGGATTGCGATACGCTCAAGTTCAGGTGGCTTTTGCCGACGAAAAAGGGTATCCGGCATGGGGCTTCTCCCCCTGTGCGATCCCCGACGGGTATACCGAGTATGGAGTGGCCGCAGCGGGAACATGGAGCGATGGGTATAAGGATGATGGGACAGTTACTCCCCATGCCAGCTTATTGGCGCTAGATTTTATTCCAAACGAAGTGATGGATAACATCAAAGCGCTAAAACAGTTGAACACCTACGAAAAATATGGATTTTTAGATTCCGTTAATGTTCGCACCGGGGAAGTGACTCCTGCGTATCTGGCACTGGATCAAGGGATGATTCTAATCGCCATTGCCAACCATCTACAGGATGGCGTTATTCGCGAGTATTTCCATCAAGACCCCGTTGGTTCCACTCCGGAACGATTGTTGACGGAAGAAGATTTTTTGATTGATTAATCACTTCTTGAACTAAAATTAACCGGGCAACGAACCCTCTCGTTGCCCGGTTAATCGTTTTGTACATCGAAAATATCACTGCCTTTACTTTGTAGACCACTGTTGCAATAACTCTTGCTCCTTCTCCGCTGCCATACCTGCTTTCCACTCATGATCCGCCGACGGTTTCCGTATCCATGCCAGGGTATCGCGCACGGTTTCTTCCACAGAACGGCAAGAGAGACCGGCAGCGATCGCTTTTTTGTTGGAGAGGGTGAGCTTCAATTGGTGATTCTCGTAATTTTTATCCACGGGAATCCATAAAGGAAGCTCAGTCCAGGGTTGGACCCCTTGTTCCATCAGAAAAGCATCCTCCACCCAAGTGATCGTGGTGTCGTTCCCTGCTTCATCGGCACAAGCGTGGAGCAGATCGGCCATGGTGGTACGGGGAGGCGTGACGGCGTTAAAAGTCCCCGTGTGTTTGTTTTCCACCATTTTTAGTGTCCATTCCGCCAGGTCGCGCACATCGATCCATTGAACAGGCCGGTCGGGACGACCGGGAGCTAATACAGTACCCCCGCGATCAAAGCGCCATGGCCAGTAAGTAAAGCGATCGGTGGGATCGTGAGGGCCAACGATCAAGCCGGGACGTACGATGAGATTTCGTCCAGGCATGGCAAGCGCTACCTCCTGCTCACATCGGACTTTGAGCGGTCCGTAAGTATCCCCGTTCACTTCCTCGGTATCCGTTTGCAGTTGCCCTAACGGACCAGATTCATCCTGTCCTTCTTTCAGATAAGAAGCATAGACAGAGATAGTGGAGATAAATGCGTAATGATCAGCCACATCAGCTGCTAAGCGGGCGGCGTCCCGAACCAATCGCGGCACATAACCACAAGTATCGATAACAGCGTCCCAGCGACGTCCACGGAGGATATCCAATCCTCCGTCTCGATCGCCGTGGATCCGTTCCACTTCCGGAAACAGATCGACACCGGTCTGACCCCAGTGAAACAAGGTTACCTGATGTCCCCGCTTGAGCGCCGCTTCCGTCAGATGACGCCCGACAAACTTCGTTCCTCCTAAAATTAGCACATCCAAGCGGCTTCCCTCCATTCATTGTCTTGTGAATTATATAGAAAGTGCTTCCCTCCTTCACATGTCTAGGGAAACACTAACCTTAAACAAGTGCGCCATCGGAAACGGCTGCTCTTTTTATCTTTGTTAGATGGTAGGGCGTGAGTAGAAGTACCAATGAAGTCTTGCCTGGTTACCTTCTATCATACACACACCAGTGCAAGCTTTGTCCTCGGCGGCTTCTTTCCGCATAGCTTTGTTTGTAGAATCTCTCATTCGGATTAACTGGAATCAACCAATTTGTGAGGTTTCCCCACAGATGGTTTGTAACGACGAGGGGCTTGCCTCCGCCGGCGTATTCATCCTGTGTAGGGATTGATGCAATATCATTCAAGCAGCCCCCGGCTGGATCACACGATCAATCAAACCGTACTCTTTTGCTTCATCCGCTGATAAAAAGTAATCGCGGTCCGTATCCCGTGCCACTTTTTCCAACGGTTGCCCCGATCGTTCCGCCAGGATGCGGTTAATCGTCTCTTTGGTTTTTAGCATCCAGCGTGTGCGGATGGCGATATCGGATGCTTGCCCCTGTGTACCGCCCCAGGGTTGGTGGATCATCACTTCTGCATTGGGGAGGGCTAAACGTTTGCCGGGAGCGCCGGAGGCGAGTAACACCGCACCGTAGGAAGCGGCTAAACCGACACAAATGGTGGAGACAGCCGGCTTGATGTGTTGCATGGTGTCATAGATGGCGGCACCAGCAGTGGTGGAACCACCAGGGCAGTTGATATAGAGATGGATATCTTTATCTGGATTGTCGGAAGCGAGAAACAACAGCTGGGCGATAATCCCATTTGCGACCGGATCGTCGATCGCTTGGCCTAGAAAAATGATACGATCCTTTAGCAAGCGGGAGTAGATATCGTAGGAGCGTTCACCGCGATGGGTTTGTTCGATCACCGTAGGGACTAAGTTCATGGTTTCTTTCCTCCTGATCAGTTGATGTTTAAGCAGCAACCCGACAACGGACGCCAAGGCTGGCACGGGACGTAGGATTGCCGAATCCGGAGGAGACTTGGGTAATCCTTAGAGGGCGGCCTCCAGGAATCGGTTCAAACACCCGCACAAATTGATCGCTGTTCTCCCGTTTGCTGGGGAAGGGGATGACGGTTTCATCCTTTTTCGCTTGTTCCGGCTTCGTGCTCTCCCATACGACGATGGGCTCGACGCGCTCATGCTTCGCCATCGGAATCGCGCTCCTTTCCGGGTTGAGGATAAACGGCCAATGTCAGCTGATAAGGGTTGCCGTCATCATGCTGGTATTTGGCGGCCAACTGTTGGACCAGTTCCACATAGTCCTGTAAAAACTGCTCTCGTTCCGCTTCATCGCGCAGATAGAGAGGAGCTTCCAATGTGGCGCTGGGGATTTCCTGGCGCTCTTCCGTCTGATCCAACAAACGGAGGGCATCGGCTTTAATCCGTTCCGATACCTGTATCAAATGGGTAAGGGACCGTTGCTCTTGTAGTCGTTTTTGTTCCGCTTCTCCTAATCCCAGGGTATCGGCCAAAATGTAAGTGCGGGCGACGGCTTGAAATAATACTTCCACTAAATTTTTTACTTGTCGAGTGCCGGCACGACGGATCAGGCCCACTTTTTCCAATGCTTTCATGTGGTAATTGATTCGCTGTGGCGGTTGGCCCAATGCCCGTGCCACCTCCGCGGCGGAAGCCGGTTGCATCAGACGAGAAAGGATCTCCCCGCGCAACGGATGTAACAACTGCGCCGCCTGGTCAACATTTTCGATGCGATACGTTTCCAAAATATCAGGCACAATGGTCACTCCATGAAGAATGTTTGTTTCGTAAAAATATTTTATTACGTAAATGATGTGTTGTCAATATCCGTGCTCTGTACAATAAATGGCATCAAGCCTGCTTAGATGGCGAGGGACACCACCATCATTCCTTTCATGATCGAGTATGACCATCATGCTGGATCGGTTCGATTTTTTTTATTTACCGATCATTTCTGTTGTAAGATAAGGATTTTCCGTTGAAAATCCTCTATACTGGATGAGAGAACACCAGATCGGCAGGGGGATGTACGATGGAACAACCCGGTTTGGACCTGTTCCAAGAACGGTGGATCAAAGGGTCTTTGGTGCAGGAGTTTTTTTATAACGAAGAGAACCAATACGGGGTTTTTTTGATGCAGGTGACGGAAGCCGCTGAGGAATTGGACAGTGATGAAGTGGTGGTAGTGGGCAATATGATCCGTCCCCACCCGGATGAAACGGTGATCGTCCATGGGGAGTGGAGAGAACACCCCCGCTATGGTCGGCAGTATCAGGTTCAACATATGAAAAAAGAACTGCCGCGTACCAAAGAAGCGGTGGCCAAATATTTATGTAGTGGTCTTTTTCCCGGTGTGGGTAGGAAAACAGCGGAAAAGATCGTGGAGCATCTGGGTGCTGACGCCTTAGAAAAAGCTGCCGCCCGGCCGGAGGTATTAGCCGAGGTGCCGGGGGTGACGGCAGCACGAGCGGAAACGATCGCCGAAAGCTTGCGTGAACATCACGCGTTAGAGCAAGCGTTGGTGTATCTGTATCAGTTTGGGATGGGGCCGGCGATTGCCCTTAAAGTGGTACAAACCTACAAAGAGACTACCATTGCTGTGATAAAAGAGAATCCCTATCGCATGATCGAAGAGGTGGAAGGTGTCGGTTTTCGCCGGGCGGATGAGATTGCGCGACAGACGGGGTTAGCGCTCGATGCGCCGGAGCGGTTTCAGGCGGCGGTTATTTTTGCGTTAAAGGAAGCGTCTCTCTCCAATGGCCATGTTTTTGTAAGCGAGGAAGAGCTGTATGCGGAAGTGGATCGGCTGTTGCAGCCGCGGGCGCAGGAGCTGTTTCCACCGCAGGAGCGGGAGCGTCTGTTGGATGTGATGGTGGAGGAAGAGCGTCTGCTCGATGATCACGGTAAATTTTATCTACCGTCACTCTTTTTTGCGGAGCATGGGGTGGCGATGCGGGTGCGGGAATGGTTGGAGCGACCACTAGAACCGACGGCCGCCAAAGAGTTGTATCAAGCGGTGGGAGAGGTGGAGGAAGAGCTGGGCGTCGCTTACGCCGATAAACAGCGGGAAGCGATGACCACTGCTGTCGATTCTCCCATGATGATTTTAACCGGTGGTCCCGGTACCGGAAAAACGACGGTGATTCGGGGGATTTGTCATCTGTTTGCCCGTTTGCATGAGTGTTCCTTGGATCCGGCGGATTATGAGAATTCGGAGAAGCCGTATCCGATCCGCTTGGTGGCACCCACCGGCCGCGCGGCCAAACGGATGTCGGAAGCGACGGGAATGCCGGCGATGACGATTCATCGCTTGTTGGGATGGAAAGGGGACTTTTTTGAACGGGATCAGGATCATCCCATCGAAGGCAGCCTCTTGATCATAGACGAGGTGTCGATGCTGGATATCTGGTTGGCCAATCAGCTGTTTCGCGCAGTGTCCAAGGGGATGCAAGTGATTTTGGTGGGAGACGATGATCAACTGCCGTCGGTAGGGCCTGGCAAAGTGTTGCAAAATTTGCTGGAAGTAGAGGCGGTTCCACGGGTGGAGCTGACGGAAATCTACCGGCAGGAAGAAGGATCTTCCATCATTCAACTGGCCCATGAACTAAAACGGGGGGAAGTGCCGAACAATTTGTTGGAGCGTCTGCCGGATCGTCGCTTTTTTCCCTGTAAACGGGATCAGACAATTGATGTAATACTGCAAACCTATACTGAAGCGATCAACCGCGGCTATACCCTGTTTGACGTTCAGGTACTGGCTCCCATCTATAAAGGGCCTGCTGGTGTCAATCGCATCAATGAAGCGATTCAGGCTGCGATCAATCCACCGGGGGAAGGGAAAAAGGAGATCGCCTGGGGAGAGACAGTATTCCGAGGCGGCGACAAGGTACTGCAACTGGTCAATCACAGCGAACATCCCGTCTATAACGGCGATATGGGATTAATTTCAGCGATTGATGAACGAGCCACCAACGATGAACCGGTGTTATGGGTACAGTTTGACCGGCAAGAAGTGCCTTATAAACGCAGTCAGCTCAATCAAATTGGATTGGCATACGCCTGTTCCGTCCATAAAGCGCAGGGGTCGGAATTTGCGATTGTGATTATGCCGTTATTGATGGCGTATCGACGTATGTTGCAACGAAATTTGATTTATACCGGCGTCACCCGCAGCAAATCCTACCTGATTTTATGCGGAGAAAAGGAGGCGCTGCAATACGGGATCCAACAAAGAGAGCGGACACGGCGCAACAGCCAATTAGTGGAATTGCTAAGGCGGGAATGGTAAGGATCCCCCAGCATGAGGTGACCCGCTTTTTTCCTATACTAAGGACAGCGGAAGGAGTGATGTTCCTTGCGCAAATCACAGGATATTATCGGTTTGCCGATCATCCATGTGAGTACGGGAAAACAGTTGGGCGCTGTTCGTGATCTGTTGTTTGATCGAAAGCAACAATTTCGCGGGTTGTTGGTAGAGCTGAAGGGATGGATGAAGTCGGGGAAATACCTTCCCGCAGACGGCATTCGCTCGTTGGGAAATGATGCGGTGATTGTGGATCGTGAGGAGAATATCCGTCCGTTGGATCCGGCAGCAGACAAATGGGTTGGTTTGTTGACGGGAGAGACCAAATTAAAGGGACGCACCGTCCTGATGGCGGATGGAAGTCAGTTGGGCATGGTAGAAGAAGTCTATTTAGGACAAGATTTGGGAACCCTGTGGGGGTACGAGCTGTCTGAAGGCTTTTTTAACGACATCATGGAAGGGCGAAAAGTGATTCACCCTCATTCTCCCTTAACCTGGGGAGAAGATGTGTTGATTGCCACCGACAGTTCCAGCCTGATGTGAAAGTAGGGTTATTCCATGCTTCGCTGTCCCAACTGCAACACCCACGATCTGGGCCGGATCGGTACCCATCAGTATTATTGCTGGGGTTGTTTTATCGAATGCCATGTGGTTGACGGAACGATCACTTCCGTTTATCAAGTGGAGGAAGATGGGAGTTTGAGCTCCTTAAACGACCTGTTCTTAGAATCGGGTCAGGATACAGTTTCCATGTAAAATCCAACCTTCCGCAAGGAGGATGGCCATGAAACGATCCATTCTTTCCACCTTGTTGATCGGTTCCGCCATCGCCCTGATGTGGGGCAATCGTCAAAAAGGGAATCGTTTTTTTGGCGAAATGATGGACGGCAACCAGCCTCACTGGTTAAAACGCCTATTGATAAACATGGGCATTGTACGGATTGCCTCGATGGCATATGGGCGTAGCTTGATTCGCCGTTTTGCACGTTAAGAGTAACACACAGAATAAGCGCCTTTAACTTGCTGTTTTCCCGTCATCGCCCCCTGAGAAAGCTCAGGGGGTGTTTGTATTGGACACATAAAAAGGGGGGAGCCCGTACTATACTGTTGTTGAAGGGGAGGGAGGTGGGCGTGTGGAGCGGATCAGTCAAAGTCGTCTGTTGAGCGGATCGTTACTGGTGCTGGTATTATTGGGTATTTTATTTCTGTTGGTACAGATCCAACCGTTGCTACAAGGTATCTTTTTCTTTTTAAAAGCGGTATTGGGTCCCTTTTTAGTGGCATTGATCATTTCATACCTGCTCAACCCGATTGTCAATATGTTGGCGAGCAGAGGGTTTCCCCGCTCCTTGTCGGTCCTGTTTATCTATTCGTTGTTTATTACGGCGATTACCATCATTATCATCAATTTAGTTCCCCTCTTCAACCTACAGCTGCAGGAACTGAGCGAGCATTTTCCGGAGTGGAACCGACAGGTTCAATCCTGGATCGAGCAGTATAACCACAGCAAAGACTCGCTGCCGGAGAGTGTGCGACAAGGCATTGAAAAATCGCTGGATCGCTTGGAAGCCTTTGTCACAGACGGGGTTGGGAATGTGATGGCCTCTCTCGGCTCCACCGTCAACTCCTTGTTTGTGATTGTAATCGTGCCGTTTTTGGCTTTTTATATGTTAAAAGATGTCGACGTGATTGAAAAAACCTTGATCACACTGCTGCCGGTACGCCGTCGCAAAGAAGTGCTTCACCTGTTCCGGGATGTGGATGACGCCCTCGGCAATTATATTCGCGGACAGTTATTAGTCTGTCTCGTTGTCGGCTTATTGGCTTATATCGGCTATTTGATCATCGGTTTGCCTTATGCCCTGCTGTTGGCAGCATTGGTAGGTATCTTTAATGTGATTCCCTATCTGGGTCCGTTTTTTGGAGCGATTCCGGCGATCTTTGTCGCCTTTACCGTATCGACGGAAATGGTGATCACCGTCATCATCGTCAATCTGGTGGTGCAAGTGTTGGAAGGGAATGTACTCTCCCCGCAAATTGTGGGACGAACTTTACACTTGCATCCTTTGTTCATTATTTTTGCGCTGTTGGTAGGAGGAGAGTTAGGTGGGATTTTGGGACTGATCCTGGCGGTTCCCCTATTCGCCGTAGGAAAAGTGGTGGTGGAACACGCTGTCGATCACTTGGCCCATCGGACAAACGGAGGTGGACCTGGTTTAAAGTGATGTCCAAACGTTGTATAATAGAACATAACAATACCGGTGCGTAAAAAGATGCAATCGCGATGAGAGAGCAGAAGTAGGTGGATCGCCGCCAGAGAGGAGAGTCCATGGCTGAGAGACTTTCCCGGATTCCGATCCAACCGAAGGCCGGCTCTTGAGTGCGGGTGAGGAGCCCGCCGGTTTTTCCGCCGTTATCGGAAATCGAGCGATCCTGTGTCTACAGCATGGGATAATTCGGGGTGGTACCGCGGGAGTAAAGCCTTCTCGTCCCTGTCAGGGATGGGAAGGCTATTTGTTACGCGCCATGGATTGATTGAGGAGGAGATTGCAGATGAAAGGACATGAGATTCGACAGAAGTATCTCGATTTTTTCCAGGAAAAAGGGCATCGGGTGGAGCCCAGCGCTTCGTTGGTGCCGGTGGAGGACCCATCCTTGTTGTGGATCAACAGTGGGGTGGCCACGGTGAAAAAATATTTTGACGGGCGTGTGATTCCAGATAATCCCCGTATCGTGAACGCACAAAAGTCGATCCGTACCGATGATATTGAAAATGTGGGTTATACCGCTCGTCATCATACTTTTTTTGAGATGCTGGGCAACTTCTCCGTGGGCGATTATTTCAAGGAAGAAGCGATTGAGTGGGCGTGGGAGTTTTTGACGGATTCCCGCTGGCTCGGTTTAGATCCGGAGCGGTTGTCGATAACGATCCATCCGGAAGATGATGACGCTTATCGCATCTGGAACGAACAAATCGGCGTCCCGGCTGCACGGATTGTTAGGTTAAAAGAAAATTTTTGGGATATCGGGGAAGGTCCCTGTGGCCCTAACTCTGAGATTTTCTATGACCGGGGGGAAGCGTTTGGGGACCCATCCGATCCGGAATGTTACCCCGGGGGGGAGAACGCCCGCTATCTTGAGGTTTGGAACTTGGTCTTTTCCCAATACAACCACAATCCTGACGGCAGCTATACGCCTTTGCCCAAGAAAAACATCGATACCGGCATGGGTTTGGAGCGAATGGCATCCGTAATGCAAGGGGTTCCGACCAACTTTGACACGGATTTGTTTCAGCCTATTATCCAAGCTGCAGCAAAAGGTGCCGGTGTCAACTATGGGAAGGATGAAGCGGTCGACATCGCCCTCAAGGTGATCGCCGACCATGTGCGTACATTGGTGTTTGCCATTGCGGACGGACCGATTCCTTCCAACGAGGGACGGGGATATGTGCTGCGCCGGTTATTGCGACGGGCGGTCCGTTATGCGCGTAAACTGGGAGTGGAGCATGCTTTCCTCTATCGTCTCACCGATGTGGTGGCCGACACGATGAAGGCCTTTTATCCGGAACCGGACCAAAAGCGGGCGTTTATCCAAAAAGTGATTCGGGGGGAGGAAGAACGCTTCCTTGAAACCTTGTCCGAAGGGCTTTCTATCCTTGAAAATGTGGTGGCGGAACGGAAAGAGCAGGGAGAGAGCGAGATCTCTGGACAAGAGGTATTTAAACTGTATGACACCTACGGTTTTCCGGTAGATCTAACCGAGGATTTTGCACGGGAACACGGATTATCCGTGGATAAGGAAGGCTTTGAAGCTGCCATGGCGAAGCAGCGGGAGCGGGCACGGGGAGCACGGCAGGAAACCGGCAGTATGCAAGTGCAGGGAGGGGTATTGTCAGAGCTAAAGGTGAACACCTCCTTTGTTGGCTATGAAAAAGGGAATGTCTCCACCCGCATCACCGCCGCTATTGTTGCTGATCAGTTTGTCGATGTGGTAGGCGCGGGCGAAAACGCGCTCGTCGTCCTGGAAGAAACGCCTTTTTATGCCGAAAGCGGCGGCCAGGTGGGGGATCATGGTGAAATCCGTACCGCAAGGGCTCGTCTGCGTGTCGAGAATGTAAAAAAAGGACCGCATGGGGAACATATTCACCATTGTGCCGTGCTGGAAGGGACCTTGGCTGTGGGAGAGGAAGCCCAAGCGGAGATCGATCACGCTTATCGTCAGGATGTGGTGAAGAATCACACGGCTACCCATCTGCTGCACAAAGCGTTAAAAGAAGTGCTGGGAACCCATGTCAATCAAGCGGGTTCTTTAGTGTCCCCGGATCGACTCCGCTTTGACTTTACCCATATCGAGGGAATGACGGAAGCGCAGAAGCGCGAGGTGGAAGAGCGGGTTAACCGGCAAATCTGGGCCAATACCCCCGTGGAGATCTTTATCAAATCGCTGCCGGAAGCAAAAGCGATGGGTGCGATGGCGCTATTTGGGGAAAAGTATGGAGACGAGGTGCGTGTGGTCCAGGTAGGGGATTACAGCCTGGAGTTATGTGGTGGCACCCATGTGAGCCAGACTGGGGAAATTGGGTTATTTAAACTAGTGAGCGAGAGTGGGATCGGCTCCGGTACCCGCCGGGTAGAAGCGGTAACAGGACGCCATGCCTACCGTCATATGGAGGAGCAGTTGGGGCTTTTACACCAGGCGGCCGATCTCCTTAAAACCCAACCGACGGAAGTGGTGGAGCGTATCGACGGGTTGCAAGGGCGGTTGAAGGGGCTGCAACGGGAACATGAATCCCTGCGCGCTAAATTGAATCACATGGAAGGAGCCAATCTCGCCGCTTCTATAAAAGATGTAGCCGGGGTCCCCTTGTTAACGGCTCAGGTGGATGCACCGGATATGGATCACTTGCGCCGGATGATGGATGATTTAAAAGAGCGCATCGGTGAGGGGGTCATCGTGTTAGGGGCCGTCAATAACGGCAAGGTGCAATTGGTGGCCTGGGTTTCAGAAAGCTATATCAAAAAGGGATTGCACGCGGGAAAACTGGTAAAAGTTGCAGCGTCACACTGCGGCGGTGGCGGTGGCGGACGCCCGGATATGGCCCAAGCGGGCGGAAAGCAGCCGGAGCGCTTAGGCGAGGCCCTTGACATCGTTGTCGACACGGTTGCACAACAAGCCCAATGATGGTTTGAATCGACCAGATAAAAGGAAAAAGAGGAAATACCAACTTTTGAAGCGAATGGTTTGAAGAAAGGTGGTCAATAGATAGAGAGAGGTGTTGAGAGTGTCCATGGATAAAACGATGAAATTCGATTTCCGTGGAGAGGAGCAAGAAGCAAATCCTCGTGAAATCTTATTGACGGTATACGAGGTATTGAGCGAAAAAGGTTACAACCCGATCAATCAAATGGTGGGTTATCTGCTGTCGGGGGATCCCGCCTATATCCCCCGGCATCATAACGCCCGTTCCTTAATCCGCAAGGTGGAACGAGACGAACTGCTGGAGGAATTAGTCAAGTTTTACTTGACTCAGGGGAAGGGCTGATTCTCATTATCGTGATGGAAGGGATTTTTGAAAGCGAAGTGCCTTTGCTGTGCCACTTAGCGGAAGTCACCGAAGCGGAAAAAAGCGGGCTATAGGTTTGAGCGATAGCGAGTTTTGCCCGCTCCCGTCGTAGGGGATTGAAGCGGACAGTTCCTACTTCTCTGTAAACAGCAAGTGCACGCAGACTCAAAAATCCCTGCTTTGTCTGGAGAATACAGAGAAAACAGCAGGAGATGGAGCAATTGTTTGAACGTGTGATAGGGTTAGATATCGGGGGAAAACGGATCGGAGTCGCTGTCAGCGATCCGATGGGATGGACGGCTCAAGGGGTAGAGATGATTCAGCGAACGGATGATTCCCGTTGGTTGGAACGGTTACAACAATTGATCGAGGAGTATGAAGCTCGTACAATTGTAGTGGGGTTTCCCCGAAACATGGATGGAACGATTGGAGAACGGGGGCGCGCCTGCCAAAGCTTAGCGGCAGAATTGGAAGAGCGCTTCTCCCTTCCGGTACAGTTGTGGGATGAACGATTATCGACAGCTGCGGTGGAACGAACCTTGATTGATGCAGATATGAGCAGACGAAAGCGAAAAAAAGTGGTGGATCAAATGGCCGCATCGTGGATTTTACAAGGCTATTTGGATGCACAGAGGAGGAATAACGATGGATGACAACGGACAATATGAAGATGTGACAGAAACGGTTTTGATCAGCAATGAGGAGGGGGAGCAGGAAACCTTTGAGGTACTGTTTCGCTTTGAACAGGAGGACGGCAATAAATATATCCTGCTTACCCCGATGGACGAAGGGGAGGAAGGAGCCGGAAACGAGGATGAACCGGAGGAGCAGGAAGTGTACGCCTTTCGATATGAAGGGGACGGAGAAGATATCAACCTGATTCCGATTGAAGACGATCGCGAGTGGGATATGGTTGAAGAAGTATTGCGCACATTGGAGAATGAATTTGAAAACGAATCAAATTAACGACCAGCGAGTCAGGTGATGACAGATGAACGGACGGGAAGAAGAACGGATGGCCAAAAGCTTAAACGTATTGGAGTCCATCTGGGGGCGAGAATTAGTCCTCGGCGACGAAGAAGGGGCCGATACGGATTCCCGTTTTCACTTGCTGCGCGAACTGGATATTAACGGGCGCCATTATGCTCTCTTACGCAAGAGTGAGGGGATGGATTCGGATGCTTATCTTTTTCGAGTCACCCCTGAGGGCGATTCACACCGAATCGTACATGTGGAAGATGAGTATGAGTGGGAAGAAGTAGCGGATGCAATAGACGAAATGCTCTATTTTGGCGAATGATGACGAATTACGGGGGAGACCCCGTTTTTTTTTTGGAGACATGTGATAACATAAAAACAGCCGATACCCTGCAAGAGAAGGAGCACATCCGATGGAGTGGCTGAAGCGATTATTCTATACCCTAGCCTTATTTGCCGCCTGGTCGGTGTTGGCTTATTTTTATGTCGATTACACATTGGACTCCCCACCGCGGAAAGAAGCCGTACAGTTGGAAATCGAACCCGGTACTTCTGGGGCTGATATCGGACGATTGTTGAAGGAAAAGCATTTGATTCGCTACGATTGGTTTTTCAATACATATCTTTTTACGACAGGAAACCGTAATCTACAAGCAGGTGTTTATGAAGTATCCCCGGAGATGGATATCAACGATATGTTGGAGATGTTTTCAAAGGGCCGGCAAAATACGTATACCGTCACGATTCCAGAAGGCTTTACCATTAATCAAATCAGCGACGCAGTCGCAAAAAATGGAAATGTGAGCAAAGAAGAGTTTTTAAAAGCCGTCGATGAAGGAGAATACGATTATGATTTTCTCCAAAATATCCCCCCTAACGAGAATCGACGCCATAAGCTTGAGGGGTATCTCTTCCCTAGCACTTATAACATCCCCAAGACCGCAAATGCCGAAGATATCGTCAACCTGATGTTGGGGCAGTTTGCAAATCAAATGGAGAAGATGGGTGCACCCGGGCAGTTGCAGAAGCGCAATCTAACCGTGGACGAGTGGGTAACGTTTGCTTCGATTGTAGAGAGGGAAGGACAGGCGAAGAGTGAATTTGCAAAAATCGCAGGTGTGATCGAAAATCGGCTGCAGCAAAATATGCGTTTACAGGTGGACGCCACGATTCAATATGCGTTAGGTGAACAGAAAGAACGGCTGTATTATAAAGATCTTAAACTAGATAGCCCTTATAACACATATAAAATAGAGGGTTTACCTCCCGGCCCCATCGCCAGTCCAGGGGAGCGAGCATTGACGGCCACCTTGGAACCAGATCAACACACCTATCTGTACTATGTTACCAAAAAGGATGGGACCGGAGAGCATTATTTTGCGGAAACCTATCAACAACACCAGCAGTATATCGAGCAAAGCAAGAAAACACAGACACAAAACAGCAGCCAATGAAACTAGTGCCCCATCAACAAAAGATGTTCGGACGGTCGGGAGTGGATTTCCGCCTTCGCTCCATGCGTGGCAGAGTTACTCATTTGGAAATCCCTCCCTAAACACAATCAAAGATACCAGATGGGGCAAGAGCGAAAAAGGGTTTGCCGACAGAGCAGAGGCAACCCTCTTTTTCCTTCATTCTTAAACTCCTATATCCCTCTCGGGGTTGCTGTACTTAAACGGAGTGTGTACAATCCAGAGAGACTCTAAAATCAACAAGAGAGGAACACAGGAACATGAAATGGATCTGGCGCATCCTGTTGACCTTGATCTTAACAGCTGCACTTGCCGTAGGAGGGTATTGGTATGTGCAACAGTCGTTACAATTAAAGTCGATCGAAGAACCGGTGGAGGTAGAAGTGCCACAAGGGGCTTCGATATTAGACCTGGGTCAGACGTTGGAGCGGGAGCAGCTGATTCGTCACGGTTGGATTTTTGCCGCTTACGCATGGTTAGAAGGGGAGTCGAAGGGTTTGAAGGCGGGTTTGTACGAACTTCCTCCCAATTCCACGGCCAAAGAGATGTTGAACATCTTTACAGATAGCACAAAAAATGCAATGAGCTTAACAGTTCCAGAGGGGTTTACTGCCGAACAGATCGCCGACCGACTGGTTAAACGGGGAATGGATCGAACTGCTTTTCTCAAGGCTGTGGATGAAGCGGATTATCCCTATGATTTTGTTAAACAGATTCCGATGGATGATAAGCGAACTCATCGTCTAGAGGGATACTTGTATCCGATCACGTACAATCTGCCCCGGGAAGCCGATCCGGAAGCGTTGGTGGATAAGATGTTGCGCCAGTTTCAGCAGGAACTGGAACGGGATGGTGTCAAGCAACAACTGCAACAACAAGGGCTTACCGTGGATGAATGGGTGACGATCGCATCCATCCTGGAGCGGGAAGGGCAAGTGAAGGAAGAGCTTCCACGCATAGCCGGGGTCATCTATAATCGACTTGACAAGGGGCAAAAACTGCAGGTGGATGCTACCGTCCAGTATGCACTGGGAAATCAGAAGGAACGGCTTTACTTTAAAGATCTGAAGATTGACAGCCCTTATAATACCTATCAAATTGATGGACTCCCTCCAGGCCCCATCGCCAATCCTGGTCCCGATGCTTTACAGGCGGCCTTGGCACCGGAGAAGCACAACTACTTTTTTTATGTAACCCGTAAAGATGGGACGGGTAAACATTACTTCGCCCGCACAGAGGAAGAACATGAAGCAAATATTGAACGAAGCAAACAAAATCAGTAACCGTACCCTCAGGCTCCCGTACAAGGGAGTCTGTTGTTTTTGCCGTTTTTAGGCGGTGTAGATAGAAAAACCCCGCTGTTTTAGGCGGGGTAATGAAGTGTGATTAATAATAAACAATATTTGGTGAAATCCCAGCTGCCGAGATTTGGTCGATCCTTTATTATTATTAGAATGATATCCACGGTGGGATCGTTTGTTTTATTGCGGTATTTTCTTCCAGGGACGGTGTTCACTTTTCACCTGAAAGTGATCGCCGCCTTTTTTTACAAAATCGTCCGTTCCCCAGTCAATCTCTCGTTCTCGCTTTCGCAACAGGGGGATGTGCTTGGAACAGTGAATATATGCTTCCTCCACATCGACCAAAACCCAGCGTTCCGGTTTTTTTCCATCCGCCGTCAAAATATCTTCACGGATGACATCGGGTAAATCGGGTTGAAGCAATAGATCGGCATTTTCCACGATGCTGGCTTTCCCGTTTACATGGAGTCCGACGGCGGTATTGAAGAAATCGACAAATAAGATACCGATATGGGGATTTTCCACGATATTGCCTAAGCTGGCCATGACACCGTTTCCTCTGTATTCGGGATAGATCAACTGTCGCCGGTTTAAGATACGGACAAAACCAGGCGGCCCCGCTCGAAAAGAAGCGTCGCACTCACCATTACCGTCGGCAGTAGAGATAAAGGCCATTTCCTGTTGAGCGATATAAGCGATCATATGATCATTTAAACGATCCATCATTTGATTGTTGTAGAAAGCCAATGCACGCTTGTCCGTTCCATATTGCCTTTGTAGAAGATGTTCTCCGGTAGAGCCAGGAAGAGGCGTTTGCAGTTCCTCTTGCTCTGTGGGAGGGGAATCGGGTTTGATCCGGTTGGACACTTTTCGTTTTAGGCGCCGCAAGCCGCCGAGTAACCGTTGCGGCGAGTTGTTCCACTGCACGTTTTCACTCCTTTGTATAAATAGACGGAATAATCGTGAATAAACAGGGTCGATATTCTATTATAGGTGACTCTCATCTGCCGCTGTCAAGAATAAAAGCAAAAGATCCGGCGATGGTATGGGTGGATACGTATTAATGCATATTTTTTGTTCAAAAAGCTTGGTGGTATATCAGAAGGTGGGCTTGCCCAAGCTGGAGATTGATAGGAGGGCGAGCGATGGAGGGGCAAACGAGGCGACTAAAAAGCTTGAAAAGCCGCCGGATGTGGCTGGTTTCAATCGTACTGATTATCGGTTTTTCGGCGTTGCTGTGGCGGCTGTACTGGATACAGCTGGGTTCGGTGCGCTCTTTTTCCCATGAGGAAATGGATTTAATCGCCCGCGCGGAGGAACAACAGAGTCGAGTGGTGGTGGTGGACAGCGGTCGCGGCAGTATTTTAGATCGGCAGGGACAGGCTTTGACTGGGAAAAAGGGGTGGCGTTTGTTTGCCTCCCCTTTTTCCCAAGCACAAATCGAGGCGAATCGCGTTAAATTGGGGAAGTTGGCTTCACAGCTGGGATGGACGGAAAAGCAACTGGTTCATCAACTGCAGTCCTTGGATACGCCCGGTTCGCTTTCTCGACCGGATGGAAGCGAGTTGGTGTTAAAAGAACGGGAAGCAAAAGCGATCAGGGATCTTCATATCCCAGGGATCGATGCATTGGAATCTGATGATCGCTGGCGGGATCGGGGGGGCCGCCAGGTGATCGGCCGAGTGGAACGGAATCCTTTTTTGATTCAGCGACGTTTTCCGGATGAATGGGAGCAAGGGTTGTACGACAGCCATTCCCGTATTGGGGTATCGGGACTGGAAGCGGCATTTGAACCGTTTTTGCGTGCCGACGGTTCCACCTTGCTCACCTATACCACAGACGGGCAAGGGCGCTCATTAAACGGGTTGGAGATGAAAGTGGAAGGTTCTTCGGTTGGCGAGCCCTACCGTTTATTGACCACCTTGGATCAACGGATTCAGTCTGTGGCGGAACGAGCCTTAAATGATGCGGCAGTACAGGAGGGAGCCGTCGTGGTGCAGGATATCGCCAGCGGGGATTTGTTGGCGATGGCAAGCCGTCCTCTTGAAAACGATCCCCAACACGATTGGAATGCATGGGACAATCGTGCGCTGATGGAGACCACTCCTGGCTCCATCTTTAAAACCGTCGTGGCTATCGCCGCTTTGGACACGGGAAAAGTGAAGCCTTCCGATCAATTTCACTGTAATGGTCATTTGGGCCGTTACGGCCTACGCGATTCCAAACCCGACGGTCATGGAACACAGACGCTGGAGCAAGCTTACGCCAACTCCTGCAATATTGCCTTCGCTCAGGTAGCGGAAAAGGTGGGCGGCAAAACGATCGAAGAGTATGCCAATCGCTTAGGGTTAGGAAGCCGTATCCTGTGGTCGGGAAAGGTATGGAAGGAGAAGAATTTTCGTCAGCTTCCTCAGGAGCAGCGAGGGTTGATCTTTTCCGATGAAATGACGCGCCGAGATCAGGGGGCGGTTGCCCAGACAGGGATTGGTCAGCGGGATGTTCGCGTCACACCATTACAAGCGGCCAATATGGTGACGGCGCTGTTTCACGACGGAAAAGCGCTCAACCCCCGGATTGTGCAGGAGATTCAGCAACGAGACGGGGAGACGCTTTTTACCTTTCAACCCCATGCGCTGGCAGTGGAGAAAAGGATCAAACCGGAAACCTTGCAAGCGCTGCGAAAAATGATGCAGACAACTGTCAGCGACGGCACGGCTCAATCGTTAAAGGATTCCGCTGTGTCGATGGGAGCCAAAACCGGGACCGCCCAAGTGGGGCAAAGCAATGAACGCTTCAATAAATGGATGATCGGTTTTGCTCCGACAGATCAGCCTCGTTACGCTGTCTCGGTGGTCATTCGCTCGGTGGAGGATAGCAAGGACAATCGTTCCCACCGCGTATTTCGCCAGGTGATGGAACAGGTGGTGCAGGGGGAAGCAAGGGATTAAGATGGATGTTGAATGATGATTTTTGAGTTTACCCCACACGCAAGGAATCGTTTGACATGGTGGCTAACAACGGGAAGGATTTTCGTTCGCATTGCTAAATGAAACAATTTCCGTTACAATAAGGCTAATTGGATAGCAAGTATCCTTCGGGGCAGGGTGAAATTCCCGACCGGCGGTGATGGCACAAATTGCCTCAGTCCGTGACCCGTTCCGTCAGGAGCGGTGGACCCGGTGCAATTCCGGGACCGACAGTATAGTCTGGATGGGAGAAGGATGACACGTACACGTTTGTTCGAGTGGGGAAGGTCTGTCCAATGATGGACCTCTATTTCAATCTGCACTCACATCCAAGCCCGAAGAAGGTGATCGTTCACCGCTCTTGGGGCTTTTTGCTGTACGGTTGTCATCAGAACCACATATAAAAGGGAGAGTGTTCTGGTGGCGAAACGGTTTACAACTGCCAAATTGACGATGGTATCTTTGTTGTCTTGCTTTGCTTTTTTAATGCAATATCTCGATTTTCCCCTGCCGCCGTTTCCCGCTTTTTTGCGGGTGGATTTCAGCGAAGTTCCCGCTTTGGTGGCTGGACTGCTGTTTGGCCCGTGGATGGGGGTGCTGGTGGAGTTTATCAAAAACCTGCTTCACTTTATTTTTACCGGTAGTGAGGCGGGATTGCCCATTGGTGAAATGTCTAACTTTGTAGCTGGAAGCATCTTTGTGGTGTTGACGGTCTGGATTGCCCGTCGCATTTCCGGTCTCAAAGGATTGATCAGCGGACTTATCGTTGCTACAGCTGTTATGGCAGTGGTGATGAGTATCGCCAATTACTGGGTGGTCTTACCCGCATATGCCTTTCTGATCAACTGGACGGTAGAAGGGCCGGAGAAGACGGCATTGGTTCTATATGGTATCGGTCCCTTCAATCTGATAAAAGGACTATTGATCGCACTCGTGTTCCTCCCGCTCTATCTGCGGCTGAAGCCCCGGCTGCAGCAGATGTCCGGGGTGGAACGGGTATTATGATTGGTTTAGCCAACCAAAAAAGCCCCATTACTGGGGCTTTTTTGGTTGGCTTTTATCAATCTTCTTCCAAAGGATAAGCTCCATCCTTATCATGGGTTTCATTCCCGGTTACCGGAGGATTAAAGACACACACCATGCGCATTTGTGTCTTGGCGCGGAGTTGGTGTTTTTCATGGCCATCAAGGGTGTAGAGGGAACCGGCCTTGAGTGGATATACCTTGCCGTTATCGACGGTTTCTACTTCCCCTTCCCCTTCGATGCAGTAGACCGCTTCAATGTGGTTTTTGTACCACATATCGGTGACGGTGCCCGCTTTGATAATGGTGTCGTGAAGGGAAAAGCCGCAACCGTCCTTTTTTAACAGCAGGCGTCGACTGGTCCAGGTCTCCCCGGAGACTTCTCCGTCTGTTCCTACGATTTCGTCTAGGTGGCGTACAATCATGGTATCGTTCCTTTCCGCTTCGTCTCTTATTGTATTTGTTGAGAAACCTCCATCACGCCTTTGCAGCCTTGATGCTCTCCTCCAGAATGGCGAGACCGCGATCCAATCCCTCGTCGTCAATGATGAGTGGAGGGAGTAACTTGGCCACTTCATCATCGGGGCCGGATGTTTCGATGATCAACTGGCGGGTGAAGGCCTCTTTACATACCTTACTGGCGAAGTCCGTCTCACCGAAGGCGATTCCCGCCATCAGTCCGCGTCCGCGCACTTCCGCTTCCAGCTCAGGATGATCATCTGCCATTCGTTGCAGTGCCAGTTTCACCTTCTCTCCTTTGCGTAAGGTCTCTTTGGTAAAGGTGTCTGTCTCCCAGAAGGAGAGAGCCTCAGTGGCCGCTACAAACGCCAGGTTGTGTCCGCGGAAGGTTCCGTTGTGCTCACCGGGTGCCCATTTATCAAACTCCGGCTTGATCAGGGTAAGAGCCATCGGCAGGCCATAACCGCCGATCGACTTCGACAGACAGATGATATCCGGTTCGATTCCTGCCGCTTCAAAGCTGAAGAACGGACCGGTACGCCCGCATCCCGCCTGCACATCGTCCACAATCAGTAAAATATCCCACCGGCGGCAGAGTTGCTCCACCTGCTTCAACCATTGGGAGCTGGCGACGTTTATTCCTCCTTCCCCTTGGACCGTTTCCAAGATAATGGCCGCAGGAAGGTCAATGCCGCTGCCTTTGTCTTCCAAATAACGCTCAAGCAGGGTGAGTGAATCTACAGCATCACCTAGATAATTTTCATAGGGCATAGAGACTGCGTGGTTCAAAGGAACGCCAGCTCCATGTCGCTTAAAGGAGTTAGCCGTGATGGAGAGCGCGCCTAAGGTCATGCCGTGGAAAGCGTGGGTAAAGCTGATGACCGTTTCCCGTCCGGTTACCTTGCGCGCCAGTTTTAGGGCACTTTCGACGGTGTTGGCGCCGGTGGGTCCGGGGAACATCACTTTATAATCCAGCTGTCGCGGCTGTAAAATAACCTCGTCAAAGCGTTTTAAAAACTCTTCTTTTGCTTTGGTCGCCATGTCGAGGCTGTGGACGATGTTGCCGCTCGTCAGGTAATCCACCAGTTTTTTCGTCATCGCAGGGTGATTGTGTCCGTAATTGAGCGCACCCGCTCCGGCGAAAAAGTCGATAAATTCACGTCCTTGTGTGTCCCACAGCTTATAGCCTTGCGCTTTCTCGAACACCGTCGGGAAGCTGCGGCAATAACTGCGTACCTCCGATTCCAATTGTTCAAAAACTCGCATGTCCGGGGACGCTTTTTCCGTAGTGGGTATCAAGGGTTTATAGTACCTCCTTGGTGGATTCCGTTTTATTTAGCGGACCGATACGAAAGGTCCATTCCGCTTCATGGCCATTTCCAGGAAACAACTCTTCTCCGTACCGCTTGCGGGTGCGGCAGTTGGTCTTTTTCTCCCGTGCCAAGCTGCGAAATAACGACTGCGAGGGAATGTTGGAGGGAGAGACGGTCGCTTCCAGGAAGCGGACGCCGGCACACGCTTTACGTCTGAGTACTTCGCGTAAGAGACGTTTACCCAGACCTTTTCCGCGTTGGGACTGAGCGACGCCCACCTGCCATATGAATATGGTATCAGGGGAGTCAGGCGACAAAAAAGCGGAGACAAAACCGACGATTTTGCCTTTTTCTTCGGCGATTACACAGGTATCGGAGAATAGATCGCACAACATCAGATAGCTGTATGGTGAATTAAGATCCAACGTTCCTGCTTCTTTGATCAATCGCCAGACGTCAAGTCCGTCTTCTTTGCGGGGAGCGCGGAAGCGGGTGATATCTGCCGACAGGACCGGATCTTTCGTAGAGGTGATTGAGGCGGGCGAACCCTTGGCAGGATCCGCGGGGTCTTGGACAGTCATTGTGGAATTACGGATGGAACACCACCACCAATTCAAATGATTTTTTAAATCCTGCAATTCGCTTTTTTATCGTAACGTCAATATGCGCTGTCGTCCAAAGTACTCTACTCGTGTTATTTAGCTTTAAACGCCATGAGAGAGGATGGCGAAAAAGAAGGTGGGAAATTCAGACATATACACGAGGAAGGTGCTTTTTTCGATATCGTTGAAAAAAAGCCCAGAAGAACGGACAAACGATTCAAGACTTTTCCCATGGCATGATGAAGGGTATGATGGGATTTGAAAAGTAATTTCGGTGGCGGTTTTGTGTCAGGAAGGAGCGGTGAAAAATTGCTGCGCGGAACAGGAGAAACAGCAAAGCAGGCGATGGATCTACTGCCGCAGTTGGTGGCTTGGCGTCGTCAAATTCACGCCTATCCGGAGCTTAGCTTCCGTGAATTTGAAACAGCGCGGCTGGTATCCGAGGTACTGGCTCGTATTCCCGGTATGACGGTGGAGACAGAGGTAGGAGTAACGGGTGTTGTCGGCCGACTGGGAAACGGTGACGGACCGACTGTCGCCTTACGGGCAGATATGGACGCCTTGCCGATTCAGGAAGTGACCGATCGCAGTTATCGCTCACAAAATCCGGGGGTGATGCACGCTTGCGGGCATGATGCACATATCGCCATTTTATTGGGGGTCGCTCGGATTTTGGGGGAGATGTTTGAGGGAGGGCGCTGTCCTGGAAACATCAAGTTCATCTTTCAGCCTGCGGAGGAATATACAGGGGCGGATGGCAAGAGCGGCGCGGTTCATATGGTAGAAGCGGGCGTACTAGAAGATGTGGATATGGCGTTAGCCCTTCATATGGCGCCAGAGTGGCCGGTCGGCACGATTCAGATCCATGACGGATATAGTATGGCTAGTGTAGATACCTTCCACGGGACGATTTATGGAACGGGAGGACATGGCGCTTATCCCCATCGGGGTACTGATCCGACGTTTCTGATGGTGCCGGTTTTACAGGCACTACATGGGATTGTGTCCCGTCGCGTCTCCCCGTTGCAGCCGGCGGCGGTCAGTGTAGGACAGATTCATGCGGGTACAGCCAGCAATGTGATTCCGTCTGAGGTTTTTTTGCAGGGAACCATCCGCAGTTATCATCCCCAGATACGGGAGCAGTTGATCGAAGAGGTGGAACGGGCCTTTACCCTCGCTCGACAGCTGGGGGGAGAGATTCACTTTCAAGTGGATCGGGGAGAGCCCGTCTTATACAATGAACCCCAAGTAAATCAACGGATTCTGGAAACCGTTCGCACCATCTATCCAGATTTTCATGTGGTGAAAGAACCCTTTGGCATGGCGGGAGAAGATTTTAGCTATATGACGGACAAAGTGGCAGGCGCCATGTTTTTTCTGGGGTGTGCCTTGCCGGACGGCGTTTCCCGGGAGTTGCATACACCAATTTTTGATGTGGATGAACGTTGTCTGCCAGTAGGAGCTGCCATTATGGCGGAGACGGCCATCCGTTATCTGAAAAACGGTTAAAAAGTGGACACAAACAGGCAGGCGCTTACGAATAATTGTTATGAGCGCTGATTTTAAGGCAGGGGATGGCCGTGTCCACATTCAAATTAAAAATCTTATCCTTTACAATCGCCCTCGCCCTCTTTTTCTGTCATTACTACATGGATGGAGATGGGCAGGTGGAAGCATACCACGAGGTCGATCAGAGGAAAGCGGTAAAGGAAACGATGGATACGGTCAAAAAGGTGGCACGCACCTTGTTTGATCACCGCGGATGAATACCACGATATGTACCTTTCTCAAGGGGTTCATATAAAAAGCAAGCCCGGCAATCGATCGATGCCGGGTTTGTTGTGTGTTTTTTTGTGGATCGCGACTGCTAGCTTATAGGGAGATCGGCAAGTTGCTGCACATACTTCATTCGTCTTTTTGATCAGAGCTGTTCTTTTCTTCTGGTGGTGTTTGCTGCTGTTGTGCCACCATTGTTTTTAGGGACAAAATTTCATCCCGCAAGTGACGAACCTCATCTTGCAGTTTCGCTTCCTCTCGCAGTTGCTCCAGTTCTTCCTCTTCCGCCGCTATTTTTTCCACTTTATTGACGATAACCCCAATAAACAGATTGAGGACGACAAAGGTGCCGACCAAGACAAAACTGACAAAATAGATCCACGCCCACGGTTTTTCTGCCTGGATTGGCCACATAATGCCACTGGCCCAGGATTCCAAGGTGACGATTTGAAAGAGGGAGAGGAGGGACAGATGAAGGGACCCAAAATATTGGGGAGCGACATCCCGGAATAAAATGGTACCCATGACACCAAAAATATAAAAGATAATCCCGAGCAGGATGCCGATGTTTCCAAGAGATGGAATCGTGGCCAGCAATGTTTTTACTAGACGGCGCAGGGCGGGCAGAACGGAGACCGTTCGCAATATGCGCAATACGCGCAGAATCCGCAGGACAACGACAAACTGCGCATCCGCCAACAGGTGGCTGCTCGTGATGATGAGCAGATCGAACAGATTCCAAGGATCACGGAAAAATTGGTACCACCGGCGCACCGCTATCATTTTTAGGATGATTTCCAAGGTAAAAATCCACAAGAGTAACTGATCGACTCCGTGGAACAGCGCTTGGTACGGTTGATATATGGCTGGGTAGGTTTCCAATCCCAACAGAACGGCATTGAGCAGGATCAAGCTCAGGATTGTCGTTGTAAATCGGGGATGGGATACAAACCGGTTAATCCGATCGGTGAAGGGTTGTGTGGTGGTTTCCGCTGTGTGTTGTGGTTCCAAATCGCTTCCAAATCCTCCTTTGGTAGTAATGCTCCTCTTCTATTGTAAACGAAGGATTTATCTTGAGAACCCTTGTTTTATGTGGATTAAGTTAAAACCTGCGTAAATAGCGGGAGAATGAGGGGAAGTAGTCATAGGAATGCGACTCGGCTTGACGGAAGGGGCAAATAGACGTAGGGTTTCATCTGTAGTCCGTCAATCGGTATAATAGAGAAAGTGTTTTTCTTTGAAAATGAATTGTTGAGAGGATGTTGATCGATGAAATTATCCGATCTGCTGACGGAAGATCTGATGGTGCTGGAATTGGAAGGGAAATCCCGTGATACGGTGATGGAGGAGCTTCTCTCTAAATTGGATGCTTCGGGCGTTCTTTCCGATAAAGAACAGTTTCACCGTGACTTGTACGCACGGGAGGAACACGGCAGTACCGGTATCGGCTTTGGGATTGCCATCCCCCATGGGAAATCGGTGGGTGTCTCGGAGGCGCGGGTCGCCTTCGGTCGGAGTAGCGCCGGGGTTGATTGGGACAGCATTGACGGGGAACCGGCCAAGCTGGTCTTTATGATTGCGGTACCGGCGGAACAAGCGGGAGATGAACATCTCAAAATCTTACAAGCGCTGTCGCGCAAATTGATGGATGAATCCTTCCGCCAATCGTTGTTAGAAGCAAAGAATAAGGAGTCACTTCGCGCTTTAATCGAGGAAATGTAAATCAAAATAAAACCGGGAATCGATCCAAGTCGATTCCCGGTTTTTTTGTCGGACAAAGTGTTGTCAACGAAAAGTTTACCCATTTTGGACGTACCTGATTTGGTATAATATTTTTATCCGCAATCGTTGAATTTGAAACACGAAACAGGAGGACAGCCATGATCACTGGAGAGGCCAGAAACCGTGTGGACAAGATTTGGGAGATGTTTTGGACCGGGGGGATTACCAACCCGCTGTCTGTGATTGAGCAATTTACATATCTGTTGTTTATGAAACAGCTGGATGAACGGCAAAACACGATGGAGAGAAAAGCCCGCCTAGATGATAAACCTGTGGAAGATCCGATCTTCGAATCTAATCAGGAGCACATTCGCTGGTCCCGATTTCGCAACCGGAGGGCTGAGGAAATGTTCCGAATCGTGAAGGATGAAGCATTTCCGCACATGAAGTCGCTGGGCGGGGAGAATTTTACGCGCCACCTAGAGAGCGCCGTGTTCATTATTCCTACCTCTCAGTTGCTGCAACGGGTGGTGACAGCGATCGATCAGATACTGGCGGAGCTCCCGGCGCAGAACAAGGATACAATGGGGGATTTGTACGAGTATCTGCTGTCCAAAATTTCTACATCCGGAACCAACGGCCAATTCCGTACGCCACGTCATATTATCCGCATGATGGTGGAATTGATGAAACCCACTCCGCAGGACATCATCGCCGATCCTGCCGCAGGTACGGCCGGTTTTTTGGTGGAGTCCGCTCATTATATCTATGATCGTTACCAGGAAGAGCTGTTTATCCGAGCCGAGGGACGTGAACGACGAGAACACTTCAACAAAACGATGTTTTACGGCTTTGACACCGACCAGACGATGCTTCGGATCGCTTCCATGAACCTGATGATGCATGGGATCGAAGACCCGAATATCCTCTATCGCGATTCGTTGTCCAAAGAGAATGAGGAAGAGGAGAAATATACGCTGGTGCTGGCCAATCCGCCGTTTAAAGGTTCCCTCGACCAAAGCGGGGTAGCGGATAACCTGCTGAAAAAGGTAAAGACAAAGAAGACGGAGCTCCTATTCCTCGCTTTGATGCTTCGACTGCTGAAAACGGGTGGGCGCTGTGCGGTGATTGTTCCGGACGGAGTGCTGTTCGGCTCATCAAAAGCCCATATGGACATCCGCAAGGAAGTCGTAGACAATCACAAGCTGGAAGCGGTTATTTCTATGCCCTCCGGTGTGTTTAAGCCGTATGCAGGGGTTTCCACTGCCGTCCTGATTTTCACTAAGACGGGAATCGGAGGAACCGATCGGGTCTGGTTTTATGATATGCAGGCCGACGGCTACTCACTGGACGATAACCGGCGCCCACTCGACCACAACAAGCATGAGGAGAACAACATCCCGGACATCATCACTCGCTTCCACAACCTGGAGGCGGAAAAATCCCGCGCTCGCACCGAGCAGTCGTTTCTAGTGGTGGCCGATGAGATCCGGGCAAACAAGTACGATCTGTCGATCAACCGATACAAAGAGCAAGTATACGAAGAGATCGAGTACGCCCCGCCGAAGGAGATTTTAGGGGAGATCGCGCAGCTGGAAGAGGAGATTCAGCAGGGAATGAAGCGGTTGGAGGTACTGATTTATGATTAAAACAGTTTATACTTGGGCGAGACTTATCGATATAGCAGCAAACAAGAAAAATGCTATTGTTGATGGGCCATTTGGTTCTAGTTTAAAAGTATCTGACTATGTAGATAGTGGTATCCCTGTGCTACAGGGAAAGAATATAACAAGCAACAAATTTGCATGGGATTATATACGTTTTATATCCAAAGAAAAGGCTGAAGAATTAAAACGAAGCAAGGTAATTGTTGGAGACATTTTGGTGGTGAAAATTGGGTCTGTAGGTTATTCTGCAGAAATTACCGATCTTAATGGATATCCATTTGCTATTATTCCTGCAAACTTAGCAAAGGTAACGGTCGATGAAACAAAGGTATCAAAAAAGTACTTATTACACTGGTTGAACTCTCCAATTATGACAAATCATCTTAAAAGTATAGCGTCTAAAACAGCTCAGCCAGCTTTGAGTCTTTCCAAAATCAAAGAAATACCAATCCCCCTCCCCCCTCTCCACATCCAAAAGCAAATCGTCCAGGTACTGGATGAGGCGGATGCGCTGATCCAGAAGCGGAAACAGGCTATTGCCAAGCTGGATGAGTTGGTACAGTCCGTGTTTTTGGAGATGTTTGGGGATCCTGTTAAAAACCATTTCAGATGGCATTTAGTCGAATTTAAGGAACTTGGGGCATGGAAGAGCGGAGGAACACCGAGTCGAAAACAAAACCACTTTTTCAAGGGTGATATCGATTGGTATACCGCTGGCGAATTAAATGAAATGTTTTTAAAAGGCTCAAAAGAAAAAATCAGTCTTGAGGCAATAAATCATAGTTCTGCAAAGTTATTTGAACCAGGTTCATTACTTATAGGTATGTATGATACAGCAGCGTTTAAACTTGGTATTTTGGAAAAAGTATCTTCAGCGAATCAAGCTTGTGCAAATCTGACCCCTGATACAAGTTTGTTAAATGTGATATGGGCCTATACAAACTTTAAAATAATGAGACCTTATTATTTGTCTCAACGACGAGGGGTACGTCAGAAAAACTTGACTCTAGGGATGATTCAATCATTCAAAACTCCTCTTCCTCCGATTCATCTTCAAAATCAGTATGCAAAGCTTTTGATGGAGATCCAATCTCAAAAATCCCTTAAGCAAAAACAACTCGACAAACTCGAAGAAAACTTCCAATCCCTCCTGCAGCGCGCGTATAGAGGGGAGCTTTCATTTTCAACAGATCAGGAGGGTGACGGGGATGCCGCTCAACGTGGAATTTCTGGCGAAGTTTCCGCAGTGGAAGTCGGTTCATGAGGCCGCCGTCGAAGCTGAATCCAATGTTTATGTGAAGCCGCGTACGTCGCTATTTTACAGCCGGGTGACGCTGGAGCGGGTGGTGAAGTGGTTGTATAAAAACGACGATTACCTCCGCTATCCGCCCAAGGAAAAGCCGATGCTAGGCGATCTGATCCATGAGCGCACCTTTCGGGAAAATTTGTCGCCTGGGATGTTTGGGCCATTGAAGGTGATCGTGAAACTGGGGAACCTGGCTGTACATGAAGATACGCCGATCCCAGTGAAAGATGCGCGGCTCACCTTCGATCATCTTTTTCTGTTCCTCAGCTGGCTGGCCCGCTACTATGCACAGCCTCCGGTGAAGAACCTTAAGCTGGATGAGTCGCTGATCCCTCGGACGGGTGCGGCGCCGCTGCCGGAGTCGAGGGAAGAGCTAGTCAAACTGGAGAAGCAGATCGCCGAAAAAGATACTAAGTTGCTGGAGATTACCGAGGAGAACCGGCGGCTCCGGGAACAGCTGCGTGCCAAGGAGAAAGAACGGGCGCTAAAGCCGAAGGTAGAGATATTACCAGAGAACGAGGCACGCACGCGCCAACTTCTGATCGACGTCATGCTGCGGGAGGCCCGCTGGGACCCCGAGAGGGAAAACGTCCAGGAATTTGCGGTGGAGGGGATGCCGAACAAAAGCGGGCAGGGTTATTGCGATTATGTGTTGTGGGGGGATGATGGTCTGCCTTTAGCCGTGATCGAAGCGAAAAGCACCGTTCGCAAGCCTGAGGAAGGCAAACAAAAGGCCGTACTATATGCCGATCTGCTGCAAAAAAAGGGCCGGCGACCGCTGATCTTCTACACCAATGGATACGAGACTTGGTTTTGGGATGATCGGGATGGCCCGCCGCGGAGGGTGGCTTCCTTCTTCCGCAAGGACGAATTGGAGTGGATTTTGCAGCGCAAGGAGACGCGGAAACCGCTGAAGGACCGAGTGATCAACATGGAGATCGCCGGGCGGCCGTACCAAACCGAGGCGATACGGCGAACGGCGGAGGCACTGGAGGCGGGGAAGCGTCACGCACTGCTGGTGATGGCTACCGGAACCGGCAAGACACGGACAGCGATTGCCCTGGTCGATTTTCTGAAACAGGCGGGTTGGGTGCGTAATGTACTCTTTCTTGCCGACCGAAGGGTGCTGGTGAATCAGGCGTCCGGAGAGTTTAAGAAGCATCTGCCCAATGAGACGGTATGCAACCTATTGGAAGAGAAGGGGGACACTTCGGCGCGGCTTTATTTCTCCACCTACCAGACCATGCTGAATCTGGTGGAACCGCGGCCGGGTGATCCGATTCCGTTTGGGTCGGGGCACTTCGACTTGATCATTATTGATGAGGCACACCGCTCCATCTACAATGAATTCGGCCTGATTTTCCAGTATTTTGACGCCCTGCTGGTCGGCCTGACAGCCACCCCCAAGGTGGAAGTGCACCGGGATACTTACAAGTTTTTCGGGTTGGAAAAAGGCGTGCCTACCTTTGCTTACGAATATGCACAGGCAGTGGCGGAAGGGTATCTGGTCCCGGTAAAGCCGGTCGAGGCTTCGCTTAAATTTCTGAAAGAGGGCATCAAGCGGGGGGAGCTCGTCAAGGATGAGCAGGGTGAATACGACACCAAGGTGAAAAACGTCACCGGAAAAGACATCGTGGAGAACTCCGCACTGAATGCTTGGGTCTTCAACTGGGATACGGTACGCAAGGCGTTGCGGCTCCTGATGGAAAAAGGCATCAAGGTGCAGGGCGGAGATGTGCTTGCCAAGACGATTATTTTTGCCCGAACACAAGAACATGCCAGGATCATTGTAGAAGTGTTTGACGAAATGTACCCACATTACCAGGGACATTTTGCTGCGGCAGTCCACAACAACGTGGATTATGTAGATCGGCTGATCGAAAAATTTAAAGACCGGGAGAAATGGCCACAGATCGCCGTGTCGGTCGACATGCTGGACACCGGGGTGGATATACCAGAAGTAGCCAATCTGGTGATGTTCCGCCCATTGGATTCATTTTCGAAATTTTGGCAGATGATCGGCCGGGGGACACGCCAGTGTGATGACCTGTTCGGTCCGAATCAGTCGAAAACACATGCACTTCTGTTCGATTTCTGCGGCAATGTGGAAAAATTCCGCTTTCAGGAAGAAACCGAGACCGGCCATAGGGTGGAGTCGATCACGGCAAAGTTGTTTAAACAACGGGTGGATCTGATCCGTGCCTTGCGGGAGAAGCCGGAGCTGGAAGATTTGCGTCAATCTCTCATCCGGACGGTCACCTTGCAACTGGAGAATCTGGATGAACACCATTTCGCTGTTCGGCCTCATCTTCAGTTGGTGCTGAAATATCGGAGTCCGTACAGTTGGGCCTATATTCCGGATGAAGATCTGAAGAATCTCAACTTCTCACTGGCCAGGCTGGTGATTGACGACAGTTCCGAGGAGAAGAAACGATTTGACCTTCTAATGCTCCGACTGCAGGGAGCCAAGCTGGGAATCGGGGAGCCGAGGCAGGTAACATCCGGCTGGAACCGGCTGAAAAAAGTGGGCGAACGCCTGCTTCAAAAACAAAACATCCACGAAGTGAAAAAGCATGCGGAGCTGATTCAGCGCGTGGTTGGCGAAGGGTTTGCCGAGGCGGCGAAGATTCAGGAGCTGGAGAGAATTCGCGTAACCTTGCGGGAACTCCTTTCCCTGTTGGACCGAGTGCAGCGGGTGATTCTCTATACCGATTTCACCGATTCGCTGGGCGTAATCACCGAGGACGGAGTACTGCCCAAAACGCACGACCTCTCCCTATACCAGGAAAAGGTGAGCAAGTTTATCCGCAAGCACCAAGATCATATCGCCATTCAGAAGCTGCGTAAGAACAAATCGATCACGGCGTTGGATGTCCAAGCGTTCGAAGAGATTCTGTTTGCCGAGCAGGTGGGAACCCGGGAAGAATTTGAAGCGTTGTTCGGCGAAGGGGGTTTTTCTTTTGGTACGTTTGTGCGCAGCCTGCTGGGCTTGGAGCTGGAAGCAGCCCGTGAGGCGTTTGCTGATCTGCTCGGAAAAACGACGCTAAATGCGAATCAAATCCATTTCATCCAGCTGATCATCGATTATTTGACCAAGAACGGTACGCTAGATCCTGGACAGCTGATGGACGAACCGTTTGTGGCGTTGCACCGGGAAGGGGTTTACGGACTGTTTGACGAGGAGTTGGTAGAGGAAATCGTTCGGGTGGTGCGGTTTGTGCAGAAGCGGGCAAATGTGGATGCCGGATGAAGTTTAATCATTGTAGGTCATTTTGAACCGTTTTGTAAACGTTCCACAAATTCTTCTATTTTTCCGCTTATACACGCTTATAGTATCTGCTCCTGATGGCAAGAAACCCCCGCCTCTTAGCATTAGAGGCGGGGGAGACTTATAGATACCGGAAAAGACTAAACGTATCGTTCTCCAAGAAGATATAAAAGCCCAGTCCAACCAAAATAAAGGGAATGATCAGATGGCCGTAGCGCTGGATGACTTTGGCGATCAGGGGGTGGTGGACCAGCTTATAACCTGCATAACACCATAGTGCGATCATGCTGTAAAAAACCAGTAGGATCATCACGATCTGCCATCCGCTGTGGCTGCTGAAAAAAGGGATATATACGCCGATGTTATCGCCGCCATTGGCAAACGTAACAGCCGCCACTTGGTAAGTGTAAGGGCTGAGAAATCCGATCGAACGGTTTGTTTTTGGATGATGTAACCGTTGATTGGTTTGTTCATTTTTTGCTTTCATTTCGCGAATAAACATGCGAATGCCGAGGTAGATAGGAACTGCCCCCAACAATCCCACCCATGCCGATGGAATGATTAATGCCCCCATCGATCCGATCAGGCTGAGTGCCAATAAAAGAGAAAATCCCACCACTTGCCCCAATACGATCTGTTTGGTTTTTAGTTTAGGACTTTTCTGAGAAAACCAGGCGATCAACAAAAAGAGATCATCGATATTGGTAGCGGCAAAAAAGAGGACAGCCAACCATAAAAAGGTCATCGTCATCAATCCTCTCCACTGTTTGTTTCATCGAGTCTATTATTGGCCAATTTCCATCTAATAGGAATATGCCCTTTCTACGAACCAACGATGCAAATGGAACATACCATGCAATATACAAAAAAGAAGGGGATAACGATGGAGATCCATTCTATCATTGCTTTGGTGCTTATCTCTTTCGCTTCCAATGTGGATAACCTCGGAGTAGGAGTGGCTTATGGATTAAGAGGCCGCGTCATCCCACCAGCCGCTTTAGGGATCATCGGGCTGATCGGAGGTGTAATTGCCGGAATTGCCGCCGAAGGCGGGATGTGGCTCAAACAGTGGTTTCCGCTGTACCTTAGTGATTGGATTGCCGGTGGAATCTTGGTCCTGATCGGACTTTACGCCTGGGTCTCCTCGCACAAGCGGGCGACGTATTATCATACCTTGGTTGATAAAGAGTGGTGGTTTCTCGCTATCGGATTATCCATCAATAATTTTGCGATGGGCTTAAGCGGCGGATTGCTCGGATTTCATTCCGTAATTTTTGGTCTCTGTATGGGAGTGGTAAGTAGCTTAATGTTATGGCTGGGTGATCGTCTCGGCCAAAGTCTCGGTTTAAAATTGGCCCATCCATGGGTGAATCAAGCGGGAGCACTATTGCTTATCTTGATTGGGGTTATGCAGTTGTTTTAGTAGGTCTGATCGAAATCTCACCCTATCTTTATGCAGAAAAAATGGTTCGGGTACAACGTTGATCGGGATGAAAAAAAGACCGGCCGATGAGGCGGTCTTTTTTGGCCTTTCAATTGTAAAATAGGGGATCACTGCCTTTGAAAGATTATGACCAGTCCATTCGCGATCACGGGGAAAGTAGGGCGCCGCTGGTCGAAGTTTCATCTTATCGTATATGAGCGGTCTTTAGAAATGTACAAATGCGCTTCGCAGCTTCGCGCAGGGTCTCTTCCGTTTGTACCAACGTGATACGGACATAGCCTTCCCCTTCCCGTCCAAAGGCATTGCCGGGAGTGACGATAACGCCGGTTTGTTCCATTAAACGGAAGGTAAAATCAACGGAGCTCCAACCTGGGGGGAGGGGAGCCCATACATACATCGTCGCAGGCGGTTTGGTGATGTTCCATCCCGCATCTGCCAACGCTGTCACCAAGGCATCACGGCGGGATTGGTAACGTGCTCGTTGTTGCGCGATAAACGAGCTTCCATCGATTAGTATTTTTTCCGCTGCCTTTTGAATGGGGAGAAAGATGCCGTACTGTGTATGAGACATCATGGTCGCCATAATCTTGATTACATGGGCATTGCCTGCCATATAACCGATGCGGCAGCCCGCCATGTTAAAGGTTTTGGACAAGGAGTTAAATTCGACTGCCACCTCTTTGGCACCAGGGACGGATAAGAGGCTTACCGCTTGTTTGCCGTCAAACACCAACTCAGAATACGTAAAATCCTGTACCAACAAGATGTTGTGGCGACGGGCGAATCGGACCGCTTCTTCTAAAAATGTTTGATCGGCAGTCGCTGTAACCGGGTTGGCAGGATAATTGAGCACCATCATCTTGGCGCGATCTGCGATTTCAGTTGGGATTTCATCCAATCGGGGGAGGAATCCATTTTCTTTTCGCAGCGGCATCGCATAAGGCTCGCCACCAGCGATATGGACCCCCACTTCAAAGATGGGATATCCGGGATCGGGAACTAAGACAATATCACCGGGATTGATCAGTGCGGTCGCCAAATGGGCCAGCCCATCCTGGGATCCAATCAGTTGTAATACTTCGGTATCAAGGTTGAGGGAAACCCCGTGTCGTTCGCGATAAAAGGTTGCTACGGCTTGATTAAATGAAGGGAGGGCACCCATCGTATACCCATAGGCATCATCGCGGGCGGAATAATGTTGGATAATCTCCTTGACGAAGTCAGGCGGCGGTTGATCCGGACTGCCGACGCTCAGATCAATCAAAGCATGCCCCTGAGCCGCCAGTCCCCGCTTTTTGTCCAACAGATCGTGAAACACGCCCCGTCGTAAGCGTTGAATATGGTTGGATGCGGTTATTTTCATAGAATAGCCTCCCCGTCTGTGAGAGATTATTCATACCTTATCACGATCGCGTCGGTGCCGTCTACTGAGGCGAGCGGTAATGCTTGTCGTGGTGAATAGACTGGTCGCCGCTGTTTTTCATGATCACATCCCCCGCCGAACAAACTGAGGTAGGCGATGAAGAAAGAAAGGGACTGTTTTCCACTGTAGGACACCGGTCATAAACACGGCGATCACCATGATGGTGAAAGAGAGCGGACCCAACAGCCACCAATGCTCCCATTCCTGTAACTGTCCCAAGGTGAGGAGGGAGTAACAACCGATACAGATCGATAGATACCACAGCAATGAGGGCATACGAAAATTGACCAGGTACATGCGCTGTGCTTTGCGATAAATGGAGAGGACGGCAAAGCCATAAGCAACACCAGTCATAATCGTCGGTGCCCACAACCCCCACCAGGGAATTAGCAGGATGGTTCCGGTGACGAAAAGACATGCAGCCATCATAAACGTGTAAGAGATTGCTTTTGTCCGTTTGTGGATCAATAAGCCAACTCCGACGATACCCGTCATTCCATTTAGAATGGTACCAAGGGCCAGCAGCCACACATAGGGATAAGCAGAAAGATATTCGGCGTCACCGGTTAGGATCTGGATCACCGGTTGAATCGACCATGTGAGGGCCAGCAGGAAAAAGGTAGCTCCTACCAAATATCCCCGTCCCACCATACTATAGATACGGGGAGCATCCACCTGTTCTTTGATGGATAAGGCAAAAGGACGCCATGCCAGCTGAAAGGCGGAGGTAAACAGGACGATGATGCTGGCGATACGAGCCGCAGCTCCAAACAGACCCGCCGCTTCAGCGGAAATCCAATGATAAATCATGGGTCGACTAAGAGCGTTCATCACCCAGAATGCAAGCAATGCCGGCAGAAGGGGAGCACCATAACGGAGCAGGCGTTGAAGGTAGTCCCATTGGACTGAACGGGTTAACTGTTTTCGAAATAGCCACAGCAAAACCAGTGCCACTGACCACTGGCCCACGATTTGCCCGAGGAAGATACCGACCACACCCATATCGGCGATGACGACAAAGCCGATGCTCCAGAGAGACGAGCCGATTACATAGGCGGCGGTTCCCAGGTTAAAGGTCCATACCCGCCGCGTAAAACGGGCATAAGCTAGAATTTGGTGGATGATGATATTGGCCAGGATCATCACCATGGCATAAAGGAACAAGTGGGAGTAACCAGAGTTGTTTTGATAGAGAACAGAGGAGAGTGGGTTACTGACAAACAGAGCGGCAATCACCAAGCCCGTACCCAACATCACTGGAAAGAGAAGTGCGGCTGTAAAGTACCGTTTTCGTTCCACCTCCTCTTTGTCGTCAAAATGATAAAACGCGAGAGCGCTATCGGTTCCCAGGATACAGAGGTAGGTTAACACCATGGCGATACTGTTGGTCATATCCCAGTCACCGTATTGGGCGGTGTCAAGGGAGCGAGCAAAGACAGGGAAAAGCAGCATCCCCACCAATTTATTTCCCATCAGGGCGATAGAAAAAGCGAATGAATCCGACAGGAGCTGCTTTAACTTACCCAGCATCCAATCCCTCCCTTCATGGCTGAAGGTTTTTTCCATTATATCGATGAAGCGTGTGCACTTACCATAATGAGAAGGATCTAGGTTTCGGAGGAAGAGAGTGTATAGAAATAGGGTGAAATGATGATCGAGGAGTATTCAGTTGGATTTCCACGATTAAAGAATGGTTCGCCGGTTATTAGTTAATCATTTTATTTTTGTTTTTTAAGTATATCTATGTAAACTGTATATTTTTTGATCATTAACCTAAAAATTATCAAAAAAATGCACCAACAAAGCCATTTAAAATATCCTAACGATTTTTAACAAAAAAATAATTAAATTTTACAAGGAAACCCCTTATAATAGATTTGTCTCAAATTTACGACAAAAGGGGTAGTTCTTCATGCTTAAAAAGCGTATTACTCTGTTTTTGGCCGTTCTATTTCTCGTCTCTTCCATGGTGATCGGTTTTCAGACACAGTCCAGCGATGCTGCCAGCTATGACTATGTCCTTTACTTCCCTAGTGATCGTTATCCAGAAACAGGAGCCCACATCCGTGATGCCATCCGCGCTGGTCACCCTGATATCTGTACCATTGACCGTCCGGGTGCTGATCAGCGCCGTAAAGAATCCCTAGCCGGTATACCGACCAAAGAAGGATATGACCGTGACGAATATCCGATGGCAATGTGTCTAGAGGGCGGCAAAGGTGCCAGTGTACGCTACATATCTCCCTCCGACAATCGCGGTGCAGGGGCTTGGGTGGGGAATCAAGTCAGCAGCTATCCTGACGGTACCAAGGTGAGATTTGTCGTTCAGTGATTGACATGTCAACGCCGCATATGCTGATATGCGGCGTTTTTTTGTTTGCGGAGTAAGTTCAGTTTTTGGTATAAGAAAGAGGTGTGTCAGGCAGACCGGGAATTTATTTTGACCTTCAAACCAAAAAGCGGATTTGTTAGCGGCCATCCGTCTTTCAAATAAGAATCGGTAGACAAGCCCCCATTCAAATACCCCGACCGCAAATCAAAGCCCCCGCTTGAACGGGGGCTTAAAGAGTTGAGCGATTATCACACTTAAACCAACCGTGCGGAATCAAGAAAACCTCGATTGGGCATTTCACGTTATCCCGTTTCCTGTTCTCTTTGTTGCTGGCGTCCTCCGTCTACCAATAGCCATCTTCCCGTGACGGTGGAAACGATGGCGGGGGATAGGGTAGATCGGCTTGGATCGGCTGTATTCCATCCATTTTCATCTAATTCAACCCGTGGGAAGCTCAATTCCCTCATCAAATGTTTGTAGCATTCTTCCCGGATCTCGACGGGGACGCCGTTTTGTTTAAGGGTGCGAATCGCTTCTTTGAACTTTCCACGGCCGACCAAGTGTTTAAAATACAACAGAAACACATCCGATAGAGAACGCTTAAATTGAAATTTTGATCGTCTCCCGCGGCCGCCTCCCGGCTTCCAGTAAAGAAATCCTTCATCGTCCAGTGCGTTCATAATCCGTTTTACATTGCGTGGAGAGCAGTAGAGCACGTTTGATAATTCTTTTAAACTAACTTCCAGTGTACAGTGATTTTCCACTGTCATATAGTTTAGACGCAATTCCAAGTAATGCTCTACAATTTTCATTGAATCACCTTGTTCTCCTTCAAGTTTCTACCGTTATTATAGCGGATGGAAGCAGGGAATACGGGGACATTTTCTAAAATGATTACCCCTTTTTTGATGTTCGTTTCTTTTACAATGACACTAAGGCCCAAATCGTTTATCACTTGATCTAAAAAGAAGGGAAGTAGCCGATGGAACCAACTCCTGTGATAGAGGTTAGCAACGTGAGTAAAGTGATCAATGGCAAAAAAATTGTCGATCAGCTGTCGTTTGAGGTGTTTCCAGGGGAGATTGTAGGCCTTCTTGGGCCGAACGGAGCTGGAAAGACAACCGTGATTAGAATGATGGTGGGTCTCATGGCGATGACGGCAGGGGACATCCTTATTCATAGCCATAGCATTCGAACACAGTTTGAAGAAGCGATTCGCCATGTGGGTGCCATTGTAGAAAATCCGGAGCTTTACCCCTTTTTGTCAGGGTATAAAAATTTGCTTCATTATTCCTGCATGGTACCGGGTATCACGAAGGAAAGAATGAATAAGGTTGTTTCAATTGTAAAACTGGATTCAAGCATCCATGATCCCGTTAGGACGTACTCTCTCGGGATGCGCCAGCGCTTAGGCGTAGCACAAGCAATCCTGCACGAGCCATCAATTCTTATCCTGGATGAACCAACCAACGGGCTTGATCCTGCGGGAATCCGCGAGTTACGAGATTACCTTCATTATTTGGCAAAGGAAAAAGGAACCGCAGTGGTGGTATCGAGTCACTTACTGTCGGAAATGGAATTGATGTGTGATCGAGTCGTGATTATGCAACAGGGGCGATTGGTGAAGCAAGTGAATGAAATGGAGCCGGATGGCGAAAGCATGCTTGTTCAATTTGAGGTGGATCAACTGGACCAAATTTCCGACATTTTAAAGGAGTTGAATTGGAATATAGCGTTTAAGCAGGGTTCAAAGGGGTTTGAGATTACATTGAAAAAAGCGGAGATCGCCGTTCTAAACACTCGATTGGCTTATAGGGGTATTCAAGTGTACGAAATTAAGAGGATGGAAAAAACACTGGAAGATCGGTTTTTGGAAATGACAGAAGGTGATTACAATGACTAGTCGGTACCGTTTGTTGCGGATTGAGCTTATGAAAATCATGGAGCGATTGCGAACGACTGTGTTTATTGGACTGATGATTCTTCTACATTTTTGCATGGCACTCTTCATGAAATATCTAGAACATTCATCAGGGGTTCAGTATGACTGGTGGTCTTTTGCTGCGGATAGTACTCATCTGTTGTTTTTCGTTCAAATCTGGACCATTGTGATCGCGGGGGATATCATATCCAGTGAATTTAACTGGGGAACGGTGAAACTGCTGTTAATCCGTCCGGCCAATCGGACCAAAATCCTACAATCTAAATATTTGGCTGTTTTGCTGTTTGCCGTCCTTTGCATGATTATTTTCTGGATCAGTACATTGGTGTTTGGGTTGATCTTTTTCGGTCAGCCTTCATTAGAGGGAAACCCCATTCAGCAGCTATTAAACCTTGGAATCGATTGTGGTTTGTATCTAGTGGAAGTAATCATGATGGCTACACTCGCTTTTCTGCTTTCCACAGTTTCCCGCAGTAGTTCCCTTTCCATTGGATTGACCATTTTTTTACTGTTTGTAGGTTCGTTTTTGACAGAGTTACTCGCTTATGTGAGTTGGGAAGGAGGAAAGTTTCTCCTGTTCGCCAATTTGGATCTGAGTCCATATGTACAAGGTGGCGATCCTGTGTTCAAAGGGATGACACTGGAATTTTCCCTTGGTGTGTTAATCGTTCATTTTTTATTATTTCATGTAATTGCATGGTTCATTTTTAAAAAGCGGGATGTGGTTGTTTGAGACTCCACACGACTGAAGCCGCAGGATTCTTAGGTAGTTAGCGCACTCAATTCATTTCTGCTTCGTGCAACTCCTAAGTTCAGGGCTGTCTCATCAGCCCGTCCCATGCAGTTCTACAGCTTAAGCTGTATGTACCCGCATGGGCGGAACGCCTGTTACCAGCGTTCTAGTTCCTTTTTGTTCACTCTTATGGTTTTACCCAGCGGAAGGGATTTTCGCCGCTAGAACCCCATACCATAACGTTTTCAAGGAACAAACCCACTATCAGTGGGATGGGCACCGCTCATACGTTCGATTATACAACAAACGGATTGCTCTTACCATCCCCAATAAAGGATACCGAGTAACGCGGCCTTTCATCCCACCCCTAAAGGAGTTGGTCTTTAGTCGGCAAAAATCTGTAAACCGCCTTGCTTCCATAAAGGGGCAAGGCGGAATCCCTTTAAGAAGTAATCGTCTTCTGCCACTGCTGGCGAATCGCTTGTGCCACCTGCACCATCTTTTGCAGGGAGGCTACTACTTCCTCTTCTCGTCGCGTTTTTAAGCCGCAGTCGGGATTGATCCAAAAAAGAGTAGGGGGCAGAACGCGCAATGCCCGCTCAACCGTCTGTAACATTTCCGCTTCTGTGGGGATGCGGGGGCTATGGATATCGTAGACGCCCAGTCCAATCCCTAAGGGATACGTTTTTTCCTCAAAGGCATGGATCAGCTCCCCGTGACTGCGCGAGGATTCAATGGAAATGACGTCGGCATCCAGCGTTTGAATCGCATCGATGATATCATGAAACTCGCTATAACACATATGAGTGTGGATTTGTGTTTGCGGTTGAACAGAAGAGGTGGCCAGACGGAATGCGCGTACCGCTTGATCCAGGTATGCCTTCCACTTGTGTTTCTTTAGGGGCAACCCTTCGCGCAATGCCGGTTCGTCCACCTGGATGATGGCGATCCCGCTGGACTCCAGTGCATCCACTTCCTGTCGCAAGGCATACCCGATTTGAAGAGCGACTTCGCTTTCCGGGAGATCATCACGCACAAAGGACCAACGGATCATGGTGGTGGGGCCGGTCAACATGCCTTTTACCTTTTTTTCTGTCAGCGATTGCGCATAGCTGCTCATCTCCGCCGTCATCGGTGCATGGAAAGCGACATCGCCGTGGATGATGGGTGGTTTAACACAACGGGAACCGTAGGATTGGACCCAACCGTGTTTCGTAAAGGAGAAGCCGGTCAATTTATCGCTAAAATACTCTACCATATCGGTTCGTTCAAATTCACCGTGAACCAGTACATCCAAGCCGATCTCTTCCTGAATGCCGATCCAACGAGCGGTCTCTTTTTGTACAAATTCACGGTAACGTTCCTCGGACCATTCGCCCGTTCGCCATTTTTTACGGGCGCGTCGCACCTCCGGGCTTTGCGGAAAACTGCCGATGGTTGTGGTGGGAAACAGCGGGAAGGAGTAGAATTTTTCCTGCTGTTCTTGTCGTTCGGCAAAGGGATGGCTGCGGGTAAAGGCTGTGGAAGTAAGGTTGGCGATCTCCTTCCGTATCTCAGGAATCCGGCGAAAAGAAGCCTGATCAAACGTTTCAATCGCAGCAGCGTTTTCTTGCAATACTTCGGCAACAACCGCTTGCCCGTGGAGGAATCCTTCTTTTAAAATGCTCAATTCATCCAATTTTTCATGGGCAAAGGCGATTACCCCGGCTAACTCTGATGGTAGCTCCTGCTCTTCTGCCGCATCTACCGGTACATGCAACAGGCTGCAAGAGGGTTGTAACATCCATGCGGCCGGAGAGACGATCTCCCGAATCTCCTCCAGCAGGTTGAGCTGTTTTTGCAAGGGTGTTTTCCAGATGTTACGGCCGTCGATCAAACCTAGCGCAAGTACTTTATCCTCGGGAAATCCATGCTTTTGGAGCGATGCCAGGTTTTCTTCCCGGCCGTACACCAGATCCAGCCCGATTCCGTGTACTGGTAAACGGATTAGATCGGAGTAAGCGGAGACGGAGTCAAAATAAGTTTGCACCAACAGGCGCAGCCCAGGAGCGGCATCCGCCAGTCGACTGTATGCGGTGTGTAACCATTCCATTTCAGCGGCGGTGACATCCGTTACGAAGGCGGGTTCATCCAGTTGAATCCAATCGGCGCCTGCTGCCTCTAATTCTTGCAGCACTTGGGCATACAGCGGAGTGAGGGTGTCCAAGAGCAAGCGGGAAAACTGATCAGGATGAAATCCCTTGGCCAGTTTTAAAAATGTAAACGGGCCTAGAATCACCGGTTTGGCGTTGATTCCCCAGCGTTTGGCTTCACGGAAAGCACGAAGCGGACGGTTTTCCAGCAAAGTGGGTACCATTTCCTCTTCCCATTCCGGAACGATGTAATGGTAGTTGGTATCAAACCATTTGGTCATTTCACATGCGACCGCTTTTTGATTCCCTCGGGCCATTGCAAAATAGGTGTCCAGGGAAACTGGACCTCCATCATGGCCAAAGCGCTTGGGGATCAGTCCAAACATGACCGCCGTATCCAACACATGGTCATAGTAGGTGAAGTCACCCACGGGTGGGAGATCAACCCCTTTTTCCACCTGTGTATGCAAGTATTCATGCCGGAGCGTTTTTATCCGCTCCTCCAACTCCGCTTGCTCGATTTTGCCGGACCAATGAGATTCCAGCGCTTTTTTCCATTCTCGCCGTTTTCCGATTCGCGGGTATCCGAGGTTACTGGTGTATACGTTTACCACAATCCATCGCCCCTTTCATCATTAAAAAAGCCATCTCCCAAGTACACACGCGGAGATGGCTGGATGCTTCTGTTCATGTGATTACTTCCCATGACAAATTCAAATGGGTTCAATCCCGTTCATCCAAACACCTCCCTATCAACCGTAGGTACCACTGGTGTTGTTGGGATAGGCAGGTCTCCTGGCTCCAGGTTCATCATCGGACGGCGCCTTCCCCATTCGTGATCCATGCAAATGAATGAGTGGCTGATATGCCGTCGGTTCCCCTGTTACAGTGGCGGGACCGCATCGGATTTTCACCGATTTCCCTTTTAAACGTTGGACTAATCCAACATACCTATCCCCGTGATATGAAATTATTTTAAAAGCTTACTATAAAGCGGAGGCGTGGTCAATTAGAATGTTTTCCAGAAACACTCGCGTCTGTTCCGACCGACGTAAGTTGTAGTCGCTGGATGGCGGCGATGGGTTCTCTTTAGCGCTTCACCTAAATGACATGGAATAACTCAAGAAAGACACGCAGCGCCAGAAAGGTAACCAGTAGCATAATCAAACCGTAGATGATATTTTGTCTGGAGTTGTTGACGGAATCCCCTAAGAAATCTTTCTTATTGCTGAGAAGCCAGATCAAGGCTGCCACCAGCGGTAACGCCAACCCGTTTAAGGCTTGTGCGGTGACGATGACGGCAATCGGCATCTCGTCAAACAGGGCGATAATCCCGACCGGTACCAAACTGGTCACCACCATGATGATACGACTGCGGAGTGCGGTGGCATCTTCCGGCCACCCAAATGCCTGGTTCATCAAAATGTAGGCCAAAGAGGCTTGATACAGACCGGAAGAAAAACCGGCCGCCCACAATCCCAAGGCAAACGATACCCCAGCAAACCGCCCCAAAAGCGGAGTTAGTTGCATCGCCATATCCTCGGCTCCGGTTATCTCAATCCCTTGTGGATGAATGACGGCACCGGCACAGATGATGATCGATCCGGTGATAAACGCAGTAATTACCATGTTAAAGCGGAGATCGAAGCGGGAGAGGGCAATTTCCCGAGAGGGGATGCGATCGGCTACGGTTGCGTATTTCTTTTTAAGAAAGGCGGATAGGCCCAATACAGTATTAGGGGGCAATGTGGTCGCCAACAGCGCGAGCACCATCCAGTAGTCTCCTCCCGGTATACGGAAGGAAAAGCCTTTGCTTACCAGATCACCGAGGCTGGGGCCGGATACAAAGCCGGTAATGACAAAAGCCACAACCATCAGGCCGATCAAAACCTTATTGATGTTTTCTAACAAGGTGTAAACTCCGAGCCAAGCGATAACCAATGCCGAAATCGCCATGGTCAAGGCCCATGCGGTGATCGTTATTTCTGGTATAAAATAATTGAGGGCCATAGCCGCGCCGGTAAAATTACCCGCTTGAAAAGCGACAGCTCCCGTGATTAGAGCGACCAATAAAAAACCGGAGGCCGGTTTTCCGACATGTTGACGCACTCCTTCCATTAAAGATGTACTTTTACGCAATGTGATGCGAATGGCGGGCTCCTGATAAAAATAGGAGACCACACATGCCAGAATCACAATCCAGAGCGCTTCATACCCATAAGTGGCTCCTGCCACCGAGGTGGTTGTAACGGTTCCCGGTCCAATGATGGCCGCAGCGATAATCACGCCTGGGCCAATCGCTTTTACATAGTCTTTAAATGTAAGTGTGGAAGAGGGCGTAATACGATCCTCTTTTGACGTCATGGCAAAATCCTCCTTTTGTCAGTAATCAATGAATCGAACAATAAACAGACCTGTACACCTATATTTTGGACAATAAAGAAGGATCACTTCCTTTGTTTTAAAAAATATGGAAAAAGAAATTGAGGGAAATGAACAGCTGTCGGTTAATGGCCGATTTTTTTCGGAATGGGACGCATACCGTCCACAATCGGATCTTTAAAACGTACGGCGGGAACAAGGGAGATTTGAGATATACATCGGCACCGCTGTTCCTGCTCAGTAATGGGGAAGCGAGATGCCGTTGGTTAATAACGCTTTTTCAAAGGTATAGCTGCATTCCAGCAGAAAGCCTACCATATCCTCATCCCATACGACAATAGATTAGTCATCTGTACAATCAACTCACCATTTTAGATGCGGTACTGGCCGACATCCGCCCATAATAGGCGGAATATTCATACTTTCAATTCATGAGACTCTGCAAAATATCGCCGCGACACTTCCTGGGACTGAACTTTGGAGATCAACTATTATGAAATCGGCTTAATGTGTGCAGAACGGATCGTATGGGTAGCTTTACGAGAAAATGTGAAAAGCGATGTCTACACCAGCTCCGCTGATCGCTTTTGACCAGTCTTTGCCGTTTGGGTGAAGAACATCGCTTCCTACCTGCAATATCGGTATTACTTTTCTTTATGGTTAAACATCTTTAAACTGTTGAGGTCAAACCAATACTTCCGCCACCGCCCCGCTCCAGTGCAACTACAAGCCTTTGTAACAGCTTATGCGGAAAAGGATGAAGCGAAGCTGAGAGAGTTGTTTACCGCTTTATCGCGTATCCAATGATTTATATCGACTTGATCATGCCGCCATCGACGAGAATGGAGCTTCCGGTCATATACGAGTTAGCATCGGACACTAGGAAAGTAACCACATTGGCAAACTCTTCCGGTGTCCCGTATCGTTTTAACGGGATCGCTTGCCGCGATTGTTTCTCGATCTGTTCGCGGTTGACACCGAGGCGATCGGCTTTCATCTGATCGAGAAAAGCGACGCGGTCGGTAGCGATCCGGCCGGGAGCGACGGTGTTGATCGTAATCCCGTATGGAGCCAGTTCTTCGGCCAGGGTTTTGGTTAATCCGACGATGCCTAAGCGAAAGGTATTGGATAACAGTAACCCCGGGATCGGCTGCTTGATCGAGGAGGAGGCGATATTGATAACTCGTCCGCCTTCTCGCTTTAAATCGGGGAGAACTTCACGAATGATACGAATATAGCTGAGTAAGTTTAACTCAAATGCTTTTTGCCAATCGTCATCGGAAAACTGATCAAAGGAACCGCCAGGAGGACCACCGGCATTATTGATTAAAATGTCGATTTTACCGAAGGTATCCCGTGTTTGTTGCACCAGGGATCGAATGTCATCCACTTTGGTAATATCGGCGGCATGATAAGCTACTTTTCCCGTGCCCATCGGTTGCAACTCAGCTTTCACAGACGCTAACTTTTCCTCGTTGCGGCTGGTCAACATCACATGGGCCCCTTCTCTTACCAATTGAGCGGCGATTGCTTTGCCCAATCCCTGACTGGATGCAACCACCAGAGCAACTTTATTTTGCAGATGAAGTTCCATCACACAAAACCTCCTCTTATCCGGAAATTTTCATGTCCTTTACATGATTGACCAGCTTCTCAAATCCGTCAATCTGACATTCCACAATATCGCCGTCACGAATCACCACTGCGCCTGGAGTTCCGGTAGAAATAATATCACCCGGCAGCAAGGTCATCACCTTGGAGTGAAAGGAGACGAGGGACCAAAGGCGAAAAGTCATGTTGGAGACGACGTTTTTACGGTGGAGGGCTCCATTGATCATGGTTGCCACTTCAAGTTTAAGAACATCGTCCACCTCATCGGGCGTAATCAGATGGGGACCAAAACTAAAAAAAGTATCAAAGCTTTTGGAACGGGTTAAGTAGCGCGGATTTTTCTGCAAAATATCTTCCGCCGTCATATCGATTATCGTCGTAAAGCCGGCGATCACGTCAGGAGCCTCTTCCTCGGATACATTTTTACACGCTTTGCCGATGATCAAGCCCAATTCCGCTTCCGCCGTCGTCCGTTCCGATTGCACTGGAATTTGAATCGTGTCATTAGGGCCGATGATGGCAGTGTCGGGCTTCATAAAGCTAGCTGGTTCCGTATTCGGTGCTTTTTCGCTTAGATCAGTCGCATGTTCCACATAATTGAGCCCGATTCCCCATATTTTGCGGGGATGACGGTAGAGAGGAGCGTATACCACTTGCGATAAAGGGATGATTCGATTGCGCAAGGGATGCATTAGGGATTCCCATTCTTGCTGAAACCATGTTTTTAATGACGGTAATTGCTCGAGGCGGATGATTTCAAATAAGGATGAAGGCCATGTGGTTCCCAGCTCTTCGTTTACAGCGGAAAGGGGGATGACACCTTCCGACAATACGATCGCCGCTAGTTCTTGCCCGTCTTTTTTAATGGTTGCAAGACGCATGCTTTCACGCTCCCACTTTTTCATAATAAGTTATAATGGTCAGATCTCCATAAGATAAATTGTATAACAATTTATCATAAAGTAATAGTTTCTGTAAATGGAATCGCGAATTGATGTCAAGTAAGATGACTTAAAAATTAGGGAGAACGTGTTTCACAGTCTTATCAAGAACGTGTTGACACTTTGCAGGCAGAAGGAATAAGATTTATCTAGAATTGCGTTTATTATCCAATTTTGAAGACGGATCATTGTTTGAAAGAAAATAAAACAGATCAGAAAAAGAGGGTAAGACGAATCAGCTAAAATGGGGGAGTTGACTGGATGTATGGGGAAGGGGTTTGGATTCTTTTAGCCTTGTACTGTGTCATTGGTGTAATTTATTGGAAAAAACAAGGGGAACCGACGTTGTTTGCGGCGATGGAAGAAGAGGAAGATCCTGAAGTTGAGAAATTGAGAGAGCAAGCCAAAATATTGGCCAGAACACGTGGGGAAAGATTTGTTTACATGGTTCTGGCGATCGGGTTCGTCTTGTTGTGGCCGCTTTTTCTGTATCAGGATGTGCAAGCCAAAATTCGCGAGTTGGTGAAGAAATAGCCGCCGTGAGGCGGTTTTTTATTGTAACCATTCATCGATTGAGGTGATCAAGATAAAACAACAAATCGTGGATGCTTTGACCCGAATGGAGAATGAAGAGGGTGTAACCATCCTATATGCGGCGGAATCGGGCAGTCGGGCGTGGGGGTTTGCTTCCGCAGACAGTGATTATGATGTTCGTTTTATATACAAACGACCGGTTCGGGATTATGTGCGCCTATCGGTGTCACGTGATGTGATTGAACGACCGATCGTCGATGATTTGGATGTGAACGGCTGGGATATAGTTAAAGCGTTACGGCTGTTTCGTAAATCCAATCCCTCCTTGATGGAATGGTTGTTTTCGCCGATCGTTTATGTGGAACGAGAAAATTTTGCGGATCAGTTGCGGCAGTGGACGAAAGAACATTATTCCCTTCATCGCCTTGCCCACCATTACCTCAATATGGCCAAAGGGAATTATCGTACCCACTTGGAGGGAAGAGCGGAAATCCAGCTGAAAAAATATCTGTATGTTTTGCGGCCGCTGCTGTGTATCCAGTGGGTGGAGCAGCGGGAAAGCGTACCTCCGACATCCATGTGGAAGGTGATGGAGGGGGTTGATCTACAACCTAAGGTATCCAGCAGTATTGTGGAACTGATTAACCGGAAACAACAAACGGGCGAAATGGGACAAAGTCCCCCGCAGCCTGTATTGGAACAATTTATCCAACAAGAAATAGAGAGAATATCCGGTGTTGTGGCCGATATACCAGACCGAAACCCATCAGATTTAGCCATTGACAACATGATCTGGAGGGAGCTAGGAGTATAAGTTTTTTATGATATAATAATGGTAGATTTCGTTAGAAGGGGTGTGATGCTAATGGTGCATACAAATCGTGTTAACAAATGCTACAAAACTTGTGAAAAACAAACGAAAGGTTGGGATCACACCCTTGATTACCGGGAAAAAAGTCCAATTGCGGCCGGTGTCGCTCGAAGATTATAAAAGAACGTATGACTGGAACAACGATGAGGAAACGGCGAAAATGGGAGTAGGAGATAGCTTATTTCGTCTTAGCCATGTTTCCTTAGAACAGCTTGAAGACGCTTATGAACAAGCGATTCTGAAACTGGATAAACGTGATACAGGGAGTTTTTCTATTTATACGCTTGGGGAAAAGGCGGAACATATCGGTGTAATCGGGTACCGTGAACTACACATTGTCTCACGACGTTGTACAGTTGGGATCGGGATTGGCGAAAAAGCGTACTGGGGCAAAGGCTATGGAACGGATGCCTTGAAAGCGCTCGTCCATTATTTGTTTCAGACGATGAATCTAAACCGTGTGCAGCTTGATACGTGGAGTGGAAACGTGCGAGCGATTCGCTCCTATGAAAAATGCGGGTTTGTTATTGAAGGACGATTGAGAAACGATGTCTATATCGACGGTCAGTATTATGATACCGTTGTAATGGGACTATTAAAAGAAGAGTTTCAATACTGATCAATGGGGCACCTTGAAAAAGGTGCTCTTTTTTATTCTACTATGCGAAATCCTATACGCACCCGTTATTAATCGACCGGCCTGTGTACAGGGCCCTCTTTCAACCCTAATGTAGCCAGTGGTCCGCGACCGGCGATCCGTGTCATAATGGTGGCGATTTCTTCAGGGGTGTGTTGCAGCCCGGTCTCGATCCAGTGCTGAATGATACCCAATTGGGTGGAGATGACAATCGTAATCAGATATTCACGCGGAACCAACATTCTCTCCTCCTCAGGCTGTGAGATTTCTAGTTTTTCTGTGACTCGTTCTCTCATAAACTGTTTCCATTTCAGCAGAAATGATGGGTCACCTTTTGGTCCGAAAAGCACTTTTAGAAAATCGGCTTGTTCCGCGATAAACTCCAGGATGGAAATCAATACGGGATAAGGTTTGTCCTTGGCACTAAAACGAATAAAATCATATAGGTTGATCTCCTGTGTTCGACTCCTTAAGGCGGTAAACAACTCTTCTTGCCATTGTTTCATCAAATCATCTACATCCCGATAATGTAAATAAAACGTCCCTCGGTTGATATCCGCGTGGTTGGTAAGATTACTGACTGTAACCCCCTTTACCCCTTTTTCTTCAATCAATTCCAGCAAGGCTTGGCGTAACAACTTTTTCGTTCTGATTTTTCTGCGATCTATTTTTTTCGACATGGAGATACGCCTCCCTATAACAATAACAGTGAAAAATTTCTTCGATATTGGACATTTGGGGTGTGATTGTTGATTAATCGGCAACATATGGGTTTTTGCTCATTGTTAAACCACTTGCCATTATTATAATGAACATAGAGACCATTAATCAACATGATGTATATTAAAATTGGTTTAAGAGATCTTTTTCGAAAACGGGTATTCATCTAAAAAAATACGGCGGTTCGGTCTCTTTAGAGTGAATATTTAAATTAGGAGGGCGCAAAATGAATGCTCATGTTTTGTTTTTTGATGAAGTGGATCGTTCCCGTCTGCTTGATGTCGGCGGGAAAGGTGCCAACCTGGGTGAACTGAGCAAAGCCGGTTTTTCTGTGCCCGAGGGATTTTGTGTAACGACAGCGGCGTATAAAGATTTTATCGCTACCAGTTCCGACATGGATGGTCTGTTGGATGAACTGTATACGTTGGATCGAAATGATTTGGAACGCTTGCGCAAGTTGGGAGAATGGATTCGTACCCATTTGCTGCAATTGGAGATCCCTACCCCGATAAAAAATGAGATCATTAAAGCTTGGAAAGCAATCGGTACCCATTATGCATATGCTGTCCGTTCCAGTGCGACGGCTGAGGATCTACCGACGGCATCCTTTGCCGGTCAGCAGGATACCTACTTAAATATCCGGGGAGAAAAAGAACTGCTGCGCCATATCCATCATTGTTGGGCTTCGTTATTTACGGATCGCGCCATCGCTTACCGGGGTAAAAACGGATTCGACCATCGTCAGGTTTATCTGTCAGTCGTTGTGCAGCGGATGGTCCAGCCGGAAATTGCCGGGATTATGTTTACGGCCGATCCCGCTAATGGCAATCGGAAGGTGGTATCCATCGATGCCAGTTATGGATTGGGGGAAGCGATTGTTTCCGGAATCGTATCGGCAGATCTATACAAAGTGAAAACAGGAGAAATCATCCAGAAAAATGTCTCCGAGAAGAAAAAAGGGATCTACGCTTTACCCGAAGGAGGCACAATTACGAAAGATTTGCCAAAAGAGCAGCAAAAACAGCAAACATTAACCGATGAGCAAATTCGAAACATCGCCCGTCTGGGGAAACAGATTGAGGATCACTTTGGTTCTCCCCAGGATGTTGAGTTTTGTGTGGAAAAAGGGAAGGTGTATGTCGTCCAAAGCCGCCCGATTACATCCTTGTATCCGCTGCCAGACATTCGGCAGGAACCGCTTCAAGTTCTGTTCTCTTTTGGTCATTTTCAAATGATGACCGATGCGATCAAGCCACTGGGCATCTCTGTCATCAAAACCTTCGTCCCGTTTCCAAAACAATACATCCAAGAAGCGGGGGGACGCTTATATGTAGATCTGTCGGAAATCTTACGGCATAAAATAGGCCGTAAAATCTTTCCCAAAATCATGATCAATATGGATGAAGCAGCTAGTCGAGCGATTGGCGAAGTGATACAACGGCCGGAATTTTTAGCGATTCCATCCAAACTGTCATTGCAAACGGTCCGTCCCTTCTTGTCGTTTCTCATGAAAGAAGTTTGGAAAAATCTTTTCAAGCGAGATCCGGCAGCAGCGAGAGGTAAGGTAGAAGCATATATGCAACAAACCTGGACAGACCTGCGTGAATCGCTACTAAACGTAAGCGGGGCGAAACGTTTGGAAGTGGTTCAATCTGAATTACTACGCTTTTTTAAAGGATTGATTCCAAATGTAGGGCCGAATATCCTATCCTTTTTCTTATCCGCCATGTTACTGAAGAAACTCCTCATTCGTTGGTTGGGAGACGACAAAGAACTTCATCAGTTAAATAAATCGTTGTCTGGAAATATAACCAGTGAAATGGGACTGCAAATTGGTGATTTAGCCGATTTGCTACGTGAGTTTCCCGAAGTGGAAGCGTATGTAAAGACTGCGGATGACCGGAACTTTTATCACGGATTGGCTGATGTTCCCGACGGAGAGCAGTTTCAACGAGCTTTTGCGAATTTTATCAGCACATACGGATCGCGATGTCCTGGTGAAATCGACCTGACCCGACCGCGTTGGCGTGAAGCTCCTACCCAGCTAATACCGGCCATCTTGGGACATATGCGTAGTGTAGAACCCGGTGAGCATCGCCAAAAGTTTATCCAAGGTGAGCAGGAGGCAAAAGCGGCTGAGCAACGCATTTTGGAGCGGCTCCAAGGCAACCGGTTTAAATACAAGGTAATGAAACGTTTAATCAAGGTTTACCGTTATTATGGCGGACTACGGGAACATCACAAATATTTGCTGACCTTGATTTTGGATGAATGTAAACAAGCGATTCTCACGGAAGCGGAAGACCTGGTCCAGAAAGGGATTCTGCCGGAAGTGGAGGATGCGTATTACCTAACGCTGGAGGAAATGATCCAATTGGCCAAAGGGCAGTTGATCGAAGAGATGCCCCGTTTGCTTGCCGAGCGAAAAGAAAAACATGAATGGCATCAAACCTTGCGACCTCCGAGAGTGATGACGAGTGAAGGGGAAAGTGTGACGGTGTCCAGAACCGGGGAGTTCCCGGCAGGGGCTCTTGTTGGCAGTCCGGTGTCAGCAGGCGTTGTTGAGGGAAAGGCACGGATTGTTCTGAAACCGGAAGAAGCCCAACTTCATCAAGGGGAGATTTTGGTCGCTCCCCATACCGACCCCGGCTGGACGCCTTTGTTTCAATCAGCCCAAGCTCTGGTGACAGAGGTAGGTGGCTTGATGACCCACGGTTCAGTAGTGGCACGTGAGTATGGAATTCCCGCTGTGGTAGGCGTCGATGATGCAACGAAGATGATTCGGCAGGGACAGCGGATTCGGGTGGATGGAAATCAGGGATATGTGGAGGTTTTAAGCGATGGAGAATAGGCTCGGATCGTGAGATGGACGATGCTTCGACAACCTGATGGAGACGATTTGAAAAAGGAGAGTGTACCAATCCGTTTGCGTAAAATCGGGCAGGTGGAAAACAACGATCGGTGTAATCGATCAAAACCGTAAAATACATTAAAATTGTCCTTGTCTACGGTTTCAATTTTTATTCCTCTGCATACTGTGCAAGTATAAAGTCCCGATAGGACGTGAGCAAATGAATCCCTATCGATTTAATATGTCATCGTGTGCCTGTCCGCCGTACTGGTATCCGTTTATCATGCCGCCGCCTTTGATTCCTTGGTGGATGTACCACTGGAATAATCCTCAATACCCACACATTCCGGAAGGGCCGTTACGACCACCCCGTCGCTTTGTTTAACCGACGGTAGTTGCCTCATTGAAAATACAAAACTATTTGCCTACCCTACTCGCTGTACGGAAAACGGGATATGCATTTCAAAAGAGGTGTTTATTATACACTTCAAAAAAATCGGCCTCCTGTGCGTAAAGGAGCCGGGTTTTTGTGCGCGTAATCGGATGGGATGATTTAAATCCTACCGCAAGGAACGCATTAAATACAACCGATTTTGGTGCGGCAAATGTTCCTTTTAATGATGGCAACTTTCGGAACAATTTAGATAAAGCTTGGTTTAGATAAAAACAATTGATTTTGTCACTAAAAAGACAGAAAAAACTACCCAATGTTACATGGGTAGTTTCTATATCTAACATTCTATTTCTATCAATTTATTTTTTGTTCCGTTCCTGTTCGTGAAGATGTTTCAAGTGTATCAAGAAGCTTGTGGCGAGCCAGAGCATGCGCAAAATCAGGGGTAAAGTGTGTGCCTTCACGAATATCCTTCGCAAATTGCGCATACAGTCTTCCCGTATTGCTCGCTAAACCAGCTGGTACATTTTGAGCCAGTTCATAATAAGAAGAGGGAATGACCATCTCACTGACCGTTTTATCTTCCTCACGTCCACCTTCGAGTTTTAAATCAGTTAACTGAAGGTGTCCAGTTGGAGCTGTTAAAATCAAGTCTCCTTTACTTCCATTAATTTCCCAACGCATATTCTCTCCACGAGAGCTACCTCCTCGGTAAAATACAGAGATAGCGGCGCCACTCGTTACTGTACCCATGATAGAAGCATGTTTCGGTGAAGTAAAAGGTATCATTTTATTTTCTTCCAGCAACAGAACTTCTGATTGATTTGCCACAAGGTTTGCTGAAACACTTTTAAAATCACCAATCATGTAAGATAGAGCATCTAAAGCATGAAGAACTGGAACGGATAGAACCGTTACGCCGTTAGTTGCGTCATATACATACGCATAGTTACGGTCTGTTACGTTTCCCCATCCAAAGCCTGATCCCACAAGCGTAGATCCTTGTACATCGCCAATATAACCGTCCGCAATTAAATCACGAATATAACGAATAGCAGGGTGGAAACGGGCTTGTAAGCCTACAGCAGTATGAACACCAGCTTTTTCAGCACGTTTAGCAAGATCTTCTGCTTCTGCAAGACCATTACCAAGTGGCCATTCTGAAAACACCATTTTACCTGCATCTAGCGCAGCAGCGATTAGTTCATGATGATAAGGGACCTTTACTGTTACGACGACTAAATCCACATCAGGGTGATTAACCAAATTCTGATGATGATCAAAAGCTGGTACTCCAAATTCTTTTTCAGCTGCTTCTGCAGATTCACGGCGACTCGTACTTACTGCTCGTAGTTCATAATAATCAGATAGAGCCTTAATGGCTGGGATATGTGCGTTTACTGCCCAACCAGGATTTAACGGGCTTGCTCCAATAATTCCTACACCAATTTTCTTTTTACTCACTTGTTTTTCAGTTGCCATGTTAACACTCCTTTTAAAATCATTTACAATCTCGTTTATAATTAATTTTTCATAAACTATCATTTGATTAGCTTGCTAATTAAATGATTAAAAAGGAGAAAGTTAAAAAAGGTTCTTCTCCATCTGTTTCATGAATCTTCTTAACAGCAAACGTTCCTCAGGTGCAAACCCAGCTAACAACTTCTCTTGTTGTTTTCTCCATCTATCGTAAACGGGTCCCTCAAGATTTCGACCTTCGGGGGTTAAATAAACCCTGCTAACTCTTCCATCTTTTTCATCACGTTGACGATAAACTAGACCTTTTTGTTCAAGAGCTTTCACCATGTTTGTAACAGTAGGTGGTTCACACTTTAGGTGTTCACATAATTGAACTTGAGTAAGTCCATCCTTTGTCCATAGTTTACATAACAAATTATCCTGACCAACATGAAGATTTACATCGTGTAACAATTGGTTGTAGTTTCGGCGCATTTGAGCAGATATTTTATCAAGAAGCTCTCGAATTTCATCTTCAATCATATCGATGATTCCTTGTGGTATTTTAATTAGCAACCTAACTATATCACTCGCTTGTTTTTTGAGTCAACTAAATGAAAAAGAATGTAAACATAGTATGTGCAAACGAATGACTTCTTTTTCTTTCGCAAATATTATAAAGCTCCAAAGATACTATAGTAGTTACACGATTTTTTTTATTTTTATCCTTTTTCTCCAAATTCAATTCCGAATTCCCCCATTAAATCAATAATAGGAATCAATGCCTCCCCTTTTGATGTTAAAGAATATTCAACTCGTGGAGGAATGTTTGGATAAACTTTACGCTTAATTATACCATCTGCTTCTAGCCCTCGAAGTTGTTTTGTAAGCGAGCCTTGAGAGATATTACCCAAAAAGGCTTTAATTTCACTGTAGCGACGTTTCTTAGTTTTTAAAAACCAAAGGATTAAATATTTCCAACGCCCAGAAAGTATATTTTGTGTATAAGCAATACCATACATTTTCGGTTTTTCTTGTATGAATTCTCTATTGAATCCATCTTTGCAAATTCTCGTCATCCTTACACCTCTCTTATCTACCTATAAGTGTGCAAAAAAATGTACTAGGGCCATTTAAATTGCCCTCTTTCAAAAGAGGAACAACGGTTTTATTCTAGTGATGTAACAAAAATACTTAATACGATTCAACCATATCAAATGAGATTGTATTTATCAAAAATCAGTATTTGGAGAAAATCAAAACACAAGAGGAGGTCATTTACTAATGCCTACTAAATCTTTTCAAGAAGTTATACGCTCTCGACAATCTGTGCGTCAATTTCTCTCTACACCTGTTAAGGAAGAAGTAATTCGTGATGTTCTCAAAGATGCTCAGTGTACACCATCGAATTGTAATACCCAGCCTTGGAATGTTCATATTGTTTCAGGTGTAAAGAAAGAGGAGCTGAGCAAAGCTTTAATGCGCGCGAATGAAGAAGGAAATCATACACCAGATTTTACATTTGATATGAATGCCTTTTACGGACGATATGCTGAACGCAAGAACGAGCATGGAAAAACGATTTATGAAGCACAAGGAATAGCTCGGAAAGATTACGAGGGTCGCCAGCAGGTAGCAGCACAAAATTATAACTTTTTTAATGCACCTCATGCTGCTTTCTTATTCATGCCTTCATTTGGAGATAATGTGCGTGTTGCATCTGATATTGGGATGTATGGTCAATCATTTCTTCTAGCGCTCGAGGCACGTGGAATAGGGGGGATTCCCCAGACAGCACTAGGCTTTTTCGCTGACACTGTACGAGACGTTCTTGGAGTATCTGATGACCTCAAGTTATTATTTGGAATATCTTTTGGTTATCCAGATAAACAGGCAGCAATAAATGGTTTTCGGATGGGGCGCGATCCAATTGAGAAGAGCGTGACCTTTCACTGTTAAAACAATATCAATGGAACCTAAAGAAAAAATATATTGCATGGACAGAGAGGCCGAAATGGGTAGCGCATGGATTGAGTATGAAGAAAGAATATTTTAAATAAAAATTATCTAGGAGAGATTTAAAAAGCTTAGAAATATTAGGTTTCAATTTACAGTGATTTACAAAGAAGAATATGAAACTCACAAAATCCCTGGAATGAACTATAAAAAACTTAGAAAGTAATTAGATTTTACTTAATTATGGCTGGTATAGCCAAATGTTAAGGCAAAGGTCTGCAAAAGGGAACTTTAATTTCTTCGTACAGGCACATGCCTAACCGGACACTCATAACCTGATAACACCTGTTTTTGGCAACTTGAGTGGAGGTGATGGGGCGTGCCTGGTTTATTCGCTTCCTTGGCTGTGATGATCCGCGAAGTGATGGTGTTTGTCGCCTACATTAAAAACAATGCTTTTCCCCAGCCGCTAAATGAAAAAGAGGAGGAAAAGTGTCTAAAGTTAATGGCCCAAGGTGACTCGCAAGCCCGCAATACCCTGATCGAACACAACCTTCGCCTAGTCGCACACATCACCAAAAAATTTGAGAATACCAACGAAGACACCGAAGACCTCATCTCCATCGGAACGATCGGCCTAATCAAGGCAATTGAATCCTATCAGCCCAACAAAGGGACCAAATTGGCTACCTATGCTGCTCGTTGTATAGAAAATGAAATCTTGATGCATCTTCGTTCCCTAAAAAAAGCACGTAAGGATGTTTCCCTTCACGATCCGATCGGTACAGATAAGGAGGGGAATGAAATTACCCTTACTCTTTATCTGTATAATGCAGAATACTACAACTTCGGGTAAACAACCAGTGTAAATTGTTCACCGCGTTGATATCGTTCTTTCCGATAGGTAGCCTTCTCCAAGATGTTTTTTAGGAGGAGGTTTTTTTGTTCCGGATTATCTGATTTGGGATAGATATCGAGAACATGTTTCACCTTGGGGATGATATTGACCTGTGCCTCTTGGCGTTCTTCTTCTTGCTTTAAACTCTCGATCGTCTCTTCCAGGACTTTACGCCGATCTTCGATCCGTTCGGCCAGATTCTTTGATCGCTCCAGGTAGGTTTCTTCATCATAGATTCCGCGTTCCAACAGGTCGTGTAAACGGCCTTTTTGTGTTTTTAGGTTCTCCAGTTCCTGTTTGATGTTCTGAATGGAGACCCGTTTCACTTCAATGAGTTGGCTTGAATCATTCGGTAGGGGGTCATTCTGGTCAAATTTCAATTGATAATCATGTAGCCACTCCCGCAGGGTTCTCAATAATTTTTCTTCTACATAAGTGAAGCGAGTGCTTTTGTTATTGCAGTGTCGATTGTAACAGCGTAAGTGACCAGGTTGTTTGGTGTATGGGCGGTATACCATTGAGGCGCCACAAATGTCACAACGGATTAAACCAGCGAGGGGATTTGTGATGCCATTGATGAGTTGGTACGGGACATGATAGCGACGCTTGAGAATATCTTGGGCTTTTTGATAGGTCGCCATTGGGACCAGGGGGGCGTGCTTTCCTTGCACATCGATCCACTCATCTTGTGGACGTGTCTTGGTTTCCCGCCGTTTACTGGGATCTGCGGGCTTCTTATACTCTTTTTTCTTCCATTGGATTCGTCCGGCGTAGACCGCATTTTTGATAATGGCTAAAACAGAGGAGCCTTTCCATTTGCCTCCGTCGTATGCGGTACGTCCCATGCGGTTCAGTTCGTTGGCGATCTTGTTGGAGCCCATTCGCTTGGTGGAATTGTCGTTGGTATACCATTCAAAGATCATTTTAACAATGGGCGCTTGATCTGGATCGGGAGCCAGGTAACGGCCTTTTTCATCCTCCTGTATCTGATATCCATAAGGTGGCCGTGTGCCGATGTAGTTCCCTTCCTCGACGGAGCGGATTCGGCCACCTTGTAGCCGACGCGTGATCACCTTTAATTCCTTTCGGGCCATAAATGCCTCAAACTCAGAGTATTCCTCATCCCACTCATCTTGTAGGTTGTATGTTTTGCGGGGGGTGATGATCTTGGTTCCGCTCTTTTGAAACGTCTCCAGAATAATCCCTTGCTCCCGCATGTTTCCCCGTCCCAAACGATCCATGTCCATCACAAGTACACCATCATAAAATCCGTTCTCTACTTCTTTTAGCAGCTCCATCATCTCTAAACGGTGGATCAGGCTTTCACCGGATACGATCTCTTGACGGATGCGGACAATGTTTAAGTTTTGTTGTTTGGCAATGGTCATTAGGGCTTTTTTATGTTTGGCCAGTGTTTCCCCTTCACCCCTGGCCTCCGCTTCTAAGTCTGCACGGCTCTTTCGAAGGTAAATCGCTACACGTTCCATTGGTTTGTCACCCTCACAAAATTCTATTGTTGTCCGAGTGTCCACATTGCATAGGCTCCACCGAGGTGAGGCTCATGCAGAAATATGATGCCACATATCAAATGGGCGGGACCACTATTCATATTGTGGCCCCACGGATTACGGAGGAAGAAAGGCAGCGACGTCTGAATGAGGTACAACGGGTGATCAGGTTGATCTGGATTGAGATTCATCAAAAGTAATCCTATGCGATTCGCTTTGGTTTTTTCGCATGCTTCTTCCTAAATACAGCTAAACATTCCCAAGAGCAAAAGTGTAGTTCGATCGTACGTTCGGGTTGATGGATAAAAAAAGGAACCCAAAATTGAGGGAACTCATTTCCACCATCTTCATTTTTACAATTATCGCAGATGTGTTTAATCATGATGCCATCCCCACTTTAAGCATTTTTAAACGAAATCGGATCATTTCCTCTGTGACCCTGAAATACTCAGCCAACTCCCACAGATGACGGATTCCCTTCCGAAATGCCCGTAAGAGTTTATCCAATGGAAGAAGGTATTCTGCCGCCCATCGTTTTGCCCGATGTTCATCTTGCGTCAGTTTGTTTCGATCTCGGTACAGTGTGTGAGTAACAGGCACGCCTATTCCGACTGATGTATAGTGATGGCCCAATTCTTCAGCCAATACACATCGGAGGATGGCGGTGTCTTTTTTCAGGGATTCCGATAAGACGATGAAAGCTTGACCAGCATCAACGGCGTAGTAGGCAAGAATCCGACCTTCCAATTTGCTAAACATGACATGGATTCCCTCATAGGCGGCTTGATTGATCAATACTTGAGGTATGATAACCACCTCCAAAACCTATCCCAAAATTCCTTGAAATAAGGAAGCCTGCCTCAAAGTGAAGCAGGTTTTTTGTCTCTATATTGTTATTCGTACGGGAACTCGTGTTTGTGTCCACTTCAAAAGGATTTTTTCAAAAGTTTTACGTCAGTTTCCAGATCATCCACACTCTTCCGCGAAGAACCTACGGGAACTGTAGCTCAACTTGCGACGGCTGTTTGTTCTGCGATGTTATCCACCCGTTCTTCAATCCGGTCAAGTCTTTGGTTAATTTGAACAAACCCTTGGTTCATCTGCTGTTCCATCCTATCAAAACGCTTGTCGATCTGGTCAAATCTTTGATCCATGCCGTTCAGCTTATCAAGAATCAGATCAATTTTGTCATTCATAAACTCCCCCCCGCTCTTATTCTTTTCGCTCATGTTCCTCGCTTTTCCTTCGATCTTCCGCTTCCATCCGTAACCGCTCTTTTCTCACTTCCAAAAGGGACATAATCAGTTCATCCACCTCTTTACTGGTGAGATCGTCGAAGTAATCACCCGATCGATGGAAAAACAAATCCTTGAACTCGTTTTCTTTAATGAACTGTCCAAGTCGTTCCATCGGAGGGAGGTCTTTAAGGTGGGAGGGGTATCCGGTGGGATTATCGGTTCGGCCAGTTAGATAGTCAAGGGTGACATTGAAGAAATCAGCAATACGTTGAGCGGTTTCAAACCCAGGTTCCCGTTTCCCGGTTTCGTACATTGCAAGGGTACTTTTAGCAATACTCAATCGGGTCGCCAACTCAGATTGGGACAAACCCGACTTATTTCTTAAGCTTTTTAGTCGTTCACTAAATGTGTTCATATTTATCACCTAGTCAAAGAATATATCACATTTCGTGATAATTAAACTACGTTCGCAAAAAGTGATTTTTGTTATTGGTTGTTCACGTTTTGTGATCTAAAATTAATTTGTACTGATCACGAATTGTGAACAGGAGGTGTACCCCTGTGAAAAACAAAAAAATGATGGCTCTTCGTGGTGATCGCTCCCAAAAAACTGTCGCCAAAGAACTCGGTATGCCACAAAGTACGTATGCAATGATTGAAGCCGGTCATCGTTTCCCAAGAAGGGATCTTCAATTTCGAATGGCGCGGTATTTTAGAACAACAGTAGATGAACTTTTTTTTTAGTCAATTCGATCACGTAACGAGAACTGGAAGTGAAGCAGGATAAGACAGAAGGGAGCTGATCCAATGCAAACAAAACCAGCACAAAAGTATGACGCTACGTTTCAAATTGGAGGAACCACCATCCATATTGTGGCCCCACAGATAACAGAGGATGAGAGACATCGACGTTTGGATGATGTTCAACGGGTCATCTGGGCAATCTGGCGTTCCATTGAGACTGAAAAAATCCAAAGGGAACCTGGTTCCACAAAACAGCCTCTAAAGCCATAACCGATTGTCAGCGGATTAATTGCCCATGAAGTAAGGACAAGCCTATAAACCATTTTAAATGGAAATGCACATTGAGTCATCAAAAAAATGTGAGGGGTGGGTAAAATTGAAAACCGAGCAATGGAGCGACCACGAAATTCGGTTTGTGGAAGTGAACGGTGAGTGGTGGGCGGTTGCTAAGGATGTTGCAGTGGCATTGGGATACAGTCGATCGAGGGATATGGTTCGAATGCTACGAGAGGATCAAAAGGGGGCGCACTTAATGCGCACCCCTGGAGGAGAACAAGAAGTTACCGTTATCTCCGAAACCGGAATTTATAAAGCCATCATGCGATCAAAACGACCGGAGGCGGAAGAGTTTGAACAGTGGGTTTACAAAGTCATTAAAGAACTTCGCTATCAGAGCGGCTTAGAGGGATTTCAGGTTTTCCGTATGATGGACAAAGACCACCAGAAAAATGCGATGGGCGTTATCAAAGAAACACTGGGCATTCGGGCAGAGAAACAGCATTACATTAAGGCTAATACCGTCGCGAACAAAGCGATTTCTAACAAGCACGGGCATCCGAAAATGGTCAAAAAAGACCACATGACACCGGAAATGTTGAAAGATCGACAGCCCGTTTTAGAAGAGGCAGCGCAACTAACCGCCATCAAGGAAGCATATGAGCTGGATTTCTCCGTATCGGAGGCGATCTATAAGAAATGGAATAAGCAAAAGCAACGGAAGGGGGAGGAATCGTGATAATCAAGGTTTCACTCTGGAGGAGACTGAGGCCAAAACAACGGTTACAACTGCTGGAACGCGTTGCAAGTGCTTATTGGTTACAAAAACAAAAAGAGCTTGCCGCAAGAGCAAGCCACTAAAAAATACAACCTTACTCCCAGCTTACCGTATTGCTAGGCCGGGGGCAACCCAGGGAGAGATCGGGATGGAACTACTGGAGCACAGGAAAGAGTGCACAGATTGGAACTACCTTCACACCGCAAAGGTAAAGATCAGCGGCAAATTGATGACCGACTTTAAACCAGATGTAAAAAACCTTGAATGGAGAAGTCGTTAATGATAATATTGTTTTGCAAAAAAATGAAAATAAAAGGGTGATATCCGTGAAAAAGGTATCAATCATAGTAGCTTGCTTACTGTTTTAAGTACTTTGATTCCTATGACTTCCGTATCTGCATCAGATGTAAACAATCTAACAAAAGAGGATTTAGCAAAAAATCCGGATTTGATTAAGGAATTTCAACAAAAGAAAAGCGAAGAAAGAAAAAAGATGAAACAAAAGGATTCTGACGGTGATGGGTTAACTGATTTTTATGAAAAATGGTCAGCCTTGAATCCTAAATCAAAAGATACAGATAATAATGGTATTCCTGATGGACAAGAAGATACGGACAATGATGGTTTAACAAATTTGGAGGAACAAAAACTAAATACAAATCCTTCAGACCCTGACAGCGATGGTGATGGTATTAATGACAAAGATGAAATTGAAAAGTATGGTACTGATCCTACAAAGAAAGATACAGATCAAGATGGGCTTTCCGATTATTTTGAGATTGAAGTTACTAAAACTGATCCTCTAAATAAGGATTCAAATAATAATGGAATCCTTGATGGAGATGAAGAAAGAGAGTATGAAATTAAGGACAATGAGTGGGGGATAAAAGGATTTGCGATAGGAAAAGGGCATGTTCCAGAGAAATATACAATTCGCCAAACCCCAATATTAATAATGCAAGAAGCTGACTATCAACTAATCTTCGATATTAACTCTACAGATCCATCAATAACCTTTGATCTTCGTATTCCTTTAAAAAGCGCCAATAACAATCCTATTTTGTATAGATACCAATATCGAGATAAAAATAATGTAGGATTGGTGGAAGTTCCAAATCAAAAAATTAATAAACAAGAAAAGTATCTAGAAGTTGAAGTGCAGGGTAGTGATACCTTCGTCGTTGTAGAAAAACCAATCTTCAATTCTTCTATTCCTAAAACAGATAACATAAGAAAATTTAAGCATGATCAGCTTAACGATAATGCTAAGGTCAAGGGTTTGCCTGGGGTAAAAATAAGTGCAGATAAGGTTAGTAAAGATGGCACCATGAAAATAACACAAAAAGCAAAACATGATCTCCCTGATAATAAAACGAAGGACTCAACATATACTGCTGAGTATAAAGTAGTTAATATAATAGATGAAGGAAATGAACAGTTTGCCGAGCTTCAACCAATAACAAATCAATCAGGTTTACCATATGTGATTCTTCTGCATGGCTACGGAGCCTCAGGTATATCTGGAGGGACAAGTGAGTCTATTGGTTTTACCAACGCATGGTCTAATAGCGCACTTTGGAATAGTGATCCTAATTTTGCAGAAGCTGAGCGGGATATTGCAGCATATGAAACTTTTAGTGGAGAATCGTACAATGAAGGCGAGCAACTTTCATATGGTCAACCAGATGTTCACTATATTACTGGGGTATCCGATAGTGAGAATATAGGTCCATTTCTTACCAATGTACCATACCCTGATTGGAATCCTAGTTATACTGAAAATGTTGATTTGTTCATTTTTGAATATGACAACGATGCTCAAGATATCTACCTAAATTCATACCATTTACAGAATTACATCGGGAACATGAAAGCAATGGGAATTATTCCAGGGAATGAAAGGGTCAAATTAGTCGCTCATAGTATGGGAGGACTTGTATCAAGATATATGATTGAGAATATAGATAGTGCGCATGTAGATGAGCTAATGACTATTGGTTCACCTCACTTTGGAAGTGATCTAGTAGATTGGTTAATCTCTGATATGAATCGAAATACAAGTTGTCTATGGAATGAGCCGAAGGATGGATGTTTTCCTTTATCAGGTAATAATTCTGATACCGAATACTCCCTTTTTTTTGCAGGGTATATAAATAATAATTTAGCTAATCTTTCCCATTGGGTAACACCACTGGATAATAGACCGACGGGTATGTCATATGGTGACTGGTACCGGGATGTTTACTTTAAGGGTGATGTATCTGGCGATATAGATGATTATATTGTCAATGTTGACTCAGCTTTCGGAAGTGATTTGGAGTTTTCTAACCCGTTGCCATCCTTAGATGTAACTCAACCTCTTTTAATATATGGTGATTCTAAACATGCGGGTCATAGTGAGATGTTAAAAAATGAAGACTGGGTTCAGTTTAATATTTATATTTACTTACTAACATAAAGAAAATTAATTTTGTCGACAAGCTAAGATGTTGAGACTCGATAGAGTCTCAACATCTTATTCTTAGTATTAAGGAATAAAGGTATAATTATGATAAAAGAGGTGAATGGGGATATGAGAAAAATATCGATTCTAGCTTTAATATGCTATTCAATATTTGTGATTTTGATTATTATCGCCGTAGTTTTGGCTTGGATAGGTACTGTCATTTCTCATGGAACGATAATAAGCAATCTCATAGATGGTTTTAAAGGTGCTTTTCGTGCTCGGAAAGATATATTAGTTTTTATTATTCTTTTACCAATTGTAGGATATCTCTTTCAGAAAAGATACAACAAAATAAGAAATGAAGCGGCTAATAAAGAGAAGTAGGGTAAATGAATTTGTATTTGATTTATAATGATAATTGTGGCCATCCTAATTATCTATCCACGGGATGCAACTGGAGCAGTAGGTCAATGGTTTGGGGCAATAGCAATTGTAGCGGTTATTGTTGCTATATATACAGCTAATCTCGTCAAGAAAACAGCTGAAGACACAACTAAGAGAGAAGAATTGGTTAATCAGTGAGGAAGAGTACAGCGTATTGGTTAACTTGGTACCCCTGTAAACGGTTAACAAGAAAAAAACTTACACCTTTTGTTTTTCGGTAGATCACGTTATAATAGTACGGAAAAATAGGAAAGGGTGAAATATTTTGTAAAATAGGAAGATAAAATCCGTTATCGTGTCGCTTTTAGGGATGGTCATGGTTGTGGGATTGTCTTTTCCAGGAGGGTCGGTACAAGCTCAAGCTCAAGACTCTGTTCGGGAATTTGAACTGAACAAACAGAAGGGGCAACCAGAAGTCCACCAGGGCGAATATGTTTTCCTCCACAATAAAGGGAACTCCTTTCAAGCCGATCAAATTAACGACAAGATTCCTGGTTCCCTCAAGATTGAGGAGCAGAAAGGACATCAATCCAATCTCGTCGGTGTAGGGCTTTATAAGAGAAACGGGAAAGTGCATACCGACTTTTTTTGACAAACAAGAGTAAAGTGACTCTTCAGGCTTTAGAGAAGTGGGCCCAAAAAAAGTCGGTTCAGCGAAAACAAAGCATGGGTACGATGGAGGAGGATGATGCACCTACCTATGTGGATAATTACGAATGGTACTTTTATCATGGTGGTGAGTTAGTCGGCATTTGCAAGCAATGTAACCTACACACGGCACGGGAAGGCCATAGATATGGATGGGGAAGAAGTTTCTGTTTGGGATGTAAAATACTTTAACCAGGTTGTACCGAGGGCATCGTGGCAAACGGGGGTGGTAACTTCGTATTCCAGCACGGAGGAAATTTGGGAGCGCCCAGAGATCATTTCTTATGCTCCGAATACCACTCCTGAAGAGTCATCATTCGATGTCAGTTTATCTGGTTTAGTCCCTTCTGTCACTTGGACGATTAACACGAGAGAGTCTAGGATTCGTGATTGTTCAGATCTGAGTGTTGAAGATATCGCTTGTTGGGCAAATATAATCACATTAAATACAGAAACTGCAAAAGGCCCTCATGTCATGGAGCCAGGCATTCGAGTTACCAACAAAGGGTTTCTAATTGGCTTCCAACACAGTCATCTGCTTAATTTTCGTGATGGGTTGTTTGGAGACAGTACGTATGGTTTTACGGGTCTCACCACCCGGTACTTGAGCGATCTTGATTGACCGATCATTCAACAGGGTCTGGGGATTTGCCCGGCCCTTTTTTTATAGACAATACGAAGGCGCAAAAAAGAAGGCCGTCATCATCGGTCCCTAATCTCATTTGATCCTTTCACCTACATTATTGGAGAAGTCACATGGCGATGGTGGACCGACTGTCGCCGTCAACATCCATAAGCGCCTAGCTGTTCTTAAATCTTTTTGGGCGTTCCTTCAGGACAAGGGCTATACCCAAGTAGACCCAACCAAAAAGGTGAGACTTCGGCGTTCTTCCATCTTAGAACCGGTTTAGCCCCTCAACCACAATAGAAAAAACAGTAGTATCAACGGTGATAACAAAAATAAAGTCCATCCCCAATTTTTCACGTATCCAACTACTTTCTTTTATCTTCCGTCTTGAATGATCTTTTCAATGTCCGAATCACGAACACGCCATACCCGTTTCAGTTTTACACCTTCAAGTTGACCAGTACGCAACCACTTCCGAACTGTATCCGGTTTGAGCGACAATCGTTCAGCCGCTTCGTTTACCGTGATCAAACGGCTTGTCTCTTGATCAACTACCACCTCGCTTCGCTCCTTTCTGTGCGTCTGACGAGTTGAATAATAATATGTTTAGATTTGAGATGTCAATTATTGTTAAATACGCCTGGATACGTATCAATAAGTACCAATGTGGATGAATGTGGAAAATTATTTTTTCCTCCTTTCTGTAAAATGGTAAAATAGAGACAGAGACCAAGACCTTATATATACATAGAGAGGGGCCGGGGGGAACACCCCGGCTTTCACATACAGATAAAGGGTGAGGGGGAACGAAATCACTCTGATTGACATTCTGGGAACCGATCGCGATGAGATCGTGGAAGAGGTACAGCTTAAAATTGAGAAGAAGAAAATATACAACCATCTGTATATTTTGGATGAACGAGAGCAGGAAGTGATACGGAATCGCTTTGGCTTGGATGGATTGGAGGAGAAGACGCAGCGGGAAATTGCGAAGGCCTTAGGTATCTCTCGTTCCTATGTTTCCCGTATCGAAAAGCGTGCGTTGATTAAGCTTTTTCATGAATTTTATCGCGTGGGATCTTAGTGACTCTTCCCCCCCTATTCAACTACATAAAGAGAAGCGGAGGATTTCATATAACGGACCTTCCCGAGGCTGTTGACAAAGGTCAGCAGCCCTTTTTTTTACGTCGATTTAAAAGATGAATTTGGATGGGGTAACTCCGCGCCGATTGTTACGGTCTGGATAGCAGGCGATTTTAAAATGGAGTTGCTCTCGAAAAAAGGAACAGGGGATCACAAAACGGGCCATTTTCCCTTTCCTCACTCATTTTCGTGGATAAAAAAAGCCTTGTCGCTTTTCGACGCAAGACTTTGTCATTAATCATAATCGACCATAAAAATGCCGGTTTTTATTATGCTTTGATGAATCTTTTTGCCATTTGATCAATAAACCAAAACAACAAGGCAAAAAAGACAAAAGGATGAATTTCTGGTCTTAATAAGATTGATAATCGGAGATCGCCGCTTAATGTTAAAATAACAATTGGAAATATAAAACCAGCTATAGCATGGTATAAAAGTGATAACCATATGTTTCCCTTGGCAAATTTATCAGCTAAAAAAGATGTTAGTATTCCATAGGTAAATATAAATAACGCTGAAAACAACACAAATACCCAGAAATAATGGTAGTTTGATCCTAATCCGAAAAAGAAGAAGAACGTTGTTAATAAAAGAAGTATTGAGGCTGATGCAATTTTTCTAAGAAGCAATTAAGAGGTCTCCTTGTCAATTATTAATTGGATATTCTCTAACCCTCTCCATTTGTTTGCAAATTACGACAGGAAAAAACATTTCGATTGCGAATATTAGAGAAGGGAGGAGATGAAAGTGTCAAATCAGAAGCTGGAAGAGGCTATAAAAAATCTCGATTTCAAGTGGTTGGTTCGGAAAGAGATTAAAGAATTGCCGGGGATTCTTTGGGAAAACGAGATTCCCGAAAAAGCAGTTCAAGGTGTTTATCAACACAAGCAAGGAATACTAGTCGCTACCAACAAACGTCTTATTTTTATTGACAAGGGCTTTTTTTCGTTGACGGTGGAGGATTTCCCATATGATAAGATTTCTTCTATCCAGTATACGACGGGAATTATCTTCGGTGAATTGACCTTTTATGCAAGCGGGAATAAGGGGAAAATAGGGCAAGTGGACAAAATGGCCGTCCGCTCATTCGCCGAGTGGGTACGGAATCACATTGAACAGGCGAAAGAGAACGAAACAACTAATCCTCAACCATCGGGGGGGTATTCTAGTCCGGTGGAACAACTCAAACAACTGGCTGAGTTAAAAAATCAAGGGATCTTGACGGAAGAAGAGTTTCAGGATCAGAAGAAGAAAATTCTTGGGTCTTAATTTATAGGGCATCATTCGATAGGCACCCACCCGGGTGCTTTTTCATGGGTGCAACAATATTATTACATAATTGAGTAATCCGACACAGAAAGACTTGGCCGAGCGGCTAGGGACTACACAAAGCGTTATCAGTCGGATAAAAATATGGAAAATATATCAGCTGAATACCTAAATAAGATTGCGCGAACGTTTGGCAAACAGTTAAAGATCGAGATGGTAGACGATGAGGCAGCGGCGGTGGCAGCAGACTCACTAGAGGGAAAACCCTCCCGATTTTGAGGGGTCTAACTTAGCTTTTTCGAAAATCTTTCGCTTCATTTGCCGCATAATTGTCTGGACTTATAGGTGGCATTAAGTACACAGGAGCTTTCTTTACGTTTTCCGTTTTACACCACGCATAATTATTTCTTGCTCATCGTGTGAATCTTAGACTTACCACTTGTTGTGATCTTGACTTCTACCTTAATCTTCCCTAGAGAATTGGTACGGAGGATCATCTTCCCTTTCTTGTTTAATTGATTCCAGGCTTTGGGGTTTTGATAAAAAAAGTGATAAGACAAGTTATAAACATCGCATCGTTTGGATAAAGCCTGCCGTTGAGTGAAATGAATTTGATCGGCAATCGTTTGCTGGGATAGCCTCTTTATCTTTTCCAGACTGAGTGGTTTTTTTAAACTAATGATCGTCGCCTCCGCGTCTACATCAATATCATATCGAGGATAACCGTTTTTTCCTACATATGGAGTGATCTGCACTTTTGGATTTTTCACGATTAGGTCGGCGACGGATTGACCGTCTTTCTGAAGGTTAAGATGAGACTGGATCATTTGCGGAGTTATCCAGCGCATTCCCATCAGATCGGATGCTTCCATCTTCGCCAACATATGGTGTTTGTGGGTGTTGTAAATATGATCAATTTCTAGCATCGTTGCCCGTTTTCCTTTGTGGGTCATCCATTCCCCCACCATTCGAAGCCCGGGGATATTTTGAGTTCTGCCAGGTTCTCGAATGTTTCGGACCCATTCGAAATAGCGTACAGGTGGAATGTACGATCGCTGCTGATACTCGGAGTAAGGATTCTGCAATTGCATGTTGAGTGGCGAATCAAAAACGACAGGAGGATTGGTTAATATTTTGGTCAGGGATTCGTCTGTTGCAAAAACCCAGGGGGTATAACGATTTTCATAAAAGCGATTCCATAGATCGATTATATCCCTGAAGCCGTGTTTTAGAACCCGTTCTGAAAGTAGGATCACTGTAACATGTCCCCAGCGTATATAGCCGTCAACGTGGGCATATAAGTCATGAGCCGCTGCATCCAACGTGATTCCACGTCCATGCACGGTCCAAAAACGTTTTGTTGAATCGCCGTTACCTTCTCCTTCCGGTCCTGCGACAGTGCTAAAATCACTAATCTGAGCGTATATATCGTAAGCCCCTCGGTTCCAATCGATGCCGACTGCAGTGATGTAATACAGATTCGACATCTCTTTGTAGTTCCAACACCCGGACGCCACTAGCAGCGATGTGATGCCCATCAGAACCAGCAATACACGTAGTATTTTCATCTTTGGTTGCCCCTTTCTCTCGCCCGGGTTGTGTCTCTGGGTTTTAATATCGAAGGACGCCTGGACAGCATTCGGTGTCCGAAACACCCCTGAAGAAGATCTTTCCATGACAGAGGAGAGATCGGGGCGAGATAAGGAAGACCGAAGGGTTTTAACCAGGACAGATAAAGAGTGATCGTGAACAAAATGACAAAAAAACCCAATAAACCAAAGAGAGACGAGAATAAAAGAACGCCCATTCGTAGTAAACTGACTGCTCCGTTTAGATTAAGATTATCGAGGGTGAAGCTGGCCACGACAGCAATGGCTATCGCTACCACTGTACTGGGGCTAGTCAAACCGGAGCGGATCGACGCATCTCCGATTATCAAGCCTCCCACCACGGATAAAGTCTGTCCGATCGGACTGGGCAGCCGTAATCCGGCCTCTTTGAACAACTCAAAGAGCACGAGCATGATAAATACTTCCAGTGGAGTGGGGAATGGAACGCCCTGAGTAGATTGGACAAAAGTAGACAGAAGGGGAAATGGGATTTGATCCTGATGAAAGGAGGTCAAAGCAACATAAAATCCCGGCAGAAATACGGCGATAAATAAACCGATCCACCGAAGGGCAAATTGGAAAGGGATAAATATCGAAGAAAACTGATTATCCTCCCCGCTTTTCAATAACTCCATTAACTGGATTGGGGCGATCAGCACCGAGGGGGAGCCGTCTACCACTAAACAGGCACGCCCGCGCAACAAGGCAGCAGTTACAAAGTCTGGGCGGGCAGTGTAGTCTAACACGGGAAAAAAATTCATAGAGGGCTGGATCAGCCATTTTTCTAGTGAAGCGCTGGAATCAAGATCGTCCAACTCCAATTCCTTTATCCGCGAACGAAGAGCTTCTATCACATCGGGACGGATTACGTCCCTTATATACATCAAAGCCACGGAAGTATGACTTCGCTTGCCCACCGTCAACTGTTCCATACAAAGGGAAGGTCCACGCAATCGTTTTCGGATCAGTGAAACATTGGTGACGACCGATTCGGTAAACGCGTCTCGTGCTCCGCGCACAGTTGGCTCTATAGGGCTTTCCTCTGTCTGGCGTTGTGGTGGATCTGCTACATCCAGACTAAGAGCACGATCCCACCCATCGATGAAAACGACCAGCTCTCCTTGAAAGATGCGGTCCACTGCGGCTTCGATGGATCCCAGTGTATGCACGGGTTCGAAACCTAATCCCTTCCCACTTGGATTTGCCCCTTGTTCAAACCAGCGGATTAAGGCTGGGATTGCCTCGCGGTTAACCTTTTCCTGACTACTCATTCCTTGGCAATAAACAAGCAGGACAGCCGCCTTTTCCCTTAAATTCGGCCATTCCCGGCGTTGAAAATGGACATCATCGTGGGAATTTAACTGCTCCTTCAGCCAAATCTCCACTGCATCTAAATCGGCAGCAATGGTCGATGGATCAGCTGATTTCGGGAAAGTCTTTGTTTTCGGCCGCTTGTCGCGGTAGAGCCGACGTCGTTTCATGTCACTATTTTCTCCTTATGGTTCGATGACCTTCTTTTTCCGATTGCGAGAAATACAAGGCTGAGCAACGTCAACAACACTAATGCGGCGAAGGAAAGCGGGGACCACACATTGACGACTTGATTCCAAAAAGTAATATCGCTGGAAGGATAACGGCATAAAATCAACAGAATTATCATTAATCCTCCCAATGATCCGATGCGTGCACGGCGTTTTCTTATTCCCCATATATCCACTAACAACCACAACCCGAAGGAAATACGGATTAATGAACCGGTAAGCCATTGATAAATGGATAGAAAATCGACGTGTTCTACATATCCCCCGAGGGAAAACATCTGCCATTGTTCAAAGGCAGGATAACGTTGTTCGGCCGCCGTCTCTGGTCCAAAAATTGCAATCGATCCTGTCAAAGGCCCAAAAGTAAGCATAACGAGAATAACACCCGTAATCACGAGTTGTAGACGTTTCATCGGACCACTAAAATAGTGGCGAATAAACAGGATATAAATAACTTCCGCCAATCCGATACCTGAATACAGCATCCCTTTCAGAATCGGCATGGGACCGTGTTGAAGAACGGGCCACAGCAGGGAATAATCCTTTTTAGGGAAATTACCTGACGCCACAAAGATGCCAAATAAAATCACAAAAGGCAGGAGTATTCCATTGGCAATGGCAATCGACTCCAAACCCAACGCAGCTGCGACCAAGCAGAGAGAGGCGAATAGGATCAGAATGACGCTGGTGGGCGTTTCTACGAGGTACGAGACCTGCGTCCACGTTACAGTGTCTTTTAACGTAATATACGTGTTAAGAAACAAAATCCCACTCAGCAAAAGACGTATTAGGAGCGCAGGTAATCGACCAATCCCGTCTTCAATATGCTTAATGACGGGAATATTATCCGTTTTGGATAGTTCCCGACCGAGAAGTAAGAGCCACAGAACATAAAGAATGCCCGTTAGCAAAACAGATATCCAGGCATCTCGTCCGGCTTTTTCCAGGATAGATGGTAAAAGGATAACGTGATTAAAGACTCCGATTGAAGCAATGAACAGGAGCGATACTGGCAGGATCCCGATTCGTGTAGATATAGATATAACCATTTCCTCCTTTGAAGAATGACAAAAATGATTGTTATTTTCTTTATCATGAGCATCTCTGGATGATTATATATCTCCAGACAGAGATAAAACCTGGCCATTTTTTTATGAAAAGAAAAGGCGATAAGGTGTGTCGTGTAGAATTAATTTTGTAATGATATTTGATTGTATTTTCAGTCAATTAAAAAAGGAAGCACTCTCCTTTGTTTTTGAGTGTGGGCCTGTTGTTGTCAATTTTTCATCGGTTGCTTTCTCATGCCCAAACAGGTTCATAAACGAGGGAGATTGCTTGTACGAGTGAGAGCTGACATATTTAACAGGATGTGAACAAAACGACAGAAAATAGTTGGTAAAACACGAGTAATCCCACGTATGGCGGAGATGGCCTACCGCCATTGATGCACCAGACCAATAAGGAGGTTAGTTAAGAACATGTGGAAAGCGGATGTATCTCGATGGCGTCGATGTTTGAAAGGTGTCGTAGGCATGACGATTATTGCGCTGATCGTTTCGATGATCTTAGTGGGCTATGAGCAACCCGCTTTTGCCGCTTGCGGCGACCGCCCCTCTTATAACGCGGAAGTAACCAACAGCGGCAGCACCTGGACCGCACGTAACGGTAGTAGAACCGTATACAGCGGCAGTGATATGGTGGCGGCGGTACAAGCTGCAATCGACAGTCTCTCCTCGGGACGAACTTCCAAAGAGTGGGTACTGGTGCGCGGTGATGGTTCCATGAGTGCCAATTCACGAATCTCGTTGCGCAGCTACACGGGAATCGATGTTTGCGGGACCATTCATGTAAGCGGTTCCGGCTCTGGTGATAACGCTCCCATTTATGCCCGGGGTGTACGGGATATTGAGGTACGCTATCTAAACATAACCGGCGGTCCCTTATATGGGATCTTTATGCGTAACGTTGAAAATGTCGTTCTCGGGGATATCGGAATCCGCGTCTCCAGCGGTCTGGGTGTCCGTATCGACAATCATGGTGACCGCAGCGTCCGTTCGCGCAACATCCATATCGATCAGGTGTATGTTTCTGGAACAGGTTCACACGGAGTGGAAACGTATGGGGTGGACGGTCTAACCATCAATAGAGTGACAGCGCGCAACACAGGTGGTTCAGGATTGCTTCTAAACGACACCATCAATGCCACCGTGGACAGGATCGACGCTGACGGTGCTGGTACCGGCACGGGTTACGCTGCGTTGCGATTTGCAAATCGTAATGGCCGTGTGGGAGACAGCTATCCCACCAACATCCGCATCGGTAGCGTCAAAGCCGTCGGCGGCGGTCGAGGAATTTTCTGCGTTTCCGAAAGCGGAGGTGTTGAGATCAATCAGGTGGATATCCAGCGTACCGGCGGCAACGCCATTTTGATTGAGAACTGTTACAACGTAAACATTGCTCGTCAGTCCGGCACTGTGGATGGTGGCGGTGAAATCCGAATCGCCGCCCGGGACGAATTTCCACCGTCACGGGACATCACCCTACAAAACTTGACCGTACGAAATACTGACATCCGTTGGAGCCCTTGCGTCGGTTCGAACATCGCCAATCGCAATATCACACGGGAAAACTCCAATCTCCACTGGTGTTCAAGTGCACGATAAATGGCACAAAAAAACCGGGAGGGAAGTATGATATTATCCCCTTTAGGTAGACAGTAAAAAGCAAGCCGGATACTGTTAACCTGGAGGGGATTTTCTCATGGGAAAAATACGAAAGACCTATACAATGGAAATAAACCATATTGGCAGTGAAAGAATAGTCTGAAAGGAAACAGTTATTGTGCCATTGCAAGAAGACCTTTCATGCGACAAGATTGTGAGATGAGGGTTGGGTAGGTCTGGAGGAAAAGCGTGGAAAAGAAATGGGAGTAGGAAGAGGACGACCACGAAAGCAGCCTTTAAGCCTGGAAGAGGAAGTGATTCGTCTGAATGTTGCTTTTATTTCCTTTCTTGGAATCGCCTAAAGGTTATGCAAAAGGGGATCTGACTGCGGAAAACGATGTATGGATTTAAGTAACCCGCGGTCTCCCTACGCATAAGGAGATCTCGTATCTCGGGAAAACTCTCTTTAAGTTGAAATCCTGAAAATATAATGATTAGTGGATTCCAATAGTTTATCTTTCGCTTTTGTAATCTCTTCGCTGATCATAGATAACCCAACAAGCACAAAAAAGACTCCAAATGCGAGATCCAATGTTCGTTGGAACCGGGTGAGGGCTTGTCGTACCTTGTTGAAGCCGATCATAAAGATGACAGGAACATACCAACAACAATTTCCCAAGAAGAAGATGGTGGCCACCCACATGGGGTGATCGGTCAGGTACTCGGTGTTGGTGAATTGAGGGAATATACTAAGGAAAAAGAGGCTTACTTTTGGATTGAGAAAATTGCTTAAAAAGCCGCTTTGAAACGCTTTTAACGGAGTCAGTTCGTGTTTGTCGGAACGAATTTGAATCTTTTTATGACGAAAGTTAATCAGGCTCATGAGACCCAGGTAAATCAGATACAAAGCTCCAAGGGTTTTTATGATCGAGAACAATACGGCTGATTGTTGCAGGATTACGGACAAGCCCATCAGGGCAAAGGCGATATGGAGAGTAAAACTGAGTCGATTGCCGGCTAATGTGAGAAACCCATAACGTCGACCGTGTGTAAGTGTGTGTTTTGCCATCAACAAAAAATCGGGTCCAGGGGAAGCGGCAAGCGCAAACCCCAAGAAAAAAAGATGCATATTGGTTCCCTCCGCTAAGAACGATTGAAGCTATTCTACGCTTTTCACCCAGATGATTCAATAACCGGTCGTATGATCATCTGCCAAGGCCCAACTAAATTGAGCAATTTTAAATTTCTATGTATAGACCCCCTGTAGATATCCAGACTAAGGCGTGGAAAAATAAGGAGGGATCTTGATGCACGCTGGTTTTCAAAATCCATTTATTCGCATCCACTTGTTGTATCATGCCAATCAACAAGGGATCACCGCTCAACGTATGCAGTCGGAATTGGGACGGCATGGGTATCAAGTGGATGAGCAAATCGTTCAGCAGCATCTGCAACATTTGCAGCAGGAGCATTTTTTATCCGCGCAGGGGCAGGATTATCAGATTACCCCAGAGGGTAAGCAAGAGTTAAACGAAGTACAGCAAAAATTGCAACCGCTATACCATGAAGTTGTACAGTGATTGTAAAGTCCCTCGTCGTCGACGGGGGATTTTACAATAGAAAACGAATCCTGGCACAGTGATTTCCGGCTCGGTTACCCGGTGGCGTCTGCCTGAGTAAGCGTAGCTACAGATTGCCGCCGGTAAGGAGTAAGGCGCTTAACAATTTTTATGGATAGTACAATGTAATTATAACTGTAAAAGTGGTCGGCCAAAATGAGATTAAATTGTATAAACGTTGATATAGCAGGGATTTGCCGAGTCAAATCGGAGCGCTGGCGGAGGCTTTTAAAAAAATGGGGTGAGGGACGGGTATGATGATCATTGCATATAACCTAACTTTTGTGCTAAAAGGAAAATAAGGATTTTAGATGATTTCCCATGTGTGTGGAGAGAGGTAGAATAATAGTGGACCAGGACCTTTATATAGATCCCTTCATAAAAAGAGGCCGGGAAAGGGGAGATCCCACCCGGTCTCTTTTTTTTGCAAAAAAACCTTCACCCTCTCCCGAGGTGAAGGCACCAAAGAACAAGAGGTTAAATGCTCTCCCCTCTAATTCTTAGGATAGCGAAGGTTTTTCAGGTGGTCATTATATAATTCCACCCTCGATATACAATTTTTTCTATGCTGATTTAGCTTTCGTTTTTGTGTTATATTTGATTGCTCGTTTACGCAATTTGAGAATCCGTCGATATATTTTGGGATCTGCTTTGCGAAAGGTATTGATGGCTGGCTTCATATAGTTGACCTCATAGATCCAAATATTTTTATCCTGATCCAACCCCAAATCAATCGCAAACTCTTTTTTAGCTGGGTATCGGTCATTGACTACCTTTGCAATCGTTAGAACCAATTTTTTTATTTTTTTTCTCACTTTCTGATCGCTCTTTTGATCGTATTTGAGAGTTTCAAATAAGTGATTAAGCCGGGTAGAAGTTCCACCGTGTCGATATGAGGTGACAATTCCCTCTGGAGGAGCGATCCTGCCTGCGACTCCACAAACGATCCATTTTTTGGCGACTTTGAGCACATGGGCCCGAATATCAAAAGGGTCTCCAGATGGCGTGATACTATGGATCCCTTGTTGAATGATATATTTTTTTTGTTTGATCCAGTGGTTCAATTGTTGATAAAGTTCCTCTTCTGTGGGGAGGATTTGCTTACGTTTGCCGGTGATCGCGGTAAACCCGCTCTGAGGGTTAGAGGTGATACGGATGATATTTTTTGATTGACAGCCGTTTATCGGCTTTAAATAAAGCATGCTAAATTTCTTTGTCATCTCTTGCAGGTTTTCGCGATTATACGATACCGTCTTAGGGTGGGACGCTTTTGTCAACGAATTTTTTTTAAGTAGCTTTGCCATTCGCAGTTTATCTTGTACAACTGGTTGCTTCACTCCCATCATGATCATCTCCATTTTACACAGGACTTCAAAGACAGCTCTCGCGAAAAATGAAATGATCAGACACGGCCTGGAGATCTCTCTTTTTTGTCGAGTTATACTATGTACAAGGGAGGGTGCCCGTGAAAGGGAAAGAGAAATTGGGTAATTTGACGATAAGGATGTGGTGATCCAATTTGACGAATTTGGGAGTGTTTGAACGGGCACAGCCGCTGCTTATTCTCGGTGCTGTTTTGTTGGGGTTGTTGATGGGTCAGGATGACAGTTTCTCCCTGTGGATGGAGTGGATGATTCTGCCCTTTCTCATGGTGATGTTGGTGGGTGTGTTCTTACAGGTTCCATTGAAGGTGTTACGGAATGCCTTTGGGAATGTGACCTTCACGCTAGCCAGTGTGGTGATCAACTTTGTGATTACTCCGCTAGTGGCAGGAGGGCTGGGATTTTTATTTCTACGGGATACTCCAGAATTATGGATCGGGTTTACCATGTTGATGGTGACGCCCTGCACAGACTGGTACTTGGTTTTTACCTCCATCTCAAAGGGAAACGTGGCGCTGTCGACAACACTGTTGCCTTTGAACTTGATTTTGCAATTGCTGCTTCTGCCTTTCTATTTATGGCTGTTGACAGGAAGATTGCATCAACTGAACTTAGGATTGCTGTTTGAAAGTGTAATCTTGGTTCTGGTTGTCCCCTGGATCGCAGCTATGCTGATCCGGTGGATGGTTCATCGTTACAGAGGGGAACAGTGGTTTCAGGAGCAGGTTCTCTCCTCCATGGGCACGGTGCAATTGCTTTTTCTCAACTTGGCGATTGTTGCGATGTTTGCCTCCCAGGGGAGTGTGTTGCTGCAAAATCCGGGAGTGTTGCTCGGTTTAATCCTGCCGGTGTTGCTGTACTTTTTACTTATCTTTTTGTTGGGGTATGGGGTGGCTCGCAGTCTTCGCCTTTCTTATGCGGATCAAGCCAGTCTCCAACTTACTACATTGGCACGTAACTCTCCCATCGCCCTGGCGATTGCGTTAACCGCTTTTCCCGATCAACCTTTGATCGCACTCGCTCTGGTTATTGGGCCGTTGATTGAGTTGCCTGTACTTATCTTGATTTCCCGGATCTTGTTGGGGATGAGGAGGAAAAGAGAGAAATCGTTTGCCTGATCAGCTGCCACATCGAGTGTGGCGGTTTTTTTGTAAAGGTTTTGTGCATATTATTGCAGCATCACTTACAATCACTTATAATTTATAAGTGATTGTAAGTGATGCTACTTCGACGGAAAGGAGGCGGATGGGGTGTATCAAGAGGAACGTTTGCGGGCGATTGTGGATTATCTGAAGCAGCATAATCGGATCAGTGTACAGGAGATCTGTGACCAGTTTGGGGTGTCCCGGGATACGGCCAGGCGAGATTTGGTCAAGCTGGATGAACAGGGAGCAATTCTACGGACGCGCGGCGGAGCACTCTCCCTTGATAAAGAAGTAAAAGGATATCGCGAACGGTTACAAGCGGCGGCAGGGGAGAAAGAGGCGATTGGACAGAAGGCGGCAAGTCTGGTACGGGATGGGGATCATTTGATATTGGATGCTTCCACCACGGTACAGGCGGTCGCCGCTGCTCTTACCGCGAAGGATGTGACAGTCGTGACCAACTCCATCGATATCGCGTCTGTATTGGCCGATTGTCCCAGTGTCTCGGTTCATCTGTTGGGGGGAAAGCTACACCCCAAGCATCGCTATGTATATGGAGTGGCGACGATGGCGATGTTGGCGGATTATCGGGTGGATAAGGCGTTTTTGGGTGCAAGCGGAATTACGCCGGAAGGGGTGTTTTATCCCGATGAAGAGGATGGGCAAATAATCCGGGAATCGATTCGCTGTGCTGGTCAGGTGATTGTGTTGGCAGATGCGACAAAATTTAACCGTCGCTTTTTTTATCGGGTGTGCGATTGGGGAGCGATCGATCGAATGGTGACCGACCAGCCACCTCCAGCGGATCTGCGGCAAGTGCTGGAGGAACAGGAAGTGGAGATTATGGAGGTAGCATGGCATGATTGAATTGATTGTGACCGATTTGGATGGAACCTTGTTGGACGAGGGAAAACGGGTGCGTCAAGCGGATCGAAAGATGCTGAAAGAGGCAGTTCAAAACGGAAGTCAGCTCTGTCTGGCCTCGGGCCGAATGCAGCGGGAATTGGAACAAGTGATGGACAGCATTGGGATTGCTGCTCATGGAGTAAGCCAAAACGGCGCTTTTGTCCGCACTCGGGATGGAGAGTTACTGGCTGAGCATCTGTTTTCACCGGATCTGGCAGTCGCTTTATTTGAAGAGATACAAAGGGAAGAGTTGTTTCAATTGGTCTGTCTGGAACATGAACTGTTGACCCATCGTCGCATCGGCATGGCTGCGGCGGTAGAATCTCGCTTATTTGCTCCGATACGGTTGGTGCCGGAGTTGGGCTCTGCCCTATTACGGCAGGAAGTGACACCGTGTAAGTTTAGTTTTTTTGGTGAGCTGAAGAGATTGCAGCCGCTGAAACATCGCTTGGAAAGCCGTTTTAGAGAGGAAGTGGATCTATTTATTTCCGACCGGGACTGTCTGGATGTGATGCCGAGGGGTATATCCAAAGGACGAGGTCTTCAGATATTGGCGGAGCATTTGCATATTTCTCCTGAGAACATCCTTACCGTCGGCGATGCTTTTAATGATGTTTCCATGTTTGAGTCGTTTCCTCGCCTTAGCTTTGCCATGTCTCATGCTCCGGAGGGGGTGCGTGCTAAAGCGGCCCAAACCGCTGAGTCCGTGGAAAGTGCGGTGAAACAGGCGATGGTGCATTTTTAGGATAACCAAACAACCGTTTTCCAAAAGAGGGAAACGGTTGTTTTCGGTTGGGGCGGTGGCACTGGGAGAAAAGGCGGACTGTTCCACTTCGGCAAAGAAGTTTTTCGGGTTGCAATTTAGGGTCATCCGTCCCACTGGGAAGAGCGGATAACATCCTCCAGCCAAACTTTTTGAGAAATCGTCGGGACCGATCAAAAAGATGGAGTTGCTTTATCTGTATTAAAAAACCGGCTGGATCAGAATCCAGCCGGTTTTTCATTGCAAGGGTTGGTTACCGTGCGGCGTTAACCGCTGCAGCGGCATCGACCAAACCGTTGCCGTATTGATTTTGGGCACCCAAGGGAACAGCTGTCGTGTTTAAGATATTGCGAATTTGTACATTGGACAAAGAGGGGTTGGCACTTTTGACCAAGGCGGCTACACCAGCGACATGCGGAGAGGCCATCGAGGTTCCGCTGTAGCTGGAAGAGTAACGGCTTCCTGGAATGGTGCTGTTTACATTGACACCCGGTGCGGACAATTCAACAGACGGGCCTGTGCTGGAGAAGCTGGCGCGCTGGTTGCTGGAATTGACTGCTGCAACGGCAATCGCTTCCGGATATTTGGCAGGGTAGCCGACGGTATCTGTACCTGAACCGGAGTTCCCGGCTGCCGCTACCACAACAACCCCACTGTTGTAGGCACGCTCCACGGCACTTTGCAGGACTGCGGAGCTAGCGGATCCACCCAAGCTCATATTGATGATATCCATCCCGTTATTGATTGCCCATTCAATCCCTTGGGCAATGCCGCTATAAGAGCCGGAACCGGAATCGTCCAGCACCTTGACGGCGTACAGTTCAGCATCGGGAGCAACACCAATCACACCGATGGTATTATCCACAGCAGCAATCGTTCCGGCTACATGGGTGCCGTGTCCGTTGCGATCGATGTAATCGCCACCGACAAAAGAAGCACCACCGCGTACGTTTAAGTCTTCGTGGTTGTAGTCAATACCGGTATCCAAAACAGCCACTTTAACACCTTGTCCCCGAACACCCGCCGCTTGGGCTTGGTCCGCTTTTACCTGGGGAATCCCATACGGTACGGTCTGAAGAGCGTGGGCGGTATGATTTTTTTCCACCGCTTCAACAGAGGGATCATTTTTTAGCTTGGCAACTTCTTTTGCCGTCAGTTCGGCTTCCACTGCAGCAATATGTTTAAATTGATGCTCAACCTCTCCGCCTGCTTTTTCAACAGTGGCAACGCCATCACTTAACGTTCCCACCTCGTTTTCCTTAAACAGAATGAGATAGCTGTCACTGCTGTTGCTTTCAGGTGCGGCCATCGCCGGTAGAGCCAGTGCAAACATCAGCACAAAGCTGAGAAAAAGATTAAAAGCTGTCTTTTTGTACATTCCTCTGCCCCCTAACGGAATTTTTCTAAGTGCTTTATTATTTGAATTCTACTTCTATTTTCGATACTCCTGCCGAAATAAAAAATTATTTTACGTCGAATAAAATAAGTCTGCATATTTATGGGAGGGAATGGAGTGGTAATGGGTTAAAATACCTACATATAAAATGAATGGTCAGGTTTTGAGCGTTGTATGGTTTTAAAAAGAATATTTATTCCATTAATAAAACAAAGTGAAAATAAACCAGATTGTTGGATAACATAAAAAAGTATAAGTTACACCCGTGGTCCCTTTGTTCTCAGCTATAAAGTAACGAATGGGGCACGCACTTTTATCATTTCTTTTCTTGTAATTGTATTAAAAGAGAATGCAAATTCTGATAATATTAAAAGAGAGTCAAGCAAGGGAGGGATTTGATGCGATTTAATACGATGTGGAAGTCGATCGGCATACTGTTTTTAGCGATTGTACTGATGTTGCCGAATTCCGCTTGGGCGCAAGATTCAACAACGACGATTGAACTGCGGGAGACAAAGGAGACACCGACAGCCTCGGGGTTACTACATGTTGATCAGGGGAGGATGTCCTGGGGGCAGCCGGGTCGAATTAGCCCTATACTTCATCCGGGAACGCCGGAATCGGCGGGAATGAAACGGGAACCGATCCAAGCGATCGACCCCTATATGGAAGAAGTGGTCCAAAGCGGTCAGTCACCGGGAGCAGTGGTATTGGTGGCACGTCGGGGACATGTGGTAAAGATTGACTCATATGGCGATGCCCTTCGTTACCGTGATGACACAGGTACACCGGTGGATGATCCGATTCCGATGAGAACGAATACCATCTTTGACGTTGCCTCCATCAGTAAGATTTTTACGACAGTGGCGGTGATGAAGCTATTTGAAGAGGGAAAGTTTGATCTCGATGATCCCGTCGCCAAACATCTCCCGGAATTTGCGCAAAACGGGAAGGAAAAAGTGACAATCCGCCAGTTGATGACCCATACATCCGGTTATGCTGCCAGCATTCCCTTACACCGGCAGGGGACTGATCGGGAAGATCGCATTCAGATTGTGCTGACTCATCCACTCTTACATGAGCCGGGAACCACTTATATATACAGCGATCTCAACATGATTGCCCTGGGTGCGCTGGTGGAGCGCTTATCCGGTCAACGGTTGGACGTTTTTGTGCGGGAACGGATTACGGAGCCGCTGGGGATGAAGGATACGATGTACAATCCACCCGCATCTTTAAAGCCGCGCATCGCTGCGACAGAGTATCAACGGGATGTGGACCGGGGTATGGTCTGGGGTGAGGTGCACGATGAAAAGGCTTGGTCCCTGGATGGGGTAGCCGGTCACGCCGGTGTGTTCTCCAGTGCTTATGACTTGGCTATTTTTGCTCATACGCTGTTGCAAAAAGGGAAATACGGCAATGTTCGCATTTTAGAAGAAGAAACGGTAGAACAGATGGAGGAGAATCAGAACGAAGCTTTCCCCGGCGATGAACACGGCCTTGGGTGGGAATTGGCGCAAGGCTGGTTTATGGATGCCCTCGCCGATATTCGGACGATGGGACATACCGGCTTTACCGGTACTTCCCTGGTGCTTAATCGCGATCAGGCAACGATTGCGATCACCTTGACAAACCGCGTCCATCCGACGCGCAATACACCGACTATCAACCCGATTCGGCGCCAGGTGGCCCGCTACGCTGCTGATGCGATCCCGGTACAGATGCCGACAACAGGAGCCGCTTGGTTTGCCGGTTACGGCGATAATCTGGACCGCACCCTTGAGGCGGGGTACCTCCCACAGGCTGAGGCTGCTCGCACACTTACCTTTGATACGTGGCACCGCCTTGAACCCGTCGTTGATTATGGCGTGGTGGAAGGATCCAGTGACGGTCGTGAATGGGTTTCGCTTACCCGCACCTTTACCGGCTACCGGGACTGGCAGCGTGTTCGTGTGGAGATCCCGGTCGATATCCGTTATCTCCGCTTCCGCTACCATACCGACGATACCGTCAATGGTCGCGGATGGTATGTCAAGGAGCCCGTTCTGCGTGACAATGAGGGCAGAACAATCAAACTGAAGTGGAAGAGTGAAGACGGGTGGGAGCAGCGGGAGTGGTAGGTTGTGACGTTTCATAGATAAAGTGAAGTTGCGATTGGATCGTAATGAGGTGGCGGGCCAAACCATCCCTGTATGTAAATGTGATCGTTCTGCAATGGTTGGACTGAGATGCGAAAAGCAAACTTCTCCAGGTTTGAGTAAAGCAAAGAGCTTGATTCAACCGTAGGTTTACAGGATAGGCTTCGGTAGTCTTCGAGTAACTGAGGATTACCGAAGGACTTTTCCCTTTCGACAGAAAAGCGATTAAGAAGCTGGGTCGTTTTTCATAAAATCTAGCCGTTCCACCCCAAGAAACTGACGGATTGCCAAAGCCGCTCCTCCTAAAGCACAGGCATTTTTTCCAAGGGTAGATGTGGCGAGTACACGGCAATGGGTCATCCGGGATTGAAGACGGGTTTTGATTTGTGTTACAAACTCGGGAAATACCCGTGCTAAGGAGCTGTTTAAGATGAGAATTTCAGGGTTGAAGATATTGATGACATTGTTTAAACCGACGACCCAATACATCAAAAGTTGATTCATCTCCTGTTCAATCGGGGCCCCTCGGTTAATTCCGCGTTTCACTTCTTCCCATGTAAGAGAATCCACACCTAAGGTATCCGCTAAAAACAGCAAAGCATGTTGGTCCGAGGCATAACGCTCCCAACATCCGTGATTGCCACAAGGACAAGGTTTTCCTTGAGGAACGACGATCATATGTCCAACCTCCCCGGCAAAACCGTCCATCCCGCGATAGATTTGATCATTGATGATCATTCCTAAACCGATGCCGGAATAAGCACTAATACTGATCAAGTTATGGACGGGGTAGCAATATACCCGCTCTGCATAAGCGCTTAGATTGGCATTGTTGTCCACAAAGACGGGAACCTGGTGTTTTTGTTGGAGGCGTTGTTTTACATCTGCGATGGTCCATTCCAAGCGAGGGATAAAAATTACTTGTTCATCGTGATCAACGATTCCATGTATCCCTAAGCCGATTCCAACCAATGGTCCAATGGAGCCGGATGAAAAAGCATGGATGGTTTGATGCAACTCTTCTATGATAGTTTCAGGTTTTCGATCGGAGAATTGAACGGTTTTTTGTTGTAATCTCTTTCCGGACAGATCAGTGAGGAGAAGATTGGCATGATCACTGTCTAGGTCAATGCCAAGAGCGCACCCGGCATTTTTATTTAAAGTTAGGGGAATCGGTTTCCGGCCGACAAACGAGTGGGAGGGAGTACCCGATTCTAGTAGTAGCCCTTCCTCTAACAACGTTGAGATTTGAGAAGTGATCGTCGCTTTGTTCAATCCCGTTATTTTAGCCAATTCGGCACGGGAAAGTCCTGGAGAAGCAACGATATGCTCCAAGATAATCCGTCGATTTAAATTTTTTAGATAGGTGGCATCACCGGTTATCATCTATATTCCTCCTCTACAGCAAGTGTAGCAGAACAGAGAAAAGAAAAAACTATTGATTTGTTGACTCAACAAATCAATTATACGTTATAATGAAAGGGCTTACAAATTCTCGGTGAGGGGGATGATTATGCGAAGGCTTGGTTTCCTCGCTCTGATCACGATGTTAATCATCAGCGGTTGTGGCGCACAAGGCGTTGCTACTTCAACGACAAAAAAGACAATCACAATCGCTCACAATTTGAACGATCAGCATCCCGTGCATAAGGGTTTAGAGCGTTTTTCTGAAGAGGTGGAAAAACGGACGAACGGTTCACTCTCGGTTAAAATTTACGCCAATGGCGTGCTGGGTTCTGAAAGGGATGCATTGGAACAGTTGAAACGAGGCGGCATCGATATGACCAAAGTGAGTGCTGGTCAGTTGGAAAGCTTCTCCCCCTCGTATCGGGTGTTTAGCCTTCCCTATCTTTTTGAAAATCAAGAACATTTTTACCGCGCTATGCAGCTTCCAGAAATCCAGCAACTGTATCAGTCCACTGAAGACCAAGGGTATATCGCTTTAACGTTTTACGATGCCGGAGCTCGTAGTTTTTACTCCAATCGACCGATTCAGACTCCTGATGATTTAAAGGGAATGAAAATTCGGATTCAAGAAAGCTTGGCTGCAGCGGAGCTGATTAAACAGTTGGGGGCTTCCCCTACTCCAATGGCTTTTGGCGAGACTTATACTGGGTTGCAACAAGGGGTGATCGACGGTGCTGAAAATAATGAAACCGCTCTCACTTCAAGCAAGCATGGTGAGGTATCCAAAATATTTGCAGTGACGGAACATACACGAATTCCCGATATGCTCCTTATCTCGACAAAGACTTGGAATGAGTTATCCGATGATCAAAAAGAGGCTGTCAGTCAAGCTGCCAAGATTTCCACCGAATATCAGAAAGAGCTTTGGCAAGAGGCGATCCAACTGTCGATTCAAGAAGCGGAAAAGTCGATGGACGTTCGTTTTATCAATGTAGATAAAGAGCCCTTTCGACAAAAACTGGAGCCAATGGTGGAGAGGTATCGCCAAAGTGATCCCCTCGCAAGGGATGTGATTGATGCTGTGGAGAACTTAAAAGGGGAGGAGAATTCCGAATGATGCAAATAAGGAGATGGTTGGATCGGGGCTTATTGGGGATTACATCCACGTTAATGGTATTGATGGTATTGGGTGTAGTCTGGCAGGTATTTAGTCGGTATGTTTTAAACGCTCCCAGCACGTTTATGGAAGAATTGATGCGTATTTGCCTGATTTGGATCGCCATGTTAGGGGCTGGCTATGCATTCGGTACCAACCAACATCTTTCCTTTTCCTTTTTTCAAGAGAAGATGACCGATAAAAATCGAAAACGCTTACAGCTCATTAATATGGTGCTCATCGTTGGATTTGCCCTGGTGGTATTGATAAAAGGCGGCATTGATTTGTTCTTTGTAACCTTGGATGAAACGACGGCGATCTTGTTATTGCCGCGAGGAGTGGTCAATGTCGCGTTACCGATTTCCGGTCTGATCATCTTGGTGTATCAAGTGTTTCATGTGGTTGATTTATATCGTTCGTCATCCCAGTAGTGATAAGGGGGTATCCACGTGGATGTAACCATCGTAGCGGGATTGATTTTGCTCATCAGTTTTGTGGTGCTCTTGGTGATTGGTGTTCCCATCTCTGTCAGTATTGGGATTGCGGCGACCTTGTCAGCGTTTGTCTTGGTGCCTTGGGATATTGCGGTTTTTACAGCTGCGCAAAAATTGACCAGCGGTATTGACAGCTTTGCGCTACTGGCGATTCCGTTTTTTATATTGGCTGGGAGCATTATGAATAACGGTGGAATCGCCCTGCGGCTGATTAACCTGGCTAAGTTGATCAGTGGCCGTCTACCGGGTTCCCTGGCCCAAACAACTGTTGTGGGAAACCTATTTTTCGGATCGGTATCCGGTTCGGGGGTAGCAGCGGCAGCGACGATCGGGGGCATCATGCATCCACTGCAAAAGAAAGAAGGATATGATCCTGCCCTTTCCGCTACCGTCAATATTGCCTCTTCCCCAACAGGACTGTTAATTCCCCCGAGCAATGCATTTATCGTGTATGCCCTGGTGAGTGGAAGTGCCAGTATTTCCGCGTTGTTTATGGCAGGAGTAATTCCCGGCATACTCATGGGGCTGACCGTTATGATCGTGACTCACTTTTTGTTTCACCGGCAAAACCTTCCTAGTCATGAGCGTCTTTCTTGGACTCAAGTCGGTAAAATCCTAATTCAGTCTATTCCCAGTCTGTTGCTGATCGTGGTTGTGATCGGAGGGATCTCCTTTGGCGTTTTCACCGCAACGGAAGGAGCGGCGGTTGCTGTTTTATACTCGTTGATCCTTTCCCTGATCTATCGTTCGATCCATTGGGAGCACATTCCAAAAATCTTGAAGGAGACGGTGGTTCTCAGTAGCATTGTGTTGTTTCTGATCGGAGCTTCTTCCATCCTATCATGGGTGATGGCGTTTACCGGCCTTCCCAGCTTGATCAGTGAGGGGATGCTGGGAATGACGGATAACCCGTTTATCATTTTACTCATCATGATTATGATCTTGTTACTGGTGGGAACCGTGTTGGATATGACACCCGCCATTCTGATATTTACCCCGATGTTTTTGCCGATTGCCAACGGACTGGGGGTGGATCCGGTCCATTTTGGAATTATTCTCGTTTTTGCCCTCTGTATCGGCATTATGACACCACCTGTGGGCAGTTGCTTATTTGTCGGATGCAGTGTTGCCAACGTGCGGATTGAACAAGTGTTTCGTCCATTGTCCCGGATGGTGGTAGCACTTGTAATTACCCTGTTGTTGGTGGCATATATCCCTGAAATCAGTTTGACCTTGCCACGTTGGTTTGGCTTTTTATAAGGAGGAAGCTCATTGATGCAGGAATCTCTCTTTTCACCGTATGAGATAAAACCATATGGCCTTCATTTTCAGCAGGAGGATGGACCGGCTGTTGTGCGGTTGTTTGTGCTGGAGGAGAATCTATTTCGCGTGCTGATCACGGAGGGAGAACACCTCCAAGAGCCAAAAACATGGACAGTGGCACCTGGATTGGAAGATATCCCTTATGAAGGGCGGGATCGGCTAGACCTTTCTCCGTTTTCGTTACCTGACTTTCGCTATTGGCGGGAGAAAGTTACAGTGACGGTGGAAACGGACCAACTCCGAGCCGTCGTCAACCTGAAAGGGTTTCGCATCACTTGGTTTGAAAACCACCGCGGTCGTTGGACTCCAATCGCCTGTGATCGTCAAACCCAAAGCTACAATTGGAACCGTTCCCTGGGAAGCGGTCTCTTTCATTATCTGGAGCGGGACCGTAAGGATCATTATTACGGTCTGGGGAAAAAGACGGGAAAGTTAAATCGGCATGGTCGCCGTTATCGCATGAACAACTTGGATGCGATGGGTTATGATGCGGAAACGACCGATCCACTTTATAAACACATCCCCTTCTATATTACATACCATCCTGAAAAACAGATGGCTTACGGCCTTTTTTACGATAATCTATCCCCTTCCGTTTTTGACATGGGTGCAGAATTGGACAACTATCACGGGTTTTATCGCTACTTTCAGGCGGAGGCTGGTGATTTGGATTATTATTTCATCGGCGGTCCACGTGTACGGGATGTGGTAAAGCGGTATACGTGGCTGACGGGCAAGACAGCGTTTCCTCCACGGTGGAGTCTGGGTTATTCCGGCTCAACGATGCATTACACAGATGCCCCCGATGCTCAGGAGCAGTTGCAACAATTTATCCAGGACTGCAAAACACACCAGATTCCCTGTAGTTCCTTTCAACTCTCCTCCGGTTATACCAGTATCGATGCCAAACGGTATGTCTTTCACTGGAATCGGGATAAGATTCCAGAGCCCGAGAAATTGGTACAGACATTTGCAGAAAATGGGATGAAGCTTTGTGCCAACATTAAACCTTGTCTCTTACAGGATCATCCTCGATTTCAGGAACTAAAAGAGAAGGGCTTGTTGGTTCAAAACCGCTGGAGAGAAAAGCCGGAGATCGTTCAGTTCTGGGATGACACGGGAGCCTACCTTGACTTTACTCACCCGGAAACCATTCGCTGGTGGAAAGATCAGATCCAGGAGCAACTGTTGCAGGTGGGCATCGCGTCTACCTGGAACGACAACAATGAATACGAAATATGGGATTCTGAGGCACAGGTCCACGGTTTTGGGAGCCCCCGTTCCATTCAAGGACTCCGTCCTGTGATGCCGTTGCTGATGACCCAAGCTTCGTATCACAGCCAAAGGGAAAACGCTCCCACCGAGCGCCCCTATCTCATCACCCGTTCCGGCTGCTCTGGAATGCAACGTTATGCTCAGACCTGGACCGGGGACAATTACACAAGCTGGAAGACGTTGAAATTTAACATTCCGATGGGGATCGGGCTAAGCCTCTCAGGCATCTACAATTTCGGCCATGATATCGGTGGTTTTTCAGGGCCCGCCCCGGAGCCGGAACTGCTGATCCGCTGGGTGCAAAATGGGGCGTTGCTCCCTCGTTTCACCATCCATTCCTGGAATGACGACGGGACGGTAAACGAGCCGTGGATGTATCCAGAGGCGACAACACTCATAAGGCAATCGCTTCAACTCCGGTACCGGTTTCTCCCGTATCTCTATCACCTTTTTTACCAAGCCCACGCATACGATCAGCCGATTGTGCGTCCCGCTTTTTACGACTATGGTCACGATCCGCACAGTTTTAAGGAATCCGATGACTTTTTCGTAGGTTCTCTGCTACTGGTGGCTTCTGTAGTGGAGAAAGGCGCTCGGGAGCGAAAGGTATATTTGCCTCGGCACTCCGCCGGTTGGTTTGATTATCACACGGGGCAGTGGTACGAAGGGGGGCAGAAGATTCACCTGGACGCACCGTTGGACCGACTCCCGCTCCTTTTCCGTGGGAATTCGATCATCCCGGTGACGACAGGGAAGGGAAATGCCGACAATGAGGAACAAAGAGGGCTATTGCTGTATCCGTCCCCTGAAGGAGGAGAGGCTGAGCTTCGCTTGTTGGAGGATGATGGCATTTCATATGGATATCAAACGGGCGATTGCGCATGGTTGACGGTTCATCTGGAGGCGACGAGGGAGGAGATCCGGGTTACCTTAGGGAGCGAGGGAAAGAAACCCCTGCCGTATCAAGCGATCCAACTTCTCTTACCGCCAGGGGAAAATCGACGGGTACGAGTGGGGGATAAGAGTTGGCATCCGCTTGATCACAACGGCAAGATCAATGTAAAGGTAGGAGGGTGATCGATGGAATTTTTGGATAAGAATTATCTGCTGTCCACTGAAACGGCGCAGGAACTCTATCATCGATACGCAAAGGACTTGCCCATCATCGACTATCACTGTCATCTGGACCCCAAGGAAATCTGGGAGGACCGTTCCTTTTTCAATCTGACCGACATCTGGCTGGGAGGAGACCATTATAAATGGCGGGTGATGAGGGCCAACGGCGTCCCGGAGCGTCTTATCACCGGAGATGCTGACGATCGGGAAAAATTTCGAGCATGGGCGCGCACGGTCCCCTATCTGATCGGCAATCCGCTGTATGTATGGACACACCTGGAGCTAAAGCGTTATTTTGGGATTGATCAACTGCTAAATGAGGAGACGGCTGACGGAATCTGGGAAGAGGCCAATCGGCTGTTGGCTACGCCCGAGTTTACGGCCCGTTCCTTTCTGCAGCGCTTCAAGGTGGAGATGGTGGGGACGACGGATGATCCCACGGATTCCTTGGCGTATCATCGGAAATTGCGGGAGTCTGAAGCGGTGGAGACCTGGGTGCTTCCCACCTATCGCCCTGACAAAGGTTTAAAGATCCGGATGCCCGGATTTCAAGAATGGGTGCGGAAATTGGAGGAAGCTACGGGTGAGACGGCTCAAACTTATGACGATTTCCTGCACTTACTGGAGGACCGCGCTCGCTTTTTCCATCAAGAAGGATGCCGTCTGTCCGATCACGGATTGGATCGGCTTCCCTGGGCGGAATCGACCATGGAGGAAGTGGCTGTGATCTATCAAAAAGCTCTTTCCGGCGAGATGGTCACCGCGGAGGAAGAAGAGAAGTTTCAGACGCGGACGCTGTTCTTTTTAGGGCAATTGTACGCATCCCTCGGATGGACGATGCAGCTGCACCTTGGAGCCCTGCGCAACGCTAACACTCAGGGCTTTCAGCGGTTGGGTCCGGACACGGGATACGACTCCATGGACGATCTGCGATTGGCCCGTCCGCTGGCGACGTTTCTCAATCGCTTGGAGCAAAACGGCACGCTACCCAAAACGATTCTTTATTCCTTGAATCCCAAGGATTATCCCGTCTTGGCTTCTATGGCTGGCAACTATCAGAGTGAGGAAGTTCCCGGTAAAATCCAATTTGGTTCCGCTTGGTGGTTTAACGACCACACCGAGGGGATAAGACGGCAGATGACCGACTTAGCGACGATGGGAGTGTTGCGCCGATTTGTGGGGATGCTGACGGATTCCCGCAGTTTTCTCTCCTATCCCCGTCATGAATATTTCCGCCGCATTTTGTGTGACTTGATCGGTGGCTGGGTGGAGAGGGGTGAAGCCCCCAGTGACCTGGAGTTGCTCGGATCTATGGTGCGGGAGATCTCCTACTTTAACGCAAAGGGTTATTTCGCTTTTGAGCGAGTGGCTCAGGTAAGCGAGTAGGTAGATAGGAAACCACTCACTGTCTCGCTGAATTGCACCCCTTAAGGTGACACGGGAAAAATCTCCTGTGAACGGATCTACTTTTAAGGGGTGTTTTTCATGGCCTGCTACTGATCCTCGATGAGGATTTTGCGGGCAGTGAAATGGAGATAACAATAAAATGCGATGAGGACGGCTTTTTTCTAGGAGGTGGGAGAACCGTCTTTTTTCCAATGTAAAGGACGGTTTCTTTTGCTTCGTCCTTCCACGATGTGGTATAGTAAGTGCCGATCAAACAAGCGGCGAGGTGGGGCTGTGTTTAAGCGGATTATTCCTGACGAATTTGTGGAATCCATTTATGAAATTGATTATAACGCACTTCAGCGCAATGGCATTAAAACGATTATAGTCGATTTGGACAATACGTTGGTGGAATCTGACCGCCTTGACGCAACGCCGGAATTGATTAGTTGGTTGGATCAACTACGAGGCATGGGCTTTAAGGTGATGATTGTCTCCAACAATACCCGGACACGGGTGTCGCGATTTGCCACTCCGTTGCGCGTACCGTGGATTCATTCGGCCAGAAAACCGTTGTCGTTGGCATTTAAGCAGGCATTAAATCGTTTGGAGACCTCTCCGCAGGAAACGGTGATGGTGGGAGATCAACTGTTTACCGATATCCTGGGAGGGAACCGGTTGGGGTTGCATACGATTTTGGTGGCACCGGTTTCAAAGGTGGAAGGGGTTTTTACCAAGGTGAACCGCTTAATGGAACGAGTCGTTTTCCGCTGGATGAAACAGCGGGGTATGTTGGGATGGGAGGAGAAGAAGTGAGCGAATGGCAACAGGAAAAAGCACAATGCGAGGGTTGTGGCGTTTCTCTACAGACAGAGGACCCAAAGGGTAGCGGCTATGTTCCTCCTTCTGCGCTAACGCGGGAACGCATCATCTGCCAGCGCTGTTTTCGGATTCGCCATTACAATGATGTTGCACCGGTAGAGCATCATGCTGACGCTTATATGAATCGGTTGACTGAAATCGGCGGGAAAAAAGCGCTAGTGGTGCAGGTGGTGGATCTGTTTGACTTTGCTGGCAGTTGGATTCCAGGTATCCAACGCCATACAGGGGGAAACCCGATCCTGATCTTAGCCAACAAAGTGGATCTGTTTCCCCGTTCGATCAAACGCCAAAAATTGAAGGAGTGGGTATACCGCGTAGCCAAGGAGCTGGGGGTAAAACCGGTCGATGTCGTCTTGATCAGTGCTGAAAAAGGGGAGCGCATCCCGGAGGCGGCACAGGTGATTGAAGAGCGGCGGCGCGGTCAGGATGTGTATGTCGTCGGGACGGCCAATGCAGGCAAATCCACTTTTATCAATGCATTGCTACGGGAATATGGAGCAGAAGGGGAAGAGGCGGTGACTACTTCTCCCTACCCCGGCACCACTTTGGATGCGGTGCGCATTCCCATAGGAGAAGGTAAGCATATTGTGGACATGCCGGGGATTGTACGCCAGGATCGCATGAGCGAGTGGGTAGCGCCTGCGGAGTTGAAGGCGGTTACACCACAGAAGGAAATGAAACCGAAAGGATATCAGCTAAACGAGGGGCAAACGCTCTTTTTTGGGGGGCTGGTTCGATTCGATTTTCGGGAGGGATCGCGTCAACCCTTTGTCTGTTATGTGGCCAATTCGCTCTATATCCACCGCACCAAGCTGGAGAAAGCGGACGAGCTGTGGGAAAAGCAGCGTGGTGAGCTACTGGTGCCGCCGGCAGACCCGTCGCAGCTACCGCCATTGAAGCGGCATCGGTTTTCATTGTCGGGAAGGGAAAAAGAAGATGTGGTCATTCCCGGATTGGGATGGGTCTCCTGTGGAACGGCTCCGGCCCACCTGGATGTATGGGTACCGGAGGGGATATCGGTGCAAATTCGTCCCGCAGTTATTTAAAATGCAGGTTTCATTGATGATCATGATGATGGAAGGGATTTTTACTCAAAAATCCCTCCCCCTCCAACTGACATATGCAAATCAAGGGGGAGCGTAAGATGGAAATTACTAGTCAAGTGAGACCGGTCGGTTTATTGGGGCGACCGGTGGCTCACTCCAAGTCGCCACAAATGATGAACGCCGCCTTTCAGCACAGGAACCTCCCTTATGTGTATCTGGCCTTTGATGTGGAAAAGGAACGTATGGCTGATGCAGTCGTCGGTATGGCTTCCCTCGGTTTTCAAGGATTTAATGTGACCATTCCCTATAAGGTGGCGGTGATGGATTATCTGGATGAAGTGGAAGAGGCGGCACAAGCGATTGGAGCGGTGAACACCGTGGTGCGGCAGGAAAATCGCTGGGTTGGGACCAACACCGATGGAGAAGGTTATCTACGTTCGCTCTCGGATGAAACTGGATTTAACCCCCGTGGCGAAGCGGTTACCATCGTGGGTGCGGGCGGGGCGGCTCGCGCAGTGGGTTATGCTTTGGCTCGTGCGGGAGCCGCTTCCATCGCCATCGTCAACCGTACCCCGGCCAAAGCGGATGAATTGGCCCACCGTCTCTCCCGCTGGACAAAGGCGGAAGGGATAGCGCCTGCTCGCCTGGGAGAAGCGATTGCACGCTCCTCTTTGGTAGTGCAAACCACCTCGATCGGTATGCATCCTCATGTGGATGATACACCGATCAAGAAAGAACTCTTACATGCTGGCCTATTGGTTAGCGATCTGATTTATCACCCGCGGGAAACCCGGCTGTTGCGGGAGGCGAAAGAGGCGGGAATTTTGATTCACGAGGGATTGGGGATGTTGGTGCACCAAGCGGCACTGGCGTTTGAGCGTTGGACCGGCAGAGAGGCTCCGGTGGAATCGATGCGTCAGCGGTTGGAAGAATCGCTGGATACCGATGCGACCATTGGCAATTATAAAAAATAAGGGAGAAAGCATGTGAAGACGGGAATATTTGGAGGGACCTTTGATCCGATTCATATCGGACATCTGATGATAGCGGAACAAGCACGGGAAGCGGCGGGATTGGACGAAGTTTGGTTTGTTCCCGCTGCCCGGCCCCCTCATAAACCTACCCATATTCCTGCGACAGCGGAGCATCGCTTTCAAATGGTACAATTGGCTGTACAGGAGGTTACCGGTTTTTCCGTTTCCCGGATTGAGCTGGAGCGACCCGGCGTCTCCTACACGGTTGATACGGTTCAAACCCTGGTCAGCCGCTACCCAGACCGAGAATTTTTCTTTATTCTGGGGGGAGATATGGTGCTGGATTTGCCGCGATGGTATAAAATAAAAGAAATCCTGCACGCGGTAAAAATGATTGGGCTGGTTCGTCCTCATTACCACTTGGGGGATCACCTGCCGGAATGGATACAAAAACGATTGCTCCTGGTGCGGGAAGGCATACAGGTGGACCTTTCCTCCACTAATATCCGTGAACGCGTGCAAACAGGACGATCGATCCGTTTTCTGGTGCCGGAATCAGTCCGCCGTTATATTGAGGAGAATCATTTGTATGAATCGAGCTGATTGGGTAGAAGTGACGCAAGCACAGATGCCCCGCGCGCGTTGGGAGCACACCTTAAGGGTGGTTGAGACGGCCCGAGAATTAGCCGATCGGTTTGGAGCCGATATGGAAAAAACGGAAATCGCGGCGACCCTTCATGATTATTGCAAGTTTTGGCCGGTGGAGAAAATGGATCAAATCATCCGTGCCAAAGGGTTACCCGCCGATTTGTTGGCGCATAGCAAGGAGCTGTGGCACGCGTTTGTCGGGGCAGAGGTGGTTCGGGAGGAACTGGGGGTCGATGATGACGAAATATTAAATGCGATTCGTTATCATACATCCGGCCGTCCGCATATGTCTCAATTAGAACAAGTGATTTTTGTGGCTGACGCGATTGAACCGGGACGGCGTTATCCGGGGGTGGATGGAATCCGCAAACGAGCGCAGACCAATCTGGAAGAGGCGCTCTTACAATCCTTGGATAACACCATCCGCTTTTTGATCGAGCGACGGCAAAAGGTGTACCCCTTGACCCTCGCTGCCCGCAATGATCTCATCGATCGGATTGGATCGAAGCAAATTTTGAAGGAGGAATCTCTTTGAACCTAGTGGAACTGGCTCAACTGGCGGCCTCAGCCGCCGAGGAAAAAAAGGCCCAGCGCGTTACCATCCTGGATATTCGGGGTTTATCCGTTATCGCCGATTATTTTGTCATCTGTCATGGAAATTCTCAAACCCAGGTTAAGGCGATTGTGGATGCCGTTAGGAAAAAAATGCAGGAAGCCGATATTCCTGTTAAAGGAATTGAAGGGTTATCCGAATCTCGTTGGGTGCTGGTTGATCTCGGTGATGTGGTCGTTCATGTCTTCCACAAGGACGAGCGGGATTTCTACGACCTGGAGCGTCTATGGGGCGATGCCGCCCTCGTGGGTGTACAGTAAGCATCAGGTCTGTGGTTATATGAATGATAGAAGGGATTTTTGAAAGCGAAGTGCCTTTGCTGTGCTACTCAGCGGAAGTTGCCGAGGGCGGGAAAAAGCGGGCTACCTGTATGAGCGACAGCGAGTTTAGCCCGCTCCCAACCTCGGCAGCTGGAGCGGACATCACCCTCTTCTTTGCAAACAGCAAGAGCACGCAGACTCAAAAACCCTTCCCCGTTTGCTGAAACAAAAAATCAGTAAAAACCGTTGACACTGAACCAAGCTATTGCATATAATGTTGATTAAATAATTTCAAGCCAATGTGAATCACGTTCTCGGCTAGGATGGGGAGCAGTAATTTAGGAGAGGCCCGCTTAGAGAGTCGGTGTATGGTGCAAGCCGATCGGGATGACCAGATGAACTCGCCTCATCGCCTCAAAGGGGAACCAACCTAGTACCCTTTGACGATTGATCTTCGTTAATGGATCCAAAGCGGGCACGGCTTTCTCAGCTGGGCCAATCAGGGTGGTACCGCGGGAGATGTGAAACCAACCTCTCGTCCCTAGCAACTTGTGCTGGGGGCGGGAGGTTTTAATTATGAGCAAACGACAAAGAATGGGGGATAACGCCCTCACTCATATTTCCTCCCCATGTCAAAGGACAAGGGTTTTCATATGGAGGTAGTTGCGCGATGAAACGATATGAACCACAAATATTGGAGCCGCGATGGCAAAAACAATGGGAACAAACTGCTGCCCATCAAACGGAGGAGACTACGGAAAAACCGAAGTTTTACGCTTTGGAGATGTTTCCCTACCCTTCGGGAGAAGGGTTGCATATGGGCCATGTCCGAAACTATTCCATCGGTGACGTGGTGGCCCGCTTTAAACGGATGAACGGATATCGAGTCATCCACCCCATGGGAGCGGATGCCTTTGGCTTACCAGCGGAAAACGCCGCCATTCATCGCGGGGTCAACCCCCGGGAGTGGACGGAGTCCAATATGGAACGAATCCGAGAAGAGCAGGCGCGCTTAGGGATTTCCTATGACTGGGATCGCTATGTTGGAACCTGTCTGCCGGATTATTACCACTTTACGCAATGGCTGTTCCTTCTCTTTTATGAACGGGGGCTGGCCTACCGCAAAAAAGCGGCGGTCAACTGGTGTCCCGATTGTGCCACCGTCTTGGCCAATGAACAGGTGGAAGACGGCCAGTGTTGGCGTTGTGGCAGCGAAGTGGAAAAAAAGGAGCTAGAACAGTGGTTCCTGCGTATCACCGATTACGCGGATGCGTTGTTGGAGGGATTGGAACAGCTGCCGCAATGGCCGGAAAAAGTGAAGGCGATGCAGCGAAACTGGATCGGCCGCAGTCAAGGGGCAGCGATTACGTTTACCATCCCAGAGTTAAACGATGAACCGGTATCGGTCTTTACCACTCGTCCTGACACCTTATACGGGGTAACCTATCTGGTGTTGGCGCCGGAGCATCCACTGGTGTCAAAGCTGATTCAAGGCAAAGAAAGCGAAGGAGCGATCCAGGCGTTTACCGAAGCGATGGCAAAAGAATCGGAATTGTCCCGGACGGGTTCCGATGTAGAGAAAGTGGGCCACTTTACCGGCGCTTACGCCAAACATCCCTTAACGGGGGAATCGATCCCGATCTGGGTGGCCAATTATGTGTTGATGGATTATGGTACCGGTGCGGTGATGGGTGTTCCTGCCCACGATGAGCGCGATTTTATCTTTGCTCACAAATACGACCTCCCCATTCGACAGGTGATTCAATCGCAGGAAGGGGAAGAAGATGACGGGCAAGGAGCCTTTGTAGATGATGGTCTTTTGATTAACTCGGGTCCCTTCGATGGGATGGGCAATCGCGAGGCGATTCAAGCGATTGCTGCCCACCTGGAATCCCAGGAAAAAGGAGGCGCCACCGTCTCTTACCGGTTGCGGGATTGGTTATTCTCCCGCCAACGCTACTGGGGTTGTCCGATTCCGATTCTGTATTGTGACGATTGTGGTGTGGTGCCGGTACCGAAAGAAGATCTACCGGTACGGTTGCCGGAGGATGTGGTGTTTGACGGGAAGAGTAATCCCTTGACGACATCGGACAGCTTTGCCACTACCACCTGTCCATCTTGTGGGGGTAGTGCTCGCCGTGAAACGGATACCATGGACACGTTTATCGACTCGTCTTGGTACTTTCTGCGCTATGTCGACCCACACAATCAAACTGTTCCTTTTGCCAAGGAAAAGGCGGATCGTTGGATGCCGGTCGATTTTTATATCGGCGGCGTCGAGCATGCCGTCCTTCATCTGTTGTACTCCCGCTTTGTCACCAAAGTATTACACGATGCCGATATGTTGGAGGCGGAGGAACCCTTCCGGCACTATTTTCCCCAGGGGATGGTCTTAAAAGATGGCTCCAAGATGTCCAAATCAAAGGGGAATGTGGTTTCTCCACGGGAAATTATCGACCGCTACGGGGCAGATACCGCCCGTCTGTTTATCCTGTTCGCTGCTCCCCCGGATCGGGAGCTGGAATGGAGCGACTCTGGTGTAGAGGGAAGCTATCGCTTTTTGACACGGGTATGGCGGATGGTGCAGAATCATAATTCCTTGTTTGAAAACCAGCCCTTGCCACAACAATCGGATGCCGCCGCCAAGGAGCTGAACCGTCTAGTACATCAGACAGTGAAAAAAGCGACGGTGGACATGGATGAACGCTATCAGTTTAATACCGCCATCAGCGGCATTATGGAACTGGTCAACGGCATCTATGCATACCCTGAGGAGGCGGATCGAGGAACACTGGCGCAAGCGATTGAAACGGTGATCGTGTTACTGGCGCCCTTTGCCCCTCATATCAGCGCAGAGCTGTGGCAGGATATTGGGAAATCCGATAGTGTACACGACCAGCCCTGGCCTGCCTATGACGAAGCCGCGTTGGTTCTGGATGAAGTGGAAATCGCCGTCCAAATTAACGGCAAAGTACGCCACAAAGCGACCGTACCGACCGGTGCGGATCGAGAGGCGATTGAAGCCCAAGTGATGGCGGAAGAAAAAGTGCGTCAGCTGGTAGACGGTAAAACCGTGCGCAAGGTGATTGTCATCCCCGGCAAACTGGTGAATATCGTTGCAAAATAACGGATGATACCCGCGTCGACCCGATGGGTCGGCGTTTTTTATGGGGCTAAAAAGCCGATCCGACTAAGGATTTCTTTCTACCCTGCGTAGCACGATCGAAGCAAACATTATATGTCAGGTACTTTATACTAAAAAAAACAGAACGGATCAAAGCCGATCCGCTCTGTTTTTTTGTGGCAGTATTCGCTGTAAATCTGCAACAAAAGTATTTTATAGTATAATAAGAATGGATATTGATGGGTTTGATTCAATCATTTTGCTATTTTTCCGTCTGAAAGGAGCTTTTTACTTGTTGGATATCCGCAGCGTATTTGGTGTGGGTCAGGCGGATTAAGTCGTGGAAAACAGGACCGATCTCCGCATCTAACAAATCGAGCCCTTTGCGGGTGATCCCTCCAGGCACCGCTACCCGCTCCTGTAAGCTTTGTAGGGTAAAGCCGCCCACACTCAACAATCCCCCTAGGCCCTCCGTCATTTGTGTGACCAATGAGAGTGCCTGTTCTCGTGGGAGCTGAGTTTCTTCCACAGCGGCATCGGCCAGCTTTTCCAACAGATTAGCCATAAAAGCGGGGCCACAACAGGCCAAATCAGAGGCGATCCGTACATGATTCTCCTCAATAAGCAACGGGCGGCTGATGGCGGCAAACAAGTTCCACAAGGTGTTACGGTCAGTCTCGCTAAGACGCGTACCAGGGATAACGAGTGAATTACCGGAGAGAACCGCTTGGGTGATACTAGGGATAATCTTGGCGATCTTAGCTGGCAGCCATTCTTCTAGATCGCGAATCATCACCGGACTGGTGATAGAGACCGCGATCTGGTCGTCATGTACATGATCCTTGATTTCATCCAATACGGTCCGAAATTCATGGGGCTTGATACATAGGAAGAAGATAGGGGTTTGTTGAACCAACTCCCGATTGTTCGCTGCGATACGAAGTCCCGGATACTGTTTCTGTAACTTTTCCGCTTTGCTGCGGGTACGGTTGTAGACGACGATCTCCTCAGGCGCCAAGCGTTTGGCGTCTATAAAGGCCTGGATCAGGGTACTTCCCATGCTTCCCGTTCCGATAAAGCCGATGGTCAAGGGATTTCCTCCTTTTTAATGGGTGGAAGGAATGGTTTCATTTCAGACTATGCGCAGTGTTGACGGTTGATGAGAAGAGAATATGAAGAATGGAGGGTGAGACTGATGTGGGTGGATGCTTGGAGTTCGAGGGAGAAAAAGTTGGCGATTACCGCGGGAGCTTTAGGGCTGGCTGTGGTGGGAATGACACTTTTTTGGTGGTGGGGTGGGAATGAAGGAAAAAAAGGCGATACCGAATTGCAAGCGGACTCTTATCAACCCTTGCAATCCCAGGAGGAACAGAAAAGCGAGCAAGTAGAGGATGCCGTTGAATTGGTGGTCGATGTAAAAGGGGCGATAAAAGAGCCGGGGGTATATCGCTTAGAAGCGGGATCTCGAGTAAAAGACGCGATCAAACAGGCTGGAGGACCCACCAAAGAGGCGGATATGAATGTAGTAAATTTGGCCCAACCGCTTACAGATGGCATGGCGCTATATATTCCGGTTGAAGGGGAAGAGCCGACTGGAGTTATGATGCAGGAGGATTCTCCTGCCTCTGCGGGATCGGGACAGACAGGTCCGATCAATCTAAATACGGCGACTCAAGAACAGTTGGAATCGCTGAACGGGATTGGGCCCGCCAAAGCGGAGGCCATCCTGCGTCATCGGGAAGAACATGGCCCTTTTTCCAGTGTGGATGAGCTTGTGCAGGTGTCTGGGATTGGCGAGAAAACAGTTGAACAGCTGCGGGATCAGGTTGCTGTACACTGATCGATTCAACAAAAGCCCACATCCTTTTCTAAAGGGATGTGGGCTTTTTCATGAGGTACATTATGGAGTGGTTTGGTTATCGATATTTCCCTCTTCTGGGGCAACTTCCAGCTGGGGGCTTCCCTCGTTTTCAGCAGGGGTGTTTTCCCCTTGATCAGCGGGACTTTGCCCCATAAATTCTTGACCGTCGAGGGTTTGAAGAGGCAGATCCAGTTGCCTTTGCAAAATGTGGCTCAGACGCAGCCGCTCCTCGTCGCTGATATAGTGATACCAGATTCCCTGTGGATTATCCTTGGAATCATAGCCGTTATCTTGTAAGGTTTCCACCTGGTCTTTGGGGACATTGCGATAAAGGGATTGCATTTTGTACATCTCATTTACTTGCATATTGTGTCCTAAATTGTTGCCGACCGCTTGAAGCACATCATTGATTTTGTTTACGGAGTTAAAGCTGACTCCCTGACTTAACAGGTTCTGTACAACTTCCCGTTGTCGATCGTTGCGACCGGCATCCCCACGAGGATCCGATTTTCGCATCCGTACATAAGCAAGGGCTTCATGTCCATCCAAGTGGGCGGGCCCTTCTTGGAACGAGTACCATTTATTAAACAGACGCATGTCAAAACTGAAAGGAACGTCTACTTCTACTCCTCCGATGGCGTCGACCACATCGATAAAGCCTTGGAAGTTCAATTTAACAAAGTAATCCACCGGAACATTCAAATAATCTTCTACGGTTTCCACCAGATTGGTTTCCGGATCGACTCCCGCACGAACACCATAATAGGGAGCGGCGTTAATCTTTGTTTTAACCCCGTTGGAGTTGGCCATTTCCGCATAGCTGTCCCTGGGGATACTGTACATAAACATCGTATTTTCCTTTGGGTTGATGGCGGCCAGCATCAAGGTGTCAGCGCGCCAATTCTGATCGTCTCCATCGGCGCCGATCAGCAAGACGGTAAAGGGTTCATCCATGGTCGCAACTTGTTCCCGTTTAGTGGACTTATCCCGCTCCAAAGGATCAAAGGATTGATCGAATGCTCCCCAGAGTTGATAGACGATACAACCGGAACCGATCAGTATAATGGTGAAACAGATTAACAACACCCGAAGCCATGGTTTTTTCTTCTTATGTTTTTGCACCCGGCTCATTTCGGTTTGGATAAGTCATCCCCCGCTTTCGTATCCAGCTTACTTTTTAGAAAATCCCCCTTTTTTAAGCTATCTGTAGGTATGAAGTAAAAGAATGGTCAATAAAATACATGAATACCAAAACAGCACGTACAGGTTGTACGGGCTGAAAATCGTATTGGGTAGCAATCCCTCTTTTATATTAATACATGATGTGAGGAGATTTGACAATCGGTATGAAGGCTGATTGTCTGCTCATACTTTTGATTAAGGGCGTATAGATACCCTATTTTAGGTATAAAGGATATATTTCGGAATTTGACATCCTTTCCCCTTCATTGGATTAAAAAGGGGCTGTATCAAAAGGAAAATGAATCCTTTTTGGTACAGTCCCAGATCGGTTTATGACGATCATATTTAGAGAATGGTACGCACTTTTTCCAGCGCCCAATCCAATTCTTCTCGAGTGATGGTTAGCGGTGGGGCGAAGCGGATGGTATTTTCATGAGTTTCTTTACATAACAGTCCACCGTCCGCTAACTGTTCACAATAGGAGCGGGCGGGGACGTGCAGTTCCACACCGATAAAGAGCCCTTTTCCGCGCACTTCTTTGATCACGGAGTTATCAATCGTTCTCAGTTCGTGTAAAAAATACTCTCCTAGCTCACGGGAGCGCTGCGGTAGATCGTCCTCCACCATGACATCCAAAGCTGCGATTGAAACAGCACAAGCCAGCGGGTTCCCACCAAAGGTAGATCCATGGGAACCAGGTTCAAAAACACCGAGAATCTCCTCGTCGGCGGCAACGGCGGAGATGGGTAGAATCCCACCGCCAAGGGCTTTTCCCATGATAATTAAATCCGGTTTTACTTCTTCCCAATCACAGGCAAACAGTTGACCGGTCCGTCCAAACCCGGTCTGGATTTCATCAGCGGCAAACAGTACACGGTTTTCGCGGCAGATGGCGGCAGCATTTTTAAGGGATCCTGGTGGGGGTACGATCACACCCGCCTCTCCCTGGATCGGCTCCACCAAAAAAGCGGCGGTATTTGGAGTGATGGCTCGGCGCAGGGCTTCTTCATCTCCGTAGGGGATCACCTTGATTCCAGGAAGCAGGGGACCGAAACCGCGTTTGTATTCATCGTTGGAAGAGAGGGAGACGGCAGCCAGGGTGCGACCATGGAAGTTCTCTTCACAGACGATGATTTCCGCCTGGTCCGCGGGGACTCCTTTTGCATCGTAGGCCCAGCGGCGCACCGCTTTGATGGCGGTTTCAACCGCTTCCGCCCCGGTGTTCATCGGCAATACCATCGATTTACCTGTCAATTGGGACACCCGTTGGTAAAAAAGTCCCAGTTGGTCATTGTGAAATGCGCGGGAAGTGAGGGTTACTTTATCCGCCTGCTCTTTTAAGGCTTGGATCAGTCGCGGATGGCGGTGGCCGTGGTTGAGGGCGGAATATGCGCTCAACATATCCATATATCGGTTGCCGTCTGCATCTTCCACCCACACCCCTTCCGCCTTTGCGATGACGATCGGCAGCGGGTGGTAGTTGTGGGCGCCATATTTTTCCGTCAATTGGATCATGGTTTGATTTTGTGACATTCGGATTCCTCCTTGCGACGCGGGATAGCCGCTCTGCTCGATGGGGCTCACTTTTTTAGTGTATACCAGCAAGCCCCATCTAGAGAAGGTTTTGCAGTGAAATGAATAATATTACGGTCAGCTGTATAGTATTGTGTTGCATTTGCTAAATCATGATCCCTTTTTTGTAATCTGCTCTTGACGATGCACCTGGACCTCGATATAATGAAACACAAGTTTTATGCATTGTGCGACAATTTTATAGGTAAACTGTCTCTTATCAAGAGCGGCGGAGGGAACGAGCCCGATGAAGCCCGGCAACCCCGACAGATGTGTCGGAAGGTGCCAATTCTCGCAGGTCCGGTTAGGGATCTGACAGATAAGGGGGGAGAATCCCTGAAACCATCCCTTCCTTATCGGAAGGGTTTTTAATTTGGAGGATAAAGCAAGGGAGAGAGAACGATGGATCGAGATCGATGTCATCATAACCAGGAACGTTTACACCGGGAGACACTGTTGGCCCAGATTGGAAACGGTCGGGAGGAGCGAACAGGGGCAGTCAGCTTTCCCGTTTATCACTCTACTGCTTACCAACATCCGGCGTTAGGTGAATCGACGGGGTATGATTATACCCGTACCGCCAACCCCACCCGCACAATCTTGGAAGATGCGATTGCTGAATTGGAAGGCGGCGATGCCGGTTTTGCGACCAGCTCCGGCATGGCGGCGATTCAAACGGTGATGGGCCTTTTTTCGCAGGGGGATCACCTCATTGTTTCGTTGGATTTGTACGGCGGAACCTATCGTTTATTTGAAGAGGTGTTAAGCCGATACGGTTTATCTTTCAGTTATGTTGACCTTAGGGATGTAGAAGCGGTAAAGGCGGCGGCTACTCCTCATACCAGGGGGATTTTTGTCGAATCACCCACCAATCCCTTGATGCGGGTGACGAATATTAAGGCCATCTGCGATATCGCCAATAAGTGGGGTTGGCTTTCTATCGTCGATAACACCTTTATGACACCCTATTGTCAGCGTCCGTTGGCGCTGGGAGCGGATGTGGTCCTACACAGTGGTACCAAATACTTAGGCGGTCACAATGATGTGCTAGCGGGGTTGATTGTCACTAAGGGAGAGGAATTATCCGCTAAAGTGGCTGCCTTACACAACGGAATTGGAGCGGTCCTCTCCCCCCAGGACTCGTGGTTGTTGATGCGCGGGATGAAGACATTGGCCCTGCGGATGGAAAAACATCAGGAAAATGCGATGGCATTGGCACAGTTTTTGCAGAACCATCCCGCAGTGGATGAGGTGTTTTATCCCTCCCTCGACCCTGAGGAACGAAAGATACAGGAAGCACAGAGCGACGGATTTGGCGGAATGCTCTCCTTCCGCATCCGCGAGGCGGAGTGGGTACCGGAATTTCTACGCTACCTGCGTTTGATCTCCTTCGCCGAAAGTTTAGGGGGAGTGGAAAGCTTGGTTACTTATCCCGCCACCCAGACCCACGCCGACATTCCTGAACCGATACGGCGTAAAGTGGGTGTTTGTGATCGGTTGTTGCGCCTGTCAGTGGGAATTGAGCATTTGAACGATCTGACCGCCGACCTGTCTTATGCTTTGGACCAAGCCCGCTCGACGGTTACCACGGGAAAGGGTGTGTAAAGCGATGAAGTTTGAAACACGGTTACTGCACAACGGCAACGAAATTGATCCGATTACTGGGGCGGCCAGTATCCCGTTGTATCAGGCCTCCACTTTTCACCAAGCGGATGTGGACCAGCCCGGTGTCTATGATTATGCCCGCTCCGGCAACCCTACCCGCCACGCGTTGGAAGAGACGATTGCTCAGTTGGAAGGTGGGTGTCGCGGGTTTGCCTTCGCTTCCGGAATGGCGGCGATCTCCAGTACTTTGTTTCTCTTTTCCACCGGGGATCATTTGGTTGTCTCCAACGATCTGTACGGGGGAACCTTTCGCGTTCTGACCGAAGTGTTGCCGCGGATGGGGATTGAGGCCGATTTTGTGGATACGACTGATCTGGCGGCGGTAGAGGCAGCGGTCAAACCTCATACTCGAGCCATTTATGTGGAAACCCCTTCTAATCCTACGCTTAAAGTGACCGATTTACGGGGGATCGCCGAGATTGCCCAGCGCCATGGTCTGCTCACTGTTGTTGATAATACCTTTCTCACCCCGTATTTTCAGCGTCCCTTGGAGCTGGGGGCAGATATTGTCATTCACAGCGCAACCAAATTTATCGGTGGCCACAGCGATGTCGTCTCCGGATTGGTAGCGGTAAAAGATGTGGATGTGGCAAACCGCCTCTATGGATTGCAAAATGCCTTGGGTGCGGTGTTGGGTGTGCAGGATTCTTGGCTGACGATGCGGGGGTTAAAAACCTTGGCCACCCGGATGGAAGCGGCTACTGCTTCTGCTGAACGTATTGCAAAAGCCCTTTCCCGCCATCCACAAGTTAAACACGTCTACTACACCGGCTTGCCCGATCACCCCGGTCATCAGCTACAAGCGTCACAGGCGAGTGGCCATGGCGCGGTTCTCTCCTTTGATCTGGGAAGCGGGGAAAAGGTGAGGGAAGTGTTGTCACAAGTGAAACTTCCTCTCGTCGCCGTCAGTTTAGGGGCGGTGGAAAGCATTCTCTCGTACCCCGCCCGTATGTCTCATGCCGCTATGCCGCGGTCGGAACGGGAAGTCAGAGGCGTGACCGAGGGCTTATTGCGCCTCTCCGTCGGCTTGGAGGATGCCGGCGATCTCTTGGAAGATCTGGAACAGGCTATCGACGGCCGTCGCTTTGTTTCCATCGCCTCCGAATGGCGGGCCTCCATCGTATAACGACAACGTATAGCCGTTATAGGCGGTTCAGATTGATGACAAACTACTGGAATGGTTAGAAAACAGAGGGAGGGGTAGTTATCCGGCGAGCGACTCTGCCACGCATGGAGCGAAGACGGATAACCACCCCGACCATCCCGCGACCAGTTTGTTAGCATCCTCAACCGCCGTTGCTGGCGGTTTTTCCTTTGGAAGGATTGTTGTACAATGGGATGGACTAGAAAAACAAAGGAGTATGGACGGTTATGACGATTAAATCGGATAAATGGATTCGACAAATGGCGACTGAACACGGCATGATCGACTCTTTTATCGATCGAAACGTAGGTAAAGGGGAAGCGATCAGCTTCGGTTTATCCAGCTATGGCTATGATCTACGGGTAGGGGATGAATTTAAGATCTTTCATAATGCCTTGATGCCGGTAATCGATCCCAAAGCGATCAGCGAAGATTCATTTTTGGATTTTAAGGGGGATGTTTGTATTATTCCACCTAATTCTTTTGCTTTAGCTACATCGGTGGAGTATTTTCGCATTCCGGAAAATGTGCTGGCGGTCTGTGTCGGAAAATCGACCTACGCCCGTTGCGGCATTATTACAAACGTGACTCCCTTTGAGCCGGGATGGGAAGGGCATGTGACTCTGGAAATCTCCAATACAACCCCTTTGCCGGCTAAAATTTATGCCAATGAGGGATTGTGTCAGGTGTTGTTTTTGGAAAGCGATGAGGTGTGCGAAGTATCGTACCGTACAAAACAGGGAAAATATCAAAACCAGCGTGGGATCACCTTGCCGCGCATTTGATTTTATCGCCCGCTCCGTTAAGGTGTGGGCGGATTTTTTGAGATTTTGACACAAAATAGTTCAAAAATTGTACATACACTGAACACCAATTCTTGATAAAGTAAGGGTAGAATAAAAGAAAACCATTTCATATCAAAAAGATGCTTGTCTACCGGCATCGTTTAATATTAAGAATATTTAAATGGGAGGGCTTACAATGGCAAAAGTACGGGGAAAGTTTGTTATGGGAGGCGTTCAAGCCGGCCCGGTGTTAAATCAATTGGAAGTGGGAGATCAGCTTTCTCTCATCGGCGCTTTTGGCAAGGTGACCGATGTCGATATTTTGGAGAGCTACAAGTATGACGGGCGTAAGGTGTATATCACCGATAAGTTGGGATTGATCTATGCCGATGAAGTGATGGCTGTCTCCATGCCCGCTTGGCGAAAGGCGCTTGCCAAAAAAGATGCGCGTGTAGGCTGAGTCTAAAAATGAAACCCCTTCCGTAATTTCGGAAGGGGTTTTTGTTGTGATCGGGTTTGACGAATATGTATCATATTTTCCATTCATGCAGTTCCAGTCGGCGGACGCCTTCTAGCACATAGGGATCCTTTTCAGCCAATTCCTTTGCCTCAGCAAACGAATCGGCGATATAGATGACCAACCCTCCGGTTCCATCGGTAAAAGGTCCTTTCGCAAAAATCTTGCCTGCTTGCTCAAGCGTATGTAAATAGTCCAGATGTTGTGGTCGAAACTGTTGATTCAGTTCCGGTTTTTCCATGTAGAGAATGGCGGCAAAATGGGCCATTATTTTCAACTCCTTTTTAGCTTCGTCTGAAATACCCCATGATATCCACTGTTTCGGTGATATTGACAAAGGCGTGGGGATCGGCGGAGGTGACCCAGCGCTTGACGTCAGGCAGCTCGTAGCGGGAAATGACGGTGATTAGAATACTGCGCTGCTCTCGCGTATAAGCACCTTCCCCATCTAACACGGTGATGCCGCGCACAAGGTTGGTAAGAAGCTTTTTTTTGACGGCATCCCCTTTTTTGGTGATAATCATCAGCGTCAACTTCACATGACGGGTATGGATGGAGTCGATCACTTTTCCGGTGACAAAGATGGACGCCATCGTGTATAAGGCGAGATCCCAGTTGAAGATAAATCCGGAAATAAAGACCACGCCAGCATTAAGTGCAAAAATCAGCACTCCCAGCGGTCGCTCTTTTTTCAGGGTGAGCACCATTCCGATGATGTCAAATCCTCCTGTGGAGCCGCCGGAGCGAAAGATTAAGCCGGTGGCGATCCCCACAATCGCGCCGCCGAAGATAGCGGACATGATGGGATCATTGGAAATGGGCGTCTGCGGAATCCATTGCATGCTGAGCGATGTAACCATGATGGAGAGGAGGCTGTAGAGGATAAAGCGGTGTCCCAGTTTTAGGTATCCCAGTATGATGATCGGTACATTTAATAAAAAGATGATTAAGCCGGTGTTGGCGGAAGTAACCAATCCGATGATCATGGCGACACCGGTGATTCCGCCGCTTAAGATTTTTTGCGGCAGAAGAAACATGTTGAAGGCAAAGCCGACTAGAACCGATGAAAGTATGATAGTAAACAGATGCAGGCTGCGGGCGAACAATCCGGATTCCCCTCCCACCAGGTGCTGATTGATCGGTCAGGCTAAGGATCCGATGACTCCCCTGCCTGCTCACGATGCCTTGATCGTACCACGGTGTGCGTGTCAGGAGCAAGGATTGAATCGATGGCGGCGGTTTAAACGATATGAACGGTATAACGACAGGGGTTTAACGGTTGTAAAGGTAAATATTATTATTTTCGCCGTTAGAACGGATGGTGAACGCACATATATTGTGACTATGCGGAGGTGTTCACATTTTTGTTAATCCAGGATAGGTAATTTAGGGTATCACCGGATTTTCCATCATATGATACAATGTTTTTCGGGAAGCAAGGAGGGTGTCAATGGTGGCAGACCAACATTCATATAACCCGGATGTTTCGAAGAAAGCAAAGAAAAAAGGCAAGAAAAAGGGTCGTTGGATTCGATCACTATTATTTTCATTATTGGTTATTTTCACCATAGTGATTATGGGCAGCATGGCCACAGTGGGTGCCGCCGCTGGCTATGTCGCCTCACTGGTTAACGAGGAACCCATCAGAGAGAAAAAAGAGCTGGAAGCGAAGATTACGGGTTGGTCGCAAACCAGTTACGCTTATTTTAGAGACGGCAAGGCGATCGGCCGTCTACGGGTACAAGACGGGGACCGGAAAGTGGTCACCCATAAAGAGGTTAGTCCCCATTTGATTGATGCCTTGATTTCCACAGAGGATCGCGAGTTTTACCAACATCAGGGCGTAGTGCCCAAATCCATCTTACGAGCGTCAATGCAACAGGCGATGGGCAGTTCGGTCCAGACTGGTGGAAGTACCATTACCCAACAGTTGGTAAAAAATATGATCTTAGAAAATCAGGCGCAATCGATGGACCGTAAAGCGAAGGAAATTTTCTTGGCCTTGCGAATGGAGAATTTTTTTAGTAAAGAGCAAATCATGGACGCTTATCTGAACTCCCTGTATTTCGGTAAAGATATCAATGGGCGTCATATGTTGGGGATTCAAGCGGCCGCTCAGGGGATGTTCGGGGTGGACGCCAAGGATTTGAATTTGTCTCAAGCAGCATACATTGCGGGCATGGTACAACGGCCCAATGCATATAACCCGTTCCGGGGAGAAGAGAACCTAAAATATGGAACCAAGCGGATGCAGTGGGTACTGCAAAAGATGGAGGAGAATGGCACCATTACCGCAGCGGAACGCAAGCAAGCGGCTTCCTTTGAGATTGCAGGATCTCTGGCGGAAAAAGAGAGCCAACCCACCACAGCCCATATCAAATATCCCTACATCACGATGACAGTGGAACTGGAAGCGGCCAAGATCTTGATGCAACAGGATGGGCTGGATGCCCAAGAGTTGAGCGAACAAGGCAAATACGGGGAAACCCTACAACAATACAAAAACAAAGTGTGGGGCGGCGGTTATCAGATCTATACGACGGTTGACCAGGATCTATATGACGCGATGAATGAAGCTGCGATGAAAGATTCCCTGTACGCCAGCCCTACCACCTTCACTTTAAACGGCAAAACCTATGAAAACGCCAAGGAAAAAGTAGGTGCCAGCCTATTGGACACTCGCACCGGAGCAACTTTGGCCTTTGTCGGTGGTAGGGATTTTGAAGAAGATCAAAATAATTATGCGTTTGATACATCCCGGCAGCCGGGTTCGACCATTAAGCCTTTGCTGGATTTTGGCCCTGGCTTGGATAAAGGGGTGATCTCGCCGGATTCGGTTATTGTCGATGAACCTTTAAAAGCGCAATACGGCGACCATGTATACAAAAACTATACACAAAGATACGATGGTCCGATGAGCGCTCGCGACGCGTTGAAGTGGTCGATTAACATTCCAGCCATTAAAGTATTTCGGGCCGTTGGGGCGGAGAAAGCCTTTGAATATCTGCGCAAGATGAACTTCCCTGTCCATGAAAATGACGGCGAAGCCTCCGCCATTGGCGGTTTTACCCGTGGGTTTGATGTACAGCGGATGACAGCGGGCTATGCCATGCTGGGGAATGAAGGGAACTTTAACGAACCGTACATCATTGATCGAATCGAAGATTCCGCCGGCAATGTCGTTTATCAACATGAGCCGGATCCGGTGCAGGTAATGTCTTCACAAGCGGCGTACTGGACCACAGATATGCTGCGAGACGTGGTTAAATCGGGAACAGGGACATATGTGGGTCCTTACACGTCGGGATATGATCTGGCGGCAAAGACAGGAACCACCAACAATACCACTGATATTTGGTTTGTCGGCTATACGCCGGATATCGCCTTGGGTATCTGGACGGGTTATGGCGTCAACAAGCGCTTGCCGAGTGATCAGACAGCACGGATTGTCTGGGCCGAAATCTTCAAGGCGGTGACAGAAGTCGATCCGGAATTGGCCAAAAAAGAGAGTCGCTTTCAATCTGAGCCTCCTTATGACTCTAAGTGTTTTGAATGTAAAAAAGCTGAGAAGAAGGAGAAAGAAAAGAAGAAACAAGAAAAAGAGAATGAGAATCGGCAGTCGCCACAACCACCTTCTTCTCCTCCGGTTGACATTAATCCACCCCCAAATAACGACAATCCTCCGGAAAATGAAAATCCCGCCGATCCCCCCGACGATGGCGAAAATGATGGAGGAGAATTTCCGTTTCCTCCGGGGAACCCACCCGATTCCTCCGGTTAACGGTCATACGAGCTTGATGTTTCCTCAACTTGACCGTCCATCGATGAGCGCGCGATCGCTCCACACCGTTTTCCATAAAGGAAAGCGGTGTTTTTTATAAGCAATTCCCACTTCATCGAAAACAAGGTGTTAGTTTCCTGTTAAAAAACCCGCTATTCCTTATAAAAAAGGATGGCGGGTTTTTATGGTGTGTGGCTAGATTAATATGCGTTTACAATTACATGGCCAACCGCTGTAAATGGAGCCCGAATATCTAGATTGTAGGTTGCGGGTTTCATGTTGGTAAAATAGGTATTAAAACGATTGTTGCTTTGAACCGGCCCACCAAAATATTGATACTCTGTACAGTTTCCCGTACTAGTTGAACAAAGGCGTACTCTCATCTGTTCTGCTTCATTTGCTGAAAAATCACCTTGATCCAGTGTAATATCGACATTTGATTTGGAGCTTGTCGTCGTGATCCTTCCGTCCCACGCTGTATCACCAGTAGAAAACCACTGTCTGCCGCCGTTATTGTTCTCCAGATAAGGGAGGGGATCTAAACTATCTGATTTGCTTATATTCCAGGCCGGTGAGTGGAGTTCAAAGTGAAGGTGCTGGCCGGTAGAGTCACCTGTACTACCCATGTAGCCAAGTAATTGCCCCTGTGCAACAGGATCTCCAACGTTAACTGTCCGACTGCCGCTTCTCATATGGGCATACACCGTTTCATAACTGATTCCGTTGATTGTGTGTTTAATAAATACAACCTCGCCGTACGAATCCGAATAATAGGATCTGGATACAGTGCCGGCGGCGGTTGCGTTGATCGCTACCGTGCCACCTCTAGCAAGGTCGATTCCATAGTGATTTCCACCGTAATATTGCGTGATATCACTGGCAGAACAAGCTTCACAGGGCCAGATAAAGTCACTAGCGGCAGATACTTTTTCTGCACTACTACCGGCAAATAACCCGGTTAACAATAGCGACAATACAAACATGATCCGGAAGACTCTATTCGCCTTTCCCATCCTTTTCATCCTCCATTAATCAAAGATACAAAAAAGTTTAATAACCATCGTAAAAAACTATATCAATTTGATTGTAAATAGTCAATTAATTCCGCTATTTCGGCAATCGATTTTTCATTTGTAGGTTGGGCGATAGCTTCGCATCGTTTTTCTTTATGGAAAACGGTCTTTTTTATGGTGATGAAGGAAATATGAACCATTTCGTCGAAAGAGGTCGATGGAAAGGAGGGGGGATATGCTGCAAGGGCGTCCCTTTGTGGCGATGGGGGTGGGGTGGATCGCTGGAATTCTTATCGCCACTCAAACCACTGTGGATGCAAGGTGGTGGTTGGTTGCCACTGTGGTGTGTCTGTTGGTGGGAGTCGGATGGATTTACTATACAGGACGGGGTTGGGCCGCTGTATTGCTCATGATTGGACTCTGTATGGGTGCCGCTCATTTGATGTGGACAGAAGCACGCAATTATACGGATATACCGAGCGGATCGGTGCAGGGGGGAGAGACATGGAGGCTGGAGGGAATAGTAGTGTCTCCACCGGAAGTGGACGGGGATCGCGGACGGTGGATAGTACAGGTGAAACAGATCGAGGATACAGCTGGCCGTACCATTGACGTGGATGAGCGGCTGTTGGTACAAAAACAGTTTTATCAACACGAACAGAAACAAGCGACGATTAAGTTAAAACGGGGTCAGATTCTCCGTTTCTCCGCTCGTCTACAATCTCCGGAACCCGCCCGTAATCCGGGGGCTTTTGATTATCGTACTTATCTTTATCATCGTGGGATTCATTGGATTGCTGAAGTGGATGCGATGGAGGTGGTGGATGATTCCACCTCCTGGCGCAGCGGGGTAGATTCATTGCGCTCGTTTTTGGGAGAGCGGTTGGAGGTGATCTATCCAGAGACGACGGCGGGGATGATACGAGGGATGTTGCTGGGGGAAAGAAAAGAAGTGCCACCACAGGTGGAAGAGGATTTTGCTCTACTAGGGTTGATCCATCTGTTGGCGATCTCCGGTTTACATGTGGGTATTTTTGTCGGATGTTTATTTGGTGGATTACAGTGGAGTGGGATGAGACGGGAACGTGCGGCAGCGGTAACCATGCTGGCTATCCCGATCTATGTGTTGCTGACCGGGGCCGGAGTGCCAGTGGTACGGGCGGGAATGATGGGGATACTCGCTTTGTTGGCGTTGATGTTGCGCCGCTTTTCGGATAGCCTTTCCTTTTTGGCGGTGGCATTGGTGGCGATGCTGATATGGAACCCATATGCGTTGTTTGAGGTTGGGTTTCAGCTCTCCTTTACCGTAACAGCAGCGTTGTTGATTGCCGTGCGCCCGTTGGCCCACGTTTTTCCGTTTCCGTGGCCGCGATTTAACCAATTGCTCGCTGTTACTCTCACGGCCCAATGGGCTTCGCTCCCCCTCATATTGCACCATTTTCGTGAAATTTCCCTACTGTCGGGACTGCTTAATCTAGCGGTCGTACCGGTGGTTTCCATCGCCGTGATTCCGGTGGCTTTTTTGGCGCTTCTACTCTCACTGGTCCATGAGGGGTTGGCATGGTTGCCGGCACTATTTTCTTCTTGGGTATTGGAACAGGTGGTTGCTGTGGTTCATCACATAGCCGCTTGGAACGTCGGACGGTTGATTGTCTCTCCGCCCTCCTGGGGCTGGATTGCCGCTTATGCTGTTACCGGTGCCGGGTTGCTCATGGGATTTACCGGGGGGCCGCTTCTGCGACGCAGGCTGTTGCCGGGAGCGTTGGTGATGTCGTTGGTGCTCGCTTGGTGGGCATGGTTACCGGCAGGATGGGCAAATGCAGAATTGCGTATCACGTTTCTCGATGTGGGCCAGGGGGATTGCGTTGTGATTGAAACCCCGGCAAATCGCGTGCTGGTGGTGGATGGCGGAGGAAACCTTCCTTTTTTCCAGGAAGAATGGCAGCAGCCCCGACGGGATTATGAAGTGGGGCGGGATGTGGTGGTTCGCTATCTGCAGTATCGCGGCATTCGCCGTATTGACGAGATGGTTCTGTCCCACGGTGACGCCGATCATATCGGCGGCTTGCGCGCGGTGGCCCGTCGTTATCCGGTAGAACGGGTGATTCGTAATCATCATCCGCCACAGAGTGATATGGAAGCAGAGTTGATGGAGCTGTTGTATGCCCGCGGTGCCGAGGTATTGGTACCGCAAACGGGAGCAGAATGGGAGCTGGAGCCGGGAATCCGTTGGCAATTTCTACACCCGGGGGAAACATTGGGAACGGAACCAAACAATGATTCCGTTGTGTTTTTGTTGACGGCGTTTCAGCAGCGGATTCTACTGACTGGTGATATTGAAGAGGAGGCGGAGCGCCAGCTATTACGCCAATGGGATCTGCCGCCCCTGGATCTGATGAAAGTGGCACACCATGGCAGCCGCACCTCAACAGCGGAGGAATGGCTGGAACAAACCCGTCCTCAGATGGCCGTCATCTCCGCCGGTCGCAACAATCGGTACGGCCATCCATCCCCGGAAGTAGTGGAGCGTCTGGGAAATCACGGTGTACAACTTTGGCGGACCGACCGTGATGGAGCCGTTACTTTTATTTTGGATGAAACGGGTTGGCGGGTGGAAACGATGGTGGAATACGAATAAATGATGGGTTTTTAGGCGACAACTTCTACACGTTTATAAGAAAAAACCCACGAAATCCCCTTCAAGGATTTCGCGGGTTTTTGTTGTTTCGGCTTAATGATTTAACTATCCTTCCTCTTGTATCGCGGCCAACGAAATGAAGGCACATGCTGGAGCATGGTATGAAAAACAAGTCCCCACTGCTCCTCATTCAAGCGACCGATCTGCGTATCCCGGTTTAATCCCAGCTCTTTGGCCAGATGGTTGATTTGCGGTGGAGTAAAAATGTCTCGCAAACCGACGGAAATGGGAGATTGCGCATGCCTTAGTCCCTGGGAGGCTAGAGCTATAAAGCGGGAATGATGTCGAGGGGAAACCAGCGGCTTCTTTTTTCGACACACGGTTAATACGGCTGAATCAACCCGAGGTGGCGGTGAAAATTGATCAGGGGATATCGTCTGCCCCATCTTTAAATCAAACCACATACGCCACTTCAATATGCGTGGGTTTGTAATTGCAACGGTGGTAAAGCGTTTGGCCGCTCCTTTTTCCATGACGATCACCGCCCGTTGAAAGGGGCTTGTAGGTAGATCCAGCAGTTTTCCCAGGATCGGAGTGGTGATGGAATACGGAATATTGGCGACCACACAATAGGGAGACTGTGGAAGATGGATTTGTAAAAAATCTCGCTGGATGATTTTGATATTGGTTTTGGAGTCCTGTTTCACTTTCTGTTGTAGCTTTTCTGCCAATATGGGATCGTTCTCCACGGCGAGGACGCGCTCTGCGATGTCTGCCAGCGGCAAGGTCAATGCTCCCATGCCTGCTCCGATATCGACGACAGTCTCATCCGGTTGAATTTGGGCCATTTCCACCAATTGATTGAGCAAACGTTTGTTGTGCATCAGATGCTGGCCGGGAAAGTTGGTTCCCTGTCGAAATTTCCGTATCCGCCGATGGCGTTTATCCTGTTTGTTCATTATTTATCCTCCGGTACTCATTGATTAAGTTGAAATGCAAAAAACCACAGGCATCTGCCTGTGGCTGAGTAAACGGATGAGGGATAAACAAACCACCACTCGAATGTTTGTTCTTGTTTATGCCGACAAACAAACAAGATGTCTTTTCGCCCGACGAATTCAGATAAATCCCTTATCTCCAGCACAAATCCAGCCTTAGATATTTCCACAGCAAAAAGAGGGCAGATTTGCCCCCTGTTCCACTGCAAGTGTTGTATCAGGGTTTTCCTGTAAATAGGCAGACCAATCCCGTTTACTCTGCACACAGGCAGAGCCTTAAAGCGCTATTTAGTTAGCGGCTCAAAGCAAAACGGAAACGTAGGCGAATAAAGTACGCCATGGCTGCCATCCAAAACATACAGGAAAACTCCTCCCATTTATAGATAACACCATCGTAGCAAAGGTGCGGATTAATTGCAAACGGAATCAAAAAACCATTTTACAACGATGTATGGGTAAGTAATCAACAGGATAGCGAGCCAAAGAGGGGGATCACATTCATTCGATCCAATAATCCCTATCTGAGCTTTTCAAAAGACACGCAGCCCTCAGTCTTCATGTTACAATCAAGACAAACGAGGATCGACTGCAACTTTGCCGGTTTGCGATGCGTCCAATATACAGGAGGGATGGGTGTGGTCGACAGAGAGTGCGTCCGGCGCGCTCAAGCGGGGGATCGGGAAGCGGTGGTGGCACTGCTGAGGGAATTGGAAACCCCCATTTACCGGACGGCTTACTATACTTTAGGCCATGAACAAGATGCGATGGATGCAGCACAAGAGGCGTTATTACGTATTTACCGCAAGCTTAATACCTTTCGCGGAGATGCGGATATCCGTACCTGGGCCCAGCGAATTGCCGTCAATACGGCGATTGATGCCGCTAGGCGCAGAAAAGACGTTTTATCGCTGCAAGAGGATCGCATCAATGGCGGCAGTCCGGTCGAGCGATCCGCGATCTACACGGATGTTCGTGAAGCGATCCGACGATTGCCGGAACCGCAGCGCTCTGTCGTTTTGTTGCGTCATATACAGGATTTTTCTTATCAGGAGATTGCGGATACATTGGAGTTACCGGTTAATACGGTGAAATCCCATCTGTTCCGAGGGCGGAAAAAATTGATGGAATGGCTGTCCGATTATCGGGAAGGAGGGGTGTCCCATGAGGTGTAAACAAGCGGAAGAATGGATGCAGCGTGATCTGGACGGCGATTTGCAACCGGAACAGCAACAAGCGTTACAGCGACATATTGCGGGATGTGCCGTTTGTGCGCGTCGGTGGGCAGAGTGGAAATCGTTGCAACAGCGGCTAACATCGCTTCCACCGGTATCCCCTCCTGTCTCCTTAGTCGAGCGGTTGGAAGAAGAATGGAGCCGGGAAGCGGCCTCCCCGCGACCACGCGTACCATGGATTCGGCACTTTTCCTGGGGAATGGGTGGTTTGGCGGCAGCCCTGCTCCTGGTCTGGTGGTGGGGACCGGGTGGTACCCCTTCCACCACTTCTACCAGTAGACCTGTTCAGCAGGAGCAGAAGGAGGAAATTGCTCCACCTGCGGATGAAAAGAGCGGGATTGGCATCCTGAGCAGGGAGCAGGAAAGAGAGCGGGAACAAGAATTACCGTCCCCTGAGGGCTCCTGGATTGCCAACCAAGAGGGTGAACAGATCCGAATCACCGACAAAAAAGGGAACGAAGTGTATGAAAGCAAGCCTTGGCAGGCTAATGCCCAGGTGAGTTTTACCTGGGAGGAAGACGATATCCTCTATCTCCAGCTGGAGTGGCAGGGGCGGGAAGAACAGCGATGGATTGATGTGAAGAAACGAAGGGAGAGCGATCAGCCCCTTTCAACGGAAAAGGAGAGGGATTGAGATGGATCAACAGTTGGCGCAGGAATTAAAGCAAGGAACGATCGCACCTCTCTATCTCTTTTATGGGAAGGAGTCTTATCTGATTGAGGAAACCTGTCGCTGGATACAAGAACGGATCTCCTCCGGTGATGGGAATGAGTGGAGCCACACGGTAATGGATCTGGAGGAAACCGCGATACAAGATGTGGTCCGAGAAGTGGAAACCGCTTCTTTTTTTGCGGAGGCGCGTGTGGTTGTTGCCAAACACGCCTGGTTTTTAACCGGTGCCACCAATAAGGGTAAAGTGGATCACCAGGTGGAAGAGCTTTTGCGGTATACACAAGCGCCGGTGGAGGAAAATGTCCTGATCCTGACGGTGGAAGCGGAAAAGCTGGATAGTCGCAAAAAGCTGGTAAAAGAGTTAAAAAAAACGGCTCGAATCGCTGCCTTTCCCCCATTGGAGGCTAAAGATTTGGAGCGATGGGTGAATAAGCGGATCCGCCAGGCAGATTTGCTCCCCCATCCGCAAGCGGCACACACCTTAATCCAACATGTGGGTTCTGATCTGCGTTTGCTTGATGCGGAGATTCGTAAGCTCTCCACCTATGTAGGAGCTGGGGGGACACTCACACCTTCCGGAGTGAAAGAGTTGGTTCCACGCACGTTGGAACAGGATGTGTTTCAACTGACCAATCGTGTGGCCCAGCGTCGAACGGGAGAGGCTTTGGCCATTTTCTACGATCTTCTGGCCAACCGCGAGGAGCCGATTCGCATCCTGGCTTTGGTCATCCGCCAGTTTCGTCTCCTCTTACAGGTAAAAGTGCTGGCAAGTCAAGGAAAAGGGGAGCGAGAGATCGCTTCTCTGCTCGGGGCTCACCCCTATCCCGTAAAATTGGCGTTGCAACAAGGGCGCTCCTTTTCCGAAGAAGCCTTACGCACTTTGTTGGAACGGTCGATTGCGGCAGACCATGATATTAAATCCGGCCGCATCGATAAGGTGCTGGCGGTTGAGCGACTTCTTCTCTCCTTGGAAATAGCGGGAACACCGGCTTCCAACAAGAGTCTTTAAAATTGCTGCGATAGAATAAGGAGTGCTATCCGTGCATAAATAGGTATCACGTTACGACCGGGCATAACGCTCGGTCTTTTATTCATACAAAACTGCCACATTGAAAGCGGAATCAATTTGCAAATGACGTTTGAGTTGTAGGGAGATAAACTGAAGAGGAAAGAAGAACATCCCATTTTGCAGGAGTAGTGGCCTATGGTTGCCTCGTTAACTTCCAGACAACGTTTTCTTGCGCTCCATTTGTTGGCGCGGGAGGAATTTGAGACGGTGGCAGCGCTCTCAGCTGGATTTCGCGTCAGCCCGCGGACGATTCGTTATGATCTGAAATTGTTGGAGGGTTGGTTTGGGGAATGGGGGTTGGAGTTGGAACGCAGACCGCGGCGAGGGGTGATTCTGCGTGGGGGACGTTCGGAAAGGGAGCGGGCGGAAATTCATTTGGATACTCCCGAGCCACGGATCGTGCCCCTCACAAAAGAAGAGCGGATTCGATCGATAACCTTGTTCCTGCTGGTCCAATCCGACGGATTGACCGTGGATCAATTAGCCCGAGAGTTGGATATCTCCAGGGGGACGGTTCTAAGGGATCTGGATGTGGTACAGAAACAGCTCGTCGTCCACGGGGTGGTGGTAGAACGAATTCCGGGTCGGGGTTTATACACTCGGTCAAGTGAGTTTCATTGGCGGCAGGCTGCGGCTGTTTTATTGACTGATATGCGACAGGATGGTGAATATCGGTCCCTCCCTCTCCAGTCTGGCTCCGATCCATTCTCAGGTTGGCCGACGGAGGCGATGATGAGGGAGTTTGAAGAGACCCTCTCCCGCTGGGGAAGTCCGCTGGTGCAAGCGTTGTCAGGGAGTGCGCTTCAAGTTCTGGCGGTTTACCTTGCCCTTATGGTCGTCCGGTTGAAGGCGGGCAAATGGATAGAGAAAGCGAAAAAGGAACCGGATGATGTAAAACCGTTGCCTGAGTATGCGGAGGCCTTGCGACTTTCCCATCATCTAGAGGAACGATTCTGCATCGATGTTCCCGAATCTGAAACGGTTCACCTCACTCTTCGTCTGTTGGGTGCCCAACGATTTCAGGTATTGCGGACGGAGATCGGGGAGAATGACCCATCGGTTGGACGGGTGGTGGATGGGATTATTCGTGTCGTGAGCGACATGTTGCAAATGCCGTTGGAACGGGATAAGGAATTGCAGGAGGGTCTGTCAGTCCATTTGAAACCAGCCCTGATCCGTCTTCGCTTTGGCTTCTTCATCAAGAACCCGCTTTTAAAGGAGGTTCGCTCCCGCTATCCACGTATATACGCGGCGTCGCAAAAAGCGGCCTTTTGGGTAGAGCGGGTGACCGGCCATTCTGTACCACCGAGTGAAATCGGATATATCGCCATGCATATAGGGGCGGCTGTCTGGCGTTTTACCGCGACGAAACCGACGGTGCGGAGGGTCCTGTTGGTCTGTGCCTCCGGGGTGGGTACCGCCAAATTGCTGGAATCCCATCTGCGTCGCGAACTCTCCGGGGTAGTATGGACAGGCGTTTCAACAGCAGCAAAGGCGAAAGAGGAGGCAGAGCGACACCAAGTCGATTTTGTAATTAGTACCTTACCGTTGGATGACAGCTTCCCGGATCTTCCTGTTCACTTTATTTCGCCGGTTCCCACCTGGGAAGAGATCCAGATTTTGCGGGAGAAGCTGCTTTTCGTACGCCGTCCGGAACGCGTTCCCCCCATTTCCCGTCTTATGGCGTTAATCGACGAGCATGCCCACATCCGGAACCGGAAGGGTTTAGAAAAGAGGCTCACCGAGTGGATGGGAAACCATTTTTCGATGCCGTCTCCCGAAGTTTCCTCATTTTCAACAGGAAGGATGGATTGCGACCCGATGTTGGACCAGTTGTTAAAGTCTGAACACCTCTGTTTGCAGCAGTCTTGCAGTGATTGGAAAGAGGCGGTGAACACCGGTGCCCGGCCATTACTGGAGCGGGGGATGATTGAACGCTCCTATGTGGAACAAATTGTACGCAATATGATCGAACACGGTGCCTATATGGTGATCGCACCTGGTATCGCCCTCTTGCACGCGCGTCCCGAGGACGGGGTGAATGCGGTCTGTATGAGCCTTCTAACTTTGGATGAAGGGGTATCTTTCGGCCATGAGGCGAATGACCCGGTCGATGTCGTGATCACGTTTGCCACCCTGGATAACAACATGCATTTGACGGCATTGTCGCAGTTGATGGAGCTGCTGTCAGATGAACAACGTTTAGAACGATTGCGTGAAGCGAAAACGTCCCCAGAAGCACAAAGGGTGATCCAACCCTTTTTACCTTAAGGAGGAATGTTGATCATGAAAAAAATTCTTGTCGTTTGCAGCAACGGTCTGGGAAGTAGTCTCATGTTAAAGTCCAATATCCAAAAAGTGTTGCAGGAAAAGAAGGTCGAAGCGGAAGTGGAAAACTGCGACCTTGGATCCGCCGGTTCCTTGAGCAAAGGTATGGATTTGGTGGTTACCTCCCAAGGCCTAGCTGGAGAGTTGGAGGGTTTGGGTATTCCGGTGGTGACGATCACCAATTTTATCAGTAAGCAGGAAGTTGAAGAAAAAGTCCTATCCCGCTTTTAGAGAAGAGAAAGGGGACTGTATGGTCGGGTGAAAGGTTTTTCACTCCAAGTCTCACCTTGATCGCTTCACTTCCGGTCTCGTTGGGCGCCTTTTTTGCAACGGAATGATGACGATCATACAGTCCCGACAAGCCTGAATACGCAACCAAAGGAGCTTGTACCAATGGAGGGTTTTCTGGGATTTATCGTCAATGAAATCCTGAGTCAACCGGCGATAATCGCCGGTATGATGGCCATGATTGGGTTGGTTTTACTCAAAAAACCCCTACGTTCCATCCTGAACGGCACACTTAAAACGATTATTGGCTTCCTCCTCCTAGGGGTGGGAGCTGATGTGGTGGTTCAGTCACTCGGCCCGTTGGGAACGATCTTGAACCAAGGGTTCGGAATTCGGGGATTAATCCCCAATAATGAAGCGATCGTGGGGGTGGCGGTTCAAACCCTAGGGCAGCAAACGGCCATCATCATGAGTCTGGGTTTTGTTTTCAATTTATTGTTTGCGCGGTTTACACCGTTCAAATATATCTTCCTCACCGGTCATCACGCTTTTTTTATGGCGTGTCTGCTGTCCGCAGTTTTGACGGCTGCTGGAATCCAAGGCTTTTCTGCCATCTTGATCGCTTCTGTGATCCTCGGGTTGCTGATGGTCGTGCTTCCAGCGTTGGCCCAACCCTTTGTTCGTCGGATTACCGGGGATGATAGTTTGGCAATTGGTCATTTTGGTACCTTTGGCTATATATCAGCGGGTCTGGTAGGAAAATGGTTAGGAAACCCAGACAAGTCGACGGAGGATTTAAAACTGCCCCAGGGGTTGAGTTTTCTTCGTGACACCACCATTTCCACCGCTGTTACCATGGTCGTCTTATATGTTGGGATAACATTGGCGGCTGGTCCTGAAGCGGCAGCAGGTGTTGCAAAAGACCAGAATTATGTGATGTTTGCGATTATGCAAGGGTTGTTGTTTGCCGTCGGCCTGTATGTTATCCTGGCGGGCGTTCGTATGATGCTGGCTGAGATTGTTCCCGCTTTCCAAGGGATTGCGGAAAAGTTGGTCCCCGACGCAAAACCGGCTCTAGATTGTCCAGTGATGTTCAATTTTGCTCCTACCGCCGTTATACTGGGTTTTCTCGCTAGTTTTCTCGGCGGTTTGATCGGCCTGAGCATCCTGGTTGTTGTGGGCTTGCCGGTGATTATTCCCGGTCTCGTCCCCCATTTTTTTACCGGAGCGACTGCCGGTGTTTTTGGAAATGCCACAGGGGGAAGAAGGGGAGCCTTTCTTGGAGCGCTGACCAACGGTCTTTTGATCAGCTTTCTGCCTGCGCTATTGGTGCCGGTCCTGGGAGATCTCGGCTTTGAAAATACCACCTTTGGCGACACGGACTTCAGTGTTGTCGGATTGATCATCGGATACATGGTCCGACTGTTTTAGGAAAATGGAGATAAAAGAACATCAATCCCCCTCGGCGGCGACCAAGGGGGATTGATGTTTGGATTAGGAAATGGAAAAAATCGAAAGCGGTCGTTGACGAACCGGTAATGGAAGCAGACTCATGAAATTTGGGCCTCAACCGGAATACGCCCATCGCTTTTGCACATGCGGATTTTTTCCGCGACGATAGCGGCCATTGCTTGTTTGGCGGGCTCCATATATTTGCGCGGATCGCTAGCTTCTGGATGCTCTCGGAAGTAGCTTTTTAGCGCATCGGCAAAGGGGATTTTTAGGTCGGTGGCGATATTCACCTTGCAACATCCCAGTTGGATGCATTTTTGTACCTCTGCGGGAGAGATGCCGGATGCGCCGTGTAGGACGAGGGGAACATCGACCCGGTCGTGAATCTCCGCCAGCCGATCCAGGTCGAGCCGGGGTTCTGCTTGATAAAGTCCGTGGGCGGTACCGATCGCGACGGCAAGGGAGTCGATGCCGGTACGCTCCACGAATTCCTGTGCAGCCGCCGGATCCGTGTAATAGGAGTCGGCTTCATCGACGACCAGATCGTCCTCCTGTCCACCCAACCGGCCTAATTCCGCCTCTACTGTGGCCCCGTAGGCATGGGCGCATTCTACCACTTCCCGTACAATGTCCACGTTTTGTGCAAAGGGGTGATGGGAAGCGTCGATCATCACTGATTTCGTACCGAGCCGGAGGGATTCCTGGATGTCTTTCAGCCGTTCATGATGATCCAAATGAAGCGCGATGGGAACGGCATACCGGGTGGCGGCCGTTTCGGCAAGAGACTGGATAAAATCCCGGCCCGCATAATGAAAGGTTCCAGGAGTGGCGGCCAGGATGACCGGTGAACCGAGCGCGTTGGCCGTTTCCGTGATTACCTGAACCGTTTCCAGGTTGTGGACGTTAAAAGCGGGGACGGCGTATCCGTTTTTTTGTGCATCTTTTAGCATTTCTTTTGTGTTTACCAGCATGTTTGACCCCCTATAAAAAAGTGTTTATGCAGCTGCGCCGTTGGAATCATCGGCTTGATTGACCGGTGTTTTCTTTCCCGCCCGGGACCATCCGTATAAAACGGCTCCGATCAAAGAACCGGCCAGGATGGAGAGTACCCAGACTAGAGCACCGGTCACCACCGGCAGCACCAGGAAACCGCCGTGAGGAGCGGGAACCTGTACCTGTGCCAAATAGGTAAGAACGGCAGATACAGAGGAAGCCACCATCAGGATGGGTAGAACGACCATCGGGTTTTTAGCTGCAAACGGAATCGCCCCTTCTGTGATGTGGGTGGAACCCAGGATAAAGTTGACCAGTCCGGCGTTACGCTCCTCTTTATCAAACCGCTTCGGGAAAAATACGGTGGCAAAAGCGATGACCAGGGGTGGAGTGATACAGGCGGCAGAAACACCAGCCATAAAGTAAAAGTTCCCTTCCCCCAGCAGGGCTGTTCCTGTCACATAAGCCGCTTTGTTGACAGGGCCGCCCATATCGAACGCGCACATGGAACCGATAATGATACCGAGCAAAATAGGGTTGGCTCCTTGGAAATTGCTCAGGAACGATTTCATCCCTTCATTAATGGCGGTCATTGGTTCCACCAATAGTGTCATCACCCCGCCGATCAGTAGAATGCCCAGAACAGGATAGAGGAAGATTGCTTTTAGTCCATCCAACGACTGGGGCAGACTACGGAAAAGTCTTTGCAGTAGCAGGACCAGTCCACCGGCAGCAAAACCGGCCACAATTCCGCCGAGGAATCCTGCACCACCAGTACTGGCGATCATACCGCCGATAAAGCCGACGACCATCCCCGGTCGTTTGGCCATCGATTCCGCGATAAAGGCGGCCAGAATGGGCACCATCAGTTGGAATCCGATGGAACCGGTTTGATTGAGGAATGCAGCGAGAGGATGGTAGGATTCGTGTTCAGGATCGGCGGAATGGATTCCAAACAGGAAGGAGACTGCGATCAGCACCCCGCCCCCTACGACAAAGGGAAGCATATGGGAGACACCGTTCATCAGGTGCTTGTAGATGGCGTGGCGCCATTTACGATTTTCCGGGGTTGTCTCCTCCTGTTGAGACGGGGACGGTTTACTCCCCTGATAAGGCTTGGCTTTTCCATCCAAAATCGTTTGAATCAATTGTTCCGCTTCGCGAATCCCCCGTGTGACCGAGACCTCGATCGTCGGTTTTCCATAGAAGCGATCAGCATTTACATTTTTATCGGCGGCGATGATTACACCGTCGGCTTCCTGGATATCCGCTGGGGATAACTCATTCTCCACACCGATCTGGCCGTGGGTCTCCACTTTGATGTCGACATTCAGTTTGGCGGCAGCTTTTTTTAGCGCTTCCTCCGCCATAAAAGTGTGGGCGATCCCGGTGGGACAACCGGTAGCGGCCACGATTTTCACTTTTTTCATGATAATTTCACCTCCGATTGGCTGTGAACCGAAACTTGAACCTGTTGACGCAGATTTTCCACATCAGATAAATCGCTGAGCCCCTTTGAGAAGGCGGTAGACGCTCCCGCTGCTGAGGCGTAGGTTAAGGCATCGATCAGAGAATCCCCCTTCATGCGGCGTCCGAGAAACGATGCCAGCAGGGCGTCACCAGAACAGGCGGTATTAACCACGTTTCCTTGAGGGGATGTAACCCGGATCGACGTTTCCGGCGAGAGATACAACGATCCCCGCTCTCCCAGGGAGACCAATACCTGTTGCGCTCCCCGTTCAAGGAGCTCCCGCCCTTTCTCCTGGATGCCCGCTTCATTTAAGGAAGGAAGACCAAAAAATTGAGCCAGTTCGTCTTCATTGGGTTTCACCAGATACGGTTGATAAGGAAGGCAGTCCAGCAAGCGGGGAGAGCTGATATCCAACACGAGCCGGATTGACCGTTGGCGGGCGATGGATGCGATTTGTTCATAGATGCTTTCGTCCATGCCCGGCGGGAGGCTGCCGGAGACCACCAGTGTGGCCTTTTTGGGGAGGGAGCGGATTTTATCCAACATTTTTTCCGCATCTGCTTTTGCGATGGTGGGTCCTTTGTTGACGATTTTGTATTCTTCTTCTGCGTTGATAAAGATGTTGATACGGGTGATGCCGTCAATTGGGATAAAATTCGTCGCGATTCCGGCCAGCTGCAATTGCTGGTCGATATACTCCCCGGTAAAACCGCCGAGAAAGCCCATAGCCGTATTGTTGAAACCCATCCGATTAAGAATGAAGGAGACATTGATTCCTTTGCCGTTGGCTTGGTAATCTTCTTCCACCGTCCGGTTGACAGTGTGGGGACGGAAGGTTTCCATGGAAACAAACAGATCGATCGCAGGGTTTAATGTGCAGGTGTAGATCACGCTCTCCCTCCTTTTTGTCTAATGTTTTTGCCTATCTTTATTATCCGACAGGAAGAGCCGGCTGTGTTTACCGTTTGTGAAAAGGTTTTCATGAAGGGGTTGATTCATCCGACATGCGGATGACGTAGGCATCCAGCAAAATGCGGGAAAGAACATGCAACGGGAGGCGAGAGCGGACTTCATAGTTGGGAAAAAAGGATTGTTCTCCTTTGTACCCAAACAAACAGATATCGGACAAACGGGCCAGTCTGGAGGTGGTTTTGGTGGTTAAAGACAGGGTGGTGATGCCTTTTACTTTTAGGGCACCCGCCGCCTCAACCAACTCCTCCGTTTCGCCGCTGAGGGAGATGAAGACGACGAGATCCCCTTCCGCCAGTTTTCGCGCTTTTACTTTGATGATGTTGGGATCATTGTGGATTTCACAGTTTTTTCCGAGAAGCTGTAGCTTAACCGTCATTTCTGTGGCGATCATTTCTGAAAAACCACGGGCAAAGACATAGATTTTCTCGGCTTTCCGCAGTTGTCGGATTGCCTCTTCCACCGTGCGGATATCGATCATCTGGATGGTGCGGACCACTTCCTGCTCATTTTTATGAACGGCCTCTTTGATCTGGGTGTCGATATCGGCGGTGATGGTGACGGATTGCCGTTCCTTCAGGTTTTCGCGGACATGATGCTTAAATTCGGTATAACCCTCATAACCGATTTTTTTCATCAAGCGGACAATCGTGGCGGTGGAAACAGCGGCTTCTTCACTTAACGTGACAATGGACAGGCGGGGGATGCGTTCAATGTTGGCCACAATATAATCCAGCAGATGCCGTTCGGTATCGCTCATCTGTAAAAGTGATTCGGAAAGTTGTCGGATCAAGGCGTCTTTCATCAGTATCCATCCTTTTTGTTCACCGTAAATGTTTTTTATAGTGTACCCTCTCGCACGGGAGGGACAAAAGTACCTTCTAAACAGAGGGGACTCCAGATTTGGATGCTGACTATCCTTGGCAGGCCTAATACGGGGATACCCCCCTTTTTCGCCGGGGAATATGGAAATCGGGACCCGGCTCCACGTGGCCAACAATTTGGAGTCCTTCTTCCTTTGCGTTAAACTGAGTAAAACAGTGGAGATTCAAACATCGTTGAGGGGGTGAAAGTAGGAATGGAACGATCAGAAGGGAACAAGGTGAAGATTGTGAGCGGCTGTTTTGCCGGTATCGCTTGCCGGTATGATCAAAAGCATTGGCGGGTGGAGGAGATCCAACGGCTGGTGCGGGAAGGGAAGGCGATTCCGGTCTGTCCCGAGCAGATGGGGGGACTGCCTACCCCTCGCAATCCAGCGGAGATTGTTGGCGGGGATGGGGAGGATGTCCTTGACGGGAAGGCGCGTGTGATTGATAACCAAGGCAATGATGTCACGGAGCAATACATAGCCGGTGCACGGGAAGCGTTGGCTATGGCCGAAGCCGTCGGAGCCGAAGAAGCGATTCTCAAGGAGAGAAGCCCTTCCTGCGGTAGTTGTATGATTTATAACGGTACTTTCAGCGGGACGAAAAAAGAAGGGATCGGTGTTACCACCGCCCTTCTCCGCCGTCACGGTATTCGGGTGATATCGGAAGAAACATGGGAGAGTGAGGGGGAAAATCAAACCTGATCGTGCATGCCAACCCGATGCACGATTACGTAACAATCCATTGTGGAGCACCCGTAGCCCATGTGCAGACATATTCAAGTTCTTAACAAAAAATAGTCAGACTTGCGAAAGGGGAAAAACCATATTTTTCCTACTCTGGATGCTCAACTAACCTGCATATTCGCATAACGGAGACTTTTCCCGTCCACAATATCATATTTCTCATAAAACCCAAATCATTAGAATAACCCTTGACGGAATTTCATCAAGGGTTGACTTCGATCATATCGTTAAACCCGTCTACTCCACTTCAGCCGTCTTTTGCACCATCTCCCGTTTGAGGCGGATAAAGTTGCGATACATAGCTAAGCGCCAGGGGAGCAACATCCCAAAGGCCAGTACAAAAAAGATACCAGCGGTCTGTTCCAGGGAGATCAATTGGTTCACGTATTCGTGGGCCAGCATCCGGATCGCCAACAGGATGAAAAGAATCCAGATAAATGCTTTGGATCGCTTTAGATAAATTTGTTGTCCCACTACTTCAAACCGTGAGCTATATATCAGCGGCAAGGAGAAGAAAAGCGCTCCCGCCAAAAAAGCGATCAATCCCCATAGAAGCGGAATGTGAGCAGGCGGATATAAAAACATCAGAAAACCGGTACTCATCCCCAAAGGCGGCATCAAAATTTTGATGGCGTTGGTGGGACGTTGGGCGGAGCGTACCCGTACGAGCAGGAATAATCCGGCCATAAACAAGGTGCCTAATGTGATTAGATGAGGGTTTAAGCTAAAAGGAATGCCCATATCCGTTATCCTTTCATCACTTGTCTTCTTTTATCAGTATAGCATGGTGTACAGGAATATAACCGATTGACGGGATTGCTTTCACGAAATAGACGAGGTATGATGGAGAATGAAAATGTCAGGAAAACATCTGACTATAGCTGAAGCGATGATGAAGAAGAGTAGTGCGGACGGACTGTTCAGAGAGTTGGTGGAAGCTGCGAGCCAATCAGTCCCCTGTGTGAATGGGCTTCGGAGCTGTCCCTCCAAAAGGCGTCGGCGGTGGTGGACGTCAAGGAACGGACCGGCCGAATATGGCCGTTATCTAGGAGTGTGCCGTCAGCAAACGGCGAAGCAGGGTGGTACCGCGAGCAAAGTCTCGTCCCTAATTGGGGACGGGCTTTTATTTTTTATTGAGGATAAGGATGTGAAAAAGGTGACACGTGTATTTTCTGGGATGCAACCGACCGGTGTGCTCCATCTGGGAAACTATTTGGGAGCGATGAAGCAATTTATTGCCTTGCAGGAGGAGGGAGAATGTTATTACTGTATTGTTGATCTGCATGCGTTAACCATCCCCCGCGATCCGGCCGAACTGCGGCGGCGGACACGGGAGTTAGCGGGTCTCTATGTGGCGGCGGGGCTAGATCCCGCGAAGGCGACTATCTTTGTCCAATCCCATAACCCCGATCACGCGGAAGCGGCATGGTTGTTGCAGTGTGTGGCTCGCATCGGGGAGTTGAGCCGTATGACCCAGTTTAAGGATAAGGGGAAGGATTCCGAGAGCGCCACTTCAGGCTTGTTCACATATCCGGTTCTAATGGCGGCGGACATCTTGCTTTACCAAACCGAGGTGGTGCCGGTTGGGGAGGATCAGCGGCAACATATGGAGTTAACGCGGGATCTGGCGGAGCGGTTCAACCGCCAGTACGGGGAAGTGTTCACTGTTCCTGACGTGAGGATCCAGAAAGCGACCGCCCGCATTATGGGATTGGACAATCCTGAGAAAAAAATGAGTAAAAGCGCTCCCAGTGAAGCCAATTATATCGCTTTGCTGGAGGAGCCGAAGTCGATTTTGAAAAAGTTTAAGCGAGCGGTGACGGATTCCGGGACAGAGATTCGATTCGATCCTGAACAAAAAGCGGGAGTGAGCAACTTACTGTCCATCTACAGTGCCGTCAGTGGTCAATCGATTGATACATTGGTAGAACAGTATCAAGGAAAGGGTTACGGCCATCTCAAGGTGGATACCGCCGAAGCGGTAATTGCCGAATTGGAGCCGTTGCAGGCGCGTTATCATCAATTGATGGAAAGCGGGGAGATCGACGATATCTTAGCAAAAGGAGCCAAACAAGCCCGGGCTGCCACAGCAGAAACGTTGGCTAAGATGAAGGAAGCGATGGGACTTATCCTGTGAGCAAAAAGCGAGCCGAATTCGCCTTACCGAAGAAAAAATCAAATGCCGTCTTCATAGGCGGCATTTGATTTTGATTAATTAATAGACTGAACCGTTAGGAATCATGAGTGGCTTGTGCAAGGTGAATGATTAATTCGCTTTTCTAATTATGAGGGAGGAATCATCAAAAACCATTTGTTATCATCCTTTCCCCGCTCGATAAACGTTGATCGCTTTTTCGATCCGTTGCAACCCTTCCTGCAACAATGCACGCGGGGTAGCGAGATTGAGCCGCATAAACCCTTCCCCTTCCAGTCCAAATGTATCTCCTGTCAGCAAGGCTACTTTGGCTTGTTCCAGCATGAACGACTTTAACGCTTTGGCATCCATACCGAGATCACGCCAATCCATCCAAACCAAGTAGGTTCCTTCTGGTTGGATTACTTTGATCTCTGGAATCTGTTTTTCGCGATACGCAGTCAAGAAATGGAGGTTTTGTTCAACATATGTGAGACACTGATCCAGCCATTCTGCACCGTTTCGATATGCGCTCTCCGTTGCCACCATGCCAAAGGTGTTGCTAAATTGCACAAAGTGATCGTCAACTGCTGCTTTAAATTTTTCTCGTAACTGTGGATTAGGAATGATGATGTTTGCCGTCTGTATCCCCGCTAAGTTGAAGGTTTTAGTGGGGGATGTACACACGATGGAATGCTGCGCCAATTCCTCTGATACGGCGGAAAAAGGGGTATGGGAGGACTGATGATAAACAAGATCGGCGTGAATTTCATCAGCAACGACAAGAACATTTCGCTCTCGACACATCTGTCCTAACTGTGTCAATTCTTCCTGGGTCCAAACACGTCCGACCGGATTGTGCGGACTGCAGAGAAGAAGTATTTTTACACCACTGTCCAATTTTCTCTCTAGGTCATCAAAATCGATTTGATACCGTCCATTGGTATATCGCAGTGGATTGGTAACCAGCTTACGCCCGTGTCGGGTTACCACTTGCGAAAAGGGCGGATATACCGGGGGCTGAATCAAGACGGAATCACCCGGTTCAGAAAAATGAGCGATAATAAAGCTAATGGCTGGCATGACACCGGGACTGTAACAGATCCAGTCTCTCTGAATGTTCCATTGGTGTCTGGTTGCCATCCAATCGATAATGGCTTCATAATAGGAGTCGGGTCTGAGGTTATAGCCAAAAATTCCATGTTCAACCCGCTGTTTCATCGCTTCGATGACCGGTTGGGGTGAGCGAAAATCCATATCGGCTACCCACATTGGATGAAGATTTGGAGCACCAAATATCTTTTCTATTCCATCCCATTTTTCGGAAGCCGTTTGTTTACGATTGACGATTTGGTCAAAGTCGTATCGCATTAGAAATTCTCCTTTTTATAGAGATAGCGAATCGTTTTGCTTCCCTTATAGTACTTATTTGCTGTATAAAAAAACAAACCCGACCAAGGATGGGGTTTGTTTTCCTGTTACGACCGCAAAAGGGTCGTTTTTATGGATTGATTCAGCCGTTCAAGGCGATGAATTTTTGTTCCAGACGGGATTTTTGCCGGGCGGCGGCATTTTTATGGATGAGGCCTTTGGATACGCCTTTATCCAGTTTCCGTTTGGCTTCCCGCAGTAGGATTCCAGCTTGCTCTTTCTCTTGCTGTTCTACGGCGGTCAAGAATTTCTTGACGGAGGTGCGCATTGCGGATTTTTGGGTCATCCGATGCTGGCGCCGTTTTTCGTTGGTTTTGGTCCGTTTGATGGCGGATTTGATATTGGGCATTCGATTCACCTCCCAGATCGGGTATTTCGGTCATTCCAACGTGCAACATGCTAAATTCTATCATGCGGGAAAGCAAAAAGCAAGATGGATTGACCACACCCTATACATAAACGCAGGGGATTGACCACAGGCACTTTCTACGGTCCTTGGGTAATCTCCAGTAACCTGTAGAAAAAAACCTAAGCGAACCCCGTGAGCCCTACGGTTAAAAAGAGTTTCGTTGCCATGTCTCAGGCTGGAATGACTGCTTGGTTTTCGCCTTTCATCCCCATAGCTGAAGCCAGGGGTTTTCCCGCTCGCAAAGAATAAAGCAGGCTCTGCTTTGGGGAGAATGGTAGCAAAAGTGCAAAGAGGTGGGATATCGATGCCCAGAGAAGACCAGCAAGCAGAAGGGGAACACTTTTTGGATTTGGGTCCGTTTCAGGTGCGGACGGACTTGGCCCGGGAAGCGCATGATATGGCCCTGGCTGAGCGGGATGAGGATGAGAGCGGCATTCCTGGCGTTGATGTGGATGAAACAGAAAAAAACGGAATCCTAACCAGCTGGATTCGCATCAAAGATGAGCAGGGTGCCAAAGCGATGAGAAAGGTGCCGGGAGTATATTTAACTTTAGAAGTACCGGCCTTGCGCAGTCAGGATTCGAAGTTGCAACAGCGCGTCTCCGCCCACTTTGCCCAGATGTTTTCTCGCTTTTTGCAAGAAGTGGGGATTGGCCCGGATGCCAACATTTTAATCGTGGGGTTGGGCAATTGGAATGTGACCGCCGATGCATTGGGTCCATTTGTTGTGAAGCACACCATGGTGACACGCCATCTGTTTGAATTGATGCCGGAGCGTGTGGAACAGGGTTATCGTCCGGTTGCCGCTATCTCTCCCGGTGTACTGGGCACAACCGGAATGGAGACGAGCGAGATTATATTCGGGGTTGCCAAGCAGACCAAACCGGATGCGATCATCGCTGTTGACGCTCTCGCTTCCAGGGCGTTGAGCCGGGTGAATACCACCATTCAGGTAGCGGATAACGGTATCCATCCCGGATCAGGGATCGGCAATAAGCGAAAAGCGATCGATAAAGAGACGCTGGGGATTCCGGTGATTGCCATCGGTATTCCTACCGTGGTGGATGCTACCACCATTGCCCACGATACCGTCGATTTTGTCTTGGCTCATTTGAAGCGGGAGATGGGCCAGAAGAAACCCACCAATCCGTTGGACCCGATGAACCGGGCCAGTGTAAAGGAGTTGCGGTCTCAGGAGATCCTTCCCGAGGAAAGGCAACAGATGTTGGGGATGGTGGGAGGGTTGGCTTCTGAGGAGAAACGGCAGTTGATTCACGAGGTACTGGAACCCCTCGGACAAAATTTGATTGTTACACCAAAAGAAGTAGACAGTTTTGTCGGAGATATGGGCAAATTGGTGGCGGATGGACTCAATATCGCGCTCCATGAAGCGGTTACACCGGAAAATGTCTCCGCCCATGTGAATTGAGGACAACACTTTAGATATTGAGTTGTCCCACATGTAGCAACCGGGACGAGATTGGTGCAAAGCCGTGTAAGGAACGAAGTCGAAACGGACTTTAGTGACCTATCATCAACCGTTAGCGGATGAGGCGCTAGATTGCTACAAACAAGCCGGTGGAGTGCCGTGAATAACAAGGGATCGATCCATTTCGGTTTCTAGTTGCCGCCGCTTTATTTTTCCATAGAGTTTCGTTCTAGCGTTGATCTTTCTTCCATATGATGAAGTAGACAAGCATATGGGAGGAAGAATGATGCGATATCGCCAGCACGGCTTTACTACCGTCAATATGTCCGACTCCCGGGTACGTCAGCTGTTTGTGTTTTTAATCCTAGGGACAGCCGTTATTTTCATTTTGACAGGTCTGTTTGCGATGTTGCAGGCAGAGAGAAGCGCCCATACATCGGATCTGGGAAAAGTGATGTCTCATTTCTCCACTGAAACTTTGCTCTATCTCATGGGAGGGGAGCTGCCCTATCTGACGAGCATGCCCGAAGTGGCGGATAAAGAACCCCCATTCTCACGGATCTTTTTTGAACTGGTGACCAGCGTCAATCCGGAAGATCCCCGCAGCTTTCTCGGAAGTGAATTGCCGGGATTTGCGCTTTTTGATACGGAGATCGTGGTAGCAGGGGAAGGGGTGGATTATACATCGGTTCCGATTGAATCCCCACCACCTCCCGACTTGGAAGAAAAATTAAATGATGATGCGGAGGAACCTTCCAAAGAAGAAAAACAACCGCCTGCCGCTTCCGGTGAGAAAAAGGTGTTTATCTACCACACCCATTTTACAGAATCGTATTTGCCGGAATTGTCGGGGACCAATGAGCCAAACCGCGCTTTTGACAAGGAAAAAAATATTACCCAAGTAGGGACCCGTCTCGGTCAAATGCTGGAGCGACACGGCTTGGGAGCGGATGTATCCACCCGGGGCTATAACGCGGATTGGAATCAACTATACAAGGCTTCCAGGGAAACCGTGGTGCAGGCGATGAAACAACATGACGATCTTCAGTACATCCTGGATCTTCATCGGGATTCTCAACGCCGAAAAGCGACCACAAAAGAAATCGAGGGGGAGTCCTATGCCCAGATTGCCTTTGTTATCGGGACGGGGCATAAGGACTGGGAAAAGAATGAGCGCTTTGCGATGAAACTGCATAACAAATTGGATGAGCTGTATCCCGGACTGTCCAAAGGGGTATTTCGCAAAACGCCAATGATGGGCAATGGCGAATACAATCAATCCCTCGCCCCTAACAGTGTGTTGGTGGAAGTAGGGGGAGTGGACAATACCTTTGCAGAGGCATACCGATCGGCAGATGCGCTGGCGCAAGCCTTGGCAGAGATTCACTTTGATGCTGTTCCGGTAGATGCCCAGCCCGATGGAGAATAAATGAGGAAAGGCAGGGAAAGGACATGCGATTGATGGTGCAGGTGATGGCGTTAATGCTGGTACTGATGTTTGGTATCTTTCTCGGTATCGATACCGCTGAAAGGAATATCCAGAAGATCCAGGGAAGCGAAGGCGCTCCCCGTGCCGTCCAGATCACGCCGGAAAACGGTAGGATCGAAATCGCTGTCCTCGGCAATGTTTATGAAACAGAGGTTTCAGATGAGGTGGTAGAAGAAACAGAAGAAAAAAAAGAAGCGGTGCAGGAAGGTAAAGCGGTCGTCAACCAGCAAGGAAGCTGGTTGGCCAAAACCGGCAACCACACCGGTCAACAGGTGAGGAAAGCGGCACGCAAGGTGTTGGAGTCGCTGGTGGCGATGGTGGAGGGCGAGAGTGAGTAGATGAGTTGATTCGATACGGCCGCTAGGCGGTCTTTTTTATTGCTGTCTGCTCATATGGAATCAAATAAATCAAAGTATAGACATATTCACACAAGTTGTAAGCATAATCGTGCTATTTCATTTGAATCCGTTAATCTTGCATCCCTATAATCTTTAAGATATAAGATTTATTGTCTTTTACAAACTGGTACACATAGTTTTCTGCATCAGCTAAAAACTGCACTCGATCTTTCTTAAATCCATAGATAACGGCTGCCTCTGCCAGAACCTTTTCTTCATTGAATATTGCGTTAATCATTTTATGCATACTGATCCTGCTCATGAGATTTTCTCATGGTTCAAAACCGGCGCAGCTGAATTTGGCGAATGGCGTGATCCGAATCCTTTTCCAGAATCAGGCGGGCTCGTGCGCGGGTAGGGGCGATATTTTCCGCTAAATTGCGGGCGTTGATTTCCTTCCAGATGGATCGAGCGGTTTTTTCCGCTTCTTCCACTGTTAGATCGGCATAGCGGCGAAAGTAGGATTCGGGTTGGCGAAAGGCGGTTTTCCGCAACAATTGGAAGCGTTCCACATACCAACGGGCTAGATCCTCTTCGCACGCATCCACATAGAAGGAAAAGTCGAGAAAATCGGAGACCGTCAGATGGGGAGCTTTTTCGCCGGGAGGGGGAGATTGTAGGATATTGAGCCCCTCCAGGATCAACAGGTCAGGTTGACGGATCACTTGTCGCTCTTCCGGCACGATATCATATGTGAGATGCGAATAGACCGGCGCTTCTACTGTGGGTTTCCCCGTTTTAATTTCGGCTAAAAAGCGAAGCAGCCTACGGATATCATAACTCTCAGGAAAGCCTTTTCGCTTCATCAATCCCCGTTCTTCCAAGACTGCTTTGGGATAGAGAAATCCGTCGGTCGTGACCAAGTCAACACGGGGACGGTGGGGAAGTCGGCCTAATAAAATTTGCAATAGGCGTGCCGCTGTGCTTTTGCCCGCGGCGACGCTACCGGCGATGCCGATGATAAAAGGTACTTTGGGCGGAATCTTGCCGAGAAACAGATGGGTTGCTTTTTGTCCTGCGTGGTTGCGATCCGCCAGAAAGTAGATCAATTTAGCCAATGGCAGATAAATCTCCGATACTTCGGCCAATGTGATGGGGTCGTTACGTCCGCGCACTCGTTCCAGTTCACCCGCGGACATGGAGAGGGGGATGCCACCTCCCAGACGGCTCCATTCGATTCGATCAAAAGTATGATAGGGAGAAAATGATGAGGGTTGTGTCATAGGATCACCTGATTGTTTGGATGTTGTATCATTATCAATGGATGACGTTTTCGTTTCTGTGCAACAATGGCACGGTTCGCTTTCAAAAATTCCACTCATCATCAACAGAACGGAGGATGAGGATGGTTTGAGGGGTGGAAAGCGCTTCCCCTATCCATTGGAGTATACACCCCGTTTGCCAGTGGAAGCAATCCGTATTTGGAAACCGTGGTTGCATGACGGGTCGAACAATCCCCGCGGTGAGCCTGCCATCCCACGCGGAGTCGGGGCGGGTTAAGAGCGGAATTTAGGGTGATCAGTACGGTACGTAAAATGGAAGAGCAGTCTTGTCGTATGGTACACTTAAAATAATCTGAATAGTAATATTTCCGAACTTGATACAGAGTTAGTGGCCAACATGGATTCACTTTTTGCCACTTTACACCAAAAGGAGCCGGATTGGAGATGAGGGGCTTTGGGTCGTTTCATAACGTAAAGATCAGGCATAAGTTGGTGCTCTCCTTTATTTTGGTCGTGTTTGTGCCCATGTTGGTCATCGGTCCGATCCTTGCCTTTGAATTGCGGCAGATGGCACTGGATAACGCGATTGAACAGGCGAACACCAATGTGGAGAGGGTGCAGAAGCGAACGGCGGAAGTGTTGAAAGTTCCCAGTGATATCTCTAGCCATTTTCTATTTGATAAACGGTTTGCAACACTGGTAAATACCCGTTATCAATCGACTTACGATGTGGTTCACGCGTATCGGGAGTATACCTCTTTTGATCATTATGTGCGCATTTATCCTGAGATTTCCGGTATTCGTTTTTATATCGCTAACCCTACCCTGATGGAAAACGGGAGGATCTTTCAAATCGACACCCACGTGGAGAATTCCTTCTGGTATCAATCGGCATTGGAGGGAAGGGGGAAGATCGGATGGTACTATCTTGAGGATAAGACCAAGAATCAAAGCCAACTCAGTTTGATCCGGATGGTGCCCTTTTCCGAATTTCAACGTCACGGTGTGTTGGTGATCGCGGTCAACCAAGATTATCTCCATTGGATTCTCGATCAGGAATCGTTTTTAACGATGATCGTGGATGAAAACAATACCATCGTTGCTATTAATCGCCCGGATTGGCTCGGAAAAAACCTGGGTGAGATCGATGGGGATATCAACCTTTATACTGAGACGCCAGGGATGAAGGAAGGAGAGGTCGACGGAGAACGTTCCACCATCATCGTAGCGGATTTGCAACCGGATGGAAATGCCAACGGTGTCAAGGTCGTCTCTGTTTTTGCCATCGACGAGATTGTCCGTGAAGCGAATCGGATTAGCTTAATGAGTTTTAGTGTCGTGTTGGTGGGGGGCATCATTGTCGGTGTGCTGATCTACAATTTTTCCAATCTGTTGTCACAACGGTTGTTAAAATTGGAACGACATATGCGCGTAGTTGCCGCCGGTAATCTGGAGACGGCGATCAAGATCGATGGAAATGATGAAATCGGAATATTGTCGAAACGGTTTAACACGATGGTACATAATCTCAAATCGCTCATATCGGAAGTTAAACGCTCCCATGAGCAGAAAAATCAATTGCAGAAAAAGCAAAACGAGATCAAATTAAAAATGATGGCGAGTCAGATTCATCCCCATTTTTTGTTTAACGTATTAGAGTCCTTGCGGATGAAGGCCCATATCAACGGCGAGCGGGAGATCGCTTCCGCCATAAAATCCCTTGGGAAGCTGATGCGTAAAAAAATCGAGATTCAGGGAGGGACCGTCACATTGAAAGACGAGATGGAGATGGTTCGCTCCTATCTGGAAATCCAGCAATTTCGGCATAAAGAGCGTCTGCGCTATGAATTGCACATGGATCAACAGGCGGCCGTCATCAGGATTCCCGCCTTGGTTATTCAGCCGCTTGTTGAAAACGCTGTCATCCACGGTATCGAGAAAAATGAAAAAGGAGGGAGGGTGAAGGTACAGGCGCAATGCGTCGATGGTAGCCTTCAGATTGAAGTGGAAGACGACGGCATCGGCATCACTTCGGAGAAGTGGAAAACGATCATGGAATCGCTGGATCTCGAACAACCGACGGATAACCACATCGGGTTGCACAATGTTCATTCCCGCTTGCGGCTGACTTACGGAGGTCAGAGTGGATTGTGGATCGAGAGCAGCCCCGGCAAGGGGACGATCGTTCGTTTTATCATTCCGCTGAAGGAGGGAAAATCATGTTCAACGTCTTGATTGTAGACGATGAACCGGTGATACAGGAAGGGTTAAAAACGATTATCCCGTGGAGCGATTACGGTTTTCGTATTGATGATGTAGCGGCCAACGGCAAAGAGGCCTTACAACACTATCAGCGTCTCTCTCCCGATTTGATGATTGTCGATATCCGTATGCCGGTCATGGATGGAGTGGAATTGATTGAAGCGATCCGCCAGCAGGACCCGGATACATCGATATTAGTGTTGAGCGGGTATGCTGACTTTGCTTACGCCCAGCAGATGATTCGTTTTCATGTGGATGGATATTTGTTGAAACCGATCGATGATGAAGAGATGGTGGAGTATATCGCAGGGATTCAAACCAAATTGAGGGAGAAGCAGCAGCGGAGACGTCAGCGGGAGGAAGCGAAGGAATGGCAATGGGAACGGTTGCTTCAGTCTGCTATCGTCGGCGGACAAGTTGACTCTTCCATCGTTTCCGCTATTGATCCAAAGGTGAGGGGCCATCGGGTTTTGCTCGTTTATGTGGAAACAGATAGCGAGATCAACCCCGACCTGCTCGCTGCGGTAAAAGCGGATTTAAGAAAACGGTTAGAGCGATGGAAGCGGGCAACGGTTTTTACCAGTCCAATTGAGCCTTATGTGGGTGTATGGCTGCAGGGTGAAGTGCGGGATAAGGATTTATCCTGGATCCAAGCAGAACTGGAATCGATTGCGCGTACATATGGCTGTGATTTGTATGCGGTGTTAGGGGGAGAAGTGGATCGGTTCCAAGCGATTAAACAATCGTATACACTCGCCTCCGCAGGGTTGAATCAACGATTTGTCCTGACAAAAGGGATCGTCATGCGGGCGGAAAAACCCGCTCTTCCGGTCGACGAGAAGACCACCGACAACAAGAGACGGCGTGATTGGGATGAATGGGTGCAAAGGCTGACATATGCGTTACAGGTAAGTCAGATCGAGTCGGTAGAAACAGTCATTCGGGAGATCGTGGAGCGCATGATACAGGCACATGCGACGGAGAGACAAATTATAAATGATTGGGTCTATATTCTCTCTCAAACGTTAAACAACATTTATCGGGTCAAACCGAGCCTTCCTCACGCCCAACGGTATCACGTACAACTATTAGACATCCATACCCAACCGGACATCGCGGCGCTGGAAGAGTATGTGCGGAGGCTGTTGAACCAGTTTGTACAGGAAGTGATCGGTATCGATGAAGAAACATTGCCCAAGAGAATGCTGCATTTGATCCATCTCCATTACGCCGACAATCTGAAGTTGGAAAAGCTGGCACAAGCACTACACTACAACAGCGCTTATCTTGGGAAACTGTTTAAAAAACATACCGGTCAGCTTTTTAATACGTATGTGGATCGGGTGCGGATCGATAAAGCGAAAGAACTGCTGGCAAAGGGCAAAAAAGTATACGAAGTGGCGGAAGAGGTGGGATATCGCAATGTGGACTACTTTCATAGTAAGTTTAAAAAATATGTCAAGATGTCTCCATCGACTTACCGGAAAACGGTTAACGCCAATCAATCGTGAGGATGTGAAGCAATGATTCGTTTATATTGTAAACATCGGGTTCGCGCTGTAACGGAATTGGAAGGGATGTGGGATTTTGCGCCAGTCGAGGGTCATCCTGCTATTCCCGATTGCTATGACTATCGGCTGCCGGTTCCGGGCTGCTGGGAGTCCCATCCGGAGCTTAATACGTATCGCGGCAGGGGTTGGTACCGGAAGGAGATTCAACTGGAACAACAAACCCCTATTCGTTTGGAGTTTAAAGGGGTGAGCCACACAGCCGACGTTTACTGGGACGGTCATCATATCGCCCATCATTATAATGCATATACCCCTTTTTATGTCGTTGTCCCCGATGTGAGCGCCGGAAATCACGAACTGACCGTGCTTGTCGACAACCGTTTTACACCGGAGTCCGCTCTTCATATTCCCAACGATTATTATACCTACGGCGGATTGATCCGGCCGGTAGCGCTGGAACGCATAGCAGATGTTTTTATTGATCGGGTCCATTTTACGCCCTTTTATCAGGATGGCAACTGGTGGGCCGATATCGAGACGTGGATAACCAATCTGGCCGCCGAATCCAAAACCATCACCCTGCAAGCCGATTTGGCGGGTGAGACCTGTATCGCGCAAACGCTTCACCTTGCTGTACAGTCCACGGTTAAACACCAGAGTACCGTTTGCTTTCCTACGGTTAAACCATGGTCCCATCAAGATCCGCAGCTTTATTATTTATCCGTGCAGCTGTATCGGGCGGAGGAGAAGCATCCGCTCGATGATTGGATTGAGCGTGTCGGTTTTCGTCAAATCGAAGTTGCAGACGGTCAAATCCGAATCAACGGCAAGGCGGTGACATTGAAAGGATTTTGTCGCCATGAAGATCATCCCTTGGTTGGGTCCAGCTTTCCGTTGCAACTGATGGTGCAGGATTTAGACTTGATGGAGCAGATGGGAGCCAATGCGGTGCGAACCGCTCATTATCCCCATGACGAGCGCTTTCTGGATTTATGCGATGAGCGTGGAATCTATGTTTGGGAAGAAAATCATGCACGAGGCTTGGATTTGGAACGGATGCGGCACCCGCTCTTTGCAAATCAGTGTAAAACCTGCAACCGCGAGATGGTGCAACACCATTATAATCACCCCAGCATCATCATCTGGGGCGTATTAAACGAATGTAGCAGCGACACGGAGGAAGGAAGAGTCCATTATAAAACCCAATTGCATCAAATCCGGACAATGGATCGTTCCCGCCCGGTCAGCTTTGCATCGGATAAGCACTTTACAGACCGATGCTTGGATTTGGCGGATATCCTTTCGTTTAATATTTATCCCGGTTGGTATATCGAGGACGAGCCCGGTGACTTGAGCGACCGTTTGTATCAATGGGCGGAGCAAAACGGCGGAAAAGGAAAACCGATGATCATCAGCGAGTTTGGTGGAGATGGTTTTTATGGCTACCGCTCTTTGACAAAAGTAAAAGGAACGGAAGAAAGGCAAGCGGAGATTATCGGTCGCTGCCTGCAGGCGTTTTTGAGCAGAGAAGCGATCGCCGGTGTTTTCATCTGGCAGTTTTGTGATTGCCGTGTCACTGAAGGGGAAGGGTGGCTGTTGACACGAGCGAAAACCATGAACAGCAAAGGAATTGTCGATGAATATCGTCGGCCGAAATTGGCCTATGAAACCGTGCGTCGCTTTTTTTCACCAGAATCCCACACCTGATGTCCATGTCTAATTTTTATATGAAAAGAAGTAAAACCTTTGGGGTATTGGGAGAGGGAAGGTTGATGTATGCTGGGATGGAAGCGCTATCACAATGTTGATATCAGAAAAGTGCGACTGAAAAAAGGCATACTTCAAGCAAGGAGGGATGCGGTTGAGAGGGAATATTGAACCGTTGCCACCCGTAAAAACACCGGGGAGGCAGACAAAAACACAGAAGCGTTTTTGGAAGGTATTTTGGCGGCAGCGCTACTTGTACGCGATGTCCCTTCCCTTTGTTGTGTGGGTGTTTGTATTTCATTATGTACCGGTCTGGGGGTGGACGATGGCCTTTCAGAATTACTCGCCGGGGCTATCGTTCTTTGAACAGGAATGGGTGGGTTTTCAGCACTTTATCGATTTGTTTAGCGATGAGCGGTTTTATCGGGTTCTTCGCAATACCTTTGCTATGGCGGTAATGGGGCTGGTCGCCGGCTTTACCGTGCCGATCGTGTTTGCGCTCTTGTTGAATGAAGTTCGCCAGGAATTGTTTAAACGAACCGTGCAAACCGTTTCCTATCTGCCGCACTTTGTTTCCTGGGTTGTGGTGGCGGGTATTGTGACGAAACTGTTGTCTACCAGTGATGGGATGATCAATGAGGGATTGCTGGCGTTAAACCTCGTCGATCAACCGATCCCCTTTATGGCGAAAGAAACCTGGTTTTGGGGCATTGTGACCCTATCCGACTTATGGAAGGAGATGGGGTGGAATTCGATTATTTTTCTAGCTGCGATGTCAGGGGTGAGCCCGGAGCTATATGAAGCGGCAAAGGCGGATGGAGCAGGACGGTTTCGGCAGATGTGGCATGTGACCCTGCCGGGGATTCGCTCCACCATCATCGTCTTGTTGATTTTGTCTATCGGCAATTTGATGAGCATCGGCTTTGAAAGACAATTGTTGTTGGGCAATCCGCTCGTGGTCGATTATGCCGAAGTGGTGGAGTTGTATGCCCTCAACTACGGAATCGGTCTTAATCGCTTCTCCTTCGGTACAGCCATCAGTATCTTTAATTCTGTGATTGCGATGATCCTGCTATTTACAGCCAACTATCTGTTTAAAAAATACAGCAAAGAAAGCGTTTATTGAGGAGGGCGGCCGGTATGGAGAGAGTTCAACGGTGGACCAAGTCGACCCTCGCGGATCAATGCTTCTATATTTTGAATTACTCGGTTTTGCTGCTGGTGATGGTGGTTACCTTGTTTCCGTTTTTACATGTGTTGGCCATCTCGTTGAACGATTCCACCGATACGGTTCGAGGCGGCATTACCATCTGGCCCCGGGAATTTACGTTGGATAATTATCTGGCGGTATTTAACCACTCCACCCTGTTAACCGGTTTTGTCAATTCCGTTCTGCGTACTGTCATCGGGACGGTCTTGGGCTTGATTAGTGGGACGATGCTGGCGTACACCTTAAGCCGCCGCGATTTTCAAGGGCGCCGATTTGTATCGCTGTTTCTGGTGTTGACGCTCTATTTTTCCGGGGGGATGATTCCGGTCTATATGTTGATCCGGGATCTGGGTTTGATGAATTCCTTTTGGGTGTACGTTTTGCCGGGAATGGTTAACGCTTTCTATGTTTTTATGATTCGTTCCTTTATCGACGCCCTGCCCTATGAATTGCAGGAGTCGGCAAAACTAGACGGGGCCAACGATTTCGTCATCTACTGGCGGGTAATTCTGCCGCTCTGTAAGCCGGTTATCGCCACCATTGCTCTGTTTCTAGCGGTGGGGCAGTGGAATGCCTGGTTTGATACCTATCTTTACAACGGGTCCAGTCCGCATCTGACAACCCTGCAATATGAGCTGATGAAGATATTACAAAGTGCACAAACCGGCAATGAAGCCGCCATGCGTTCTGCCGATCCGGAGCTGGCGGGGCGGGTATCGCCGGATTCGCTCAAGATGGCGATCACAATGGTGACCGTGATCCCGATTCTGTTTGTCTATCCGTTTGTGCAGCGGTATTTCATCAAAGGGATGACCCTAGGCTCGGTTAAACATTGATGCAAAAAGGAGGCGTATGAGCATGGTATGGAAAAAGCGAAGGGAGTTTGCGCTTCTGTCGGCGGTTTTCCTGCTGGTTGCCGGGTGTACCAACGACAAAGCGGATGATGCGACTGGGGAATTGGACCCGGACAACCCGATCACGTTTTCCGCCTTTTTTGCTGATCCCAATCCGGCTTGGAACAAGATGGAAGATGATGTGGGGCAAGCGATAACCAAACGGACAGGTGTGAAGCTAAACGCTGAATTTGCCGTTGGTAATCCTGATGAAAAAATTGCCTTGATCGCAGCCAGCGGGGACTATCCCGACCTTATTTCACCAAAGGGGGCCGCTGAGCTTCTGGTTGACTCCAATGCGATGGTAGATTTGGAACCGTTGATCGAGAAGCACGCACCCAACATCAAAAAAATGATCGGCGACGATATGGGGCGGCTGCGGTACAGCAATGACGACCCCTCCATTTACTTCATCCCGACGATTAATACCGTCGAGCATACTCCGTTTGATGCAGAAGGAACCTTTAATCTGCAACATGCCGTCGTCAAGGAGTTGGGTTATCCAGAGATTCGAACGGTGAAAGATTTTGAAAACGCGATCAAAAAATATATGGAGAAGCATCCGACCATCAACGGACAGAAGACGATCGGCTTGTCTCTTTTAGGGGATGATTGGCGCTTCTTGATCTCCGTTTCCAACCCAGGCTTTAAAACGACGGGGGGTTCCGATGACGGCGAGTTTTATATCGATCCCCAAACGTATGAAGCGACGCTCCATTATCGTCGGCCGGAGGAAAAAGAGTATTTTCGCTGGTTAAATCATATGAACGATATCGGTTTGCTCGATCCGGAAAGCTTTGTCCAGAGCTATGACCAGTATAAATCGAAAATAGCCAGCGGGCGGGTGCTCGCTTTGATCGATGCCCAATGGCAATATCAAGACGGGGAAAAAGCGCTAAAAAAGGCGGGAAAGCAGGAACGGACCTATGGCCACTATCATGTGACACTCTCGGAAAAATATAAGGACCCCGCCTTTCAGGACAACGGCTTTTTGGGCGGGTGGGGAATCGGAATTACTAAGTCTTGCAAAGATCCGGTTCGTGCCATCAAATTCTTGGATTGGATGGCATCAGAAGAAGGCCAGATCCTAAACTATTGGGGGGTGGAAGGAAAGCACTATGAGTACGATGAAGACGGAAAACGGGTAATCCCGAAGGAAGTGCAAGAACGGCGCAACAACGATGCAGCCAATTTTGACCGGGAATCGGGCATCGGAAGTTATCACATTTCGCTCCGGTATGGTGACGGAGTGAAGGATTCCACCGACAACTATATAACGACAAAGCATCCGGATCAGATCGTCAACGATTACTCCGATATTGAAAAAGAAGTGCTGGCGGCGTATGGGGCGAAAACATGGAAGGACCTGTTTCCACAAGCGGACGAGTTTCCGGTAAAACCGTGGGGAGCGGCTTGGGATATCTCGATTCCAAATGAATCGAAACTAAAGGTACAGGAACAACGGGCAAAAGATATCGTCTATAAACGGATTCCAGAAGCCATCTTGGCCGATCCCGATAATTTTGACAAGGTGTGGGATCAGTTTATGAAGGACCTCGATAAAATCGGGGTGGAAGAGATGGAAGCGGAGTATACAAAACTGGTCAAGCAGCGGGTAAAGCTGTGGAGTGAATGAGAAACGCCCCTCATGAAGGTAACTGGGACTGTTGTTCAACATATTGGCCAAAAGGAGTGAGGAAAGTGAAAAAAATCCTCCGATTGTTCGTTATCTTTGCCATAATCGGCATTTTGATGTATGTTCCGGTTGCGATTGCCGCTCCAAATGCAGGAGACGATGCAAAAAAAGCGCAGCAAAAGTTTCAAGCCCTTGATGCAAATGAAGCAGTAGCAGCGATGACACCGGGTTGGAATCTGGGAAACACGCTGGATGCCGTTCCCACGGAAGGGTCCTGGAACAACCCGCCGGTGGAAGAACACACCTTTGACGATATTAAGAATTCCGGCTTTAAAAGTGTCCGCATCCCCGTCACCTGGGATTCCCACATTGGACCGGGGCCGGAATACCGTATTGACGACAGCTGGATGCGTCGGGTGGAGCAAGTGACCGATTGGGCTTTGGAGCGGGATTTTTATGTGGTGTTAAATGTTCACCACGATTCCTGGTTATGGGTGCATGAAATGGAGCGAGATCCCGAGGGCACCCTCGATAAGCTGGAAAAGGTATGGGCGCAGATTGCTCGCCATTTTGGAACGAAAAGCGAAAAGCTGATGTTTGAAGTGATCAATGAACCGACAGGTATGAATGCGGAGCAGATGAACCATTTAAATCGCAGTATCTTGGAGACGATTCGCACATCGGGCGGATACAATGATGAACGGTTGGTAATTGTGGGGGCCCTTCATGATAACGGTGATAATTTGGTTGATGATTCCTTTGAAGTTCCCGACGACGAACATCTCATCCTCACCTTTCACTATTATTCACCCTGGGACTATGTGGCGGGTTGGTGGGGCAACACCACCTGGGGAACGGCCCAAGACCGGCAACAGATGGAAAACGATCTTCGGCCGCTGTATGAGCGATACACTTCCCAGGGTTATCCGATCATTCTCGGTGAATATGGAACCTTAGGCAACAATGAAAAGCATTCCAAATGGCTGTACCACGACCATTTGATCCGTCTCTGTCGACAGTATGGCATCGCTACCATGTGGTGGGACAACGGCAACGACCATTTTGATCGCAGCAAGCGGCAATGGCGCGACCCCGTTGTCAAGGACATCATTGAGGAAGCTTCCGCCGGAAATATCAACGCCTTTATCAAACCGGTAGATCTGTATGTGCGGGCGGATGAGGCGGTAACCGATCAACCGGTGGATCTGTTGCTAAACGGAAATCGATTGACGGGGATCAGCCACGGATCGACCCGATTGGTGGAAGGGACCGATTACACCTATGACGAAACTAACGCCAAGGTTACGTTAAAAGCTGATTTTGTAGCAGGATTGTTAGAGGAGTCAAAGCTGGGGACCAATGCGCAGCTGACCTTCTCCTTTTCTACAGGAGCGGAGCAGGTGATGGATGTAATCCAGTATGACGATCCCACCCCCACCGTCCAGACGATCGTGATCCATCCACAAGATCGGGAAGAAAACATAACGATCCCACTGGAGTGGAACGGAACCAAGCTTCGTACCATCAAAGCCGTTACAGATGCGACTGGTCGTCCCGTCCTAGAAGAGAAATGGGACTGGACGCCGTATATCAACTACGGGGACGATTTTCAGGTGGAGGACGGACAACTTGAATTAACCCCGGCGTTTTTGGAATATGTGAAGGAAAACGCGACACTTACCGTGGAGTTTTATCCGGAAGGGACCGAGACACAAGTGAAGTTGCAGGTCCCGTGAATGAAGCGAAAATAGGAGGGATGATATGAAATTTACAAACGGGCACTGGTTGACACGAGAAGGTTTTACCTTACATCGACCGGCGATGGTGTATGAGACGGAACAAACCGATGATGCGCTTACTCTCTTTCTTCCCTGTAAACAGATTCAACATCGCGGGGATACCTTGGATGGACCGTTGCTTACTGTGCGTCTCACTTCCCCCCGGCCCAATGTGATCCGGGTACAAGTTTGGCATTACAAAGGAGGGGTGAGGCGGCAACCGTCGTTTCCGTTGATCGATACAAAGACTAGCGTCTACCTTCACGATAATGAAGAGGAGATCCGATTTACTAGCGGAGATTTATCAGCTCGAATTAACAAGGAGGAGTGGTCCCTCGCCTTTTTTAACGGTGACGAATGCTTAACGGTGAGCGAGCCGCGCAGCCTCGCATATGTGACGACTGACACTGGAGAGACCTATATACGGGAGCAGCTGTCCATCAGTGTGGGAGAGACGATTTACGGAATGGGGGAGCGGTTTACACCCTTTGTCAAAAACGGGCAGACTGTCGATATCTGGAATGAGGATGGGGGCACCAGCACGGAACAGTCTTATAAAAACATCCCCTTTTATTTGACCAACCGAGG